>CALJOA010000044.1 GCA_937981585.1 uncultured Pirellulaceae bacterium | reverse complement strand
AAGCATCATCCAGTTCCATTCGTTGCATGTTGCGGAACTTTGGTAGATCTCGCATTGTTTTGGGAAGCTCAATCCCTTGCTTGATCAACTTACGATGTGGCTTGATGTCCAAGTCCCATTTTCGGAAACGATCAACCTCTCCCTGATCTTCACTAACCACTACCGCCATTTTCGTTTCCGACATCCAATCGAGTAGTTTTTCAATGTCAGATGGCCTTTCTGCCACCTTGTAGTTCTCAGCCCTAACTTCTTTCTTTAGAGCTTTGATCTTTTCCTTCCAACGATTCTCGATCAGGTTGTGCATCCGCACGCACGTCACTTTATCGACACATACGAGCATTGCTTTGCCAGATTCCCATGCCTTCGTGTAATGTTCGACGAAGTCTTTGGCCACTTGATCAAGCCGTTTGTCGGCCCGTGATGACATGGTAGTCTTTGCGTAAATCTTGCTCCAAACGTTCGCCTTTGACCCACAATTCTCTTACACAGAGAAAATCATTGTTATCGGGGTTGGCGAAGTCGAATACACGAAGCCGTTCCTTTGTTCGCTCACCGTCACTTCCAGTGAACGCGACCTGAACACCGTCACGAAGCAAATCGTATTTGTCGCGATTGATTGAATTGATTGTTCCTGAAGCTTCCGTCGCAGTGATCTGGCGGATGGCGTCGTCGTAGGCTTCGTTCGGAAGGTCGGGATTCAATTCGACCAGCTTTTCACGCAGCGTTCGCTTGAGGACGACTTCGTGTTCGGAATCACGGCCTAGCAAACTGCTAGGGCCGAAATCTTCCTGGTTGTAGGCGTACACCGATCGCCAGCCAAGTTCCTCTTCCAAGTAATTGGCCATCGTTTGTTGAACGAGTTCGTCTTCGTTGTAGTTGCCAATCATTGGCCACCTAAATCTGCGTTTCGTCACCTAATTTTGGCGAGCGGTATATCTGGTTTTTCATTGGTTTCGTGAAAACGAGGCACCTAAAACCCTCGTTTTTGTCACCTAATCGTATTGAATCAGTGAAATATGGCTAAATTCTGGGTTGCCGTCAATCCATAATGTCCTATAGTTCATGCAAATAAGCACGCTTTTGATTGATCTGTCATACATTATGCCACGTAGTAAACAAGCACTATTGCCAAAGCAAAAGCGGATGTTCGCCCAAGTTGGTGAGCAGCTCCGAATGGCAAGACTGCGCCGTCGTTTATCTGCACAGCAAGTTGCCGAGCGCGCAGGAATTGCCAGAAGCACACTTTCCTTGATCGAAAAGGGTAGTTCCAGTTCAACGATGGCGACTCTATTCCGAATTCTATCCGTCCTCGGATTGGAAGAAGACTATCTAGCACTAGCCAAAGACGACGAATTAGGTCGGCGATTGGAAGACGCCAAATTGACGGCACCCAAGAAACGAGCACCGAAACGAAAAAACAAGAAGCCTAAAAGGGCATCTGACTAAACATGACGCGAGAAATCCACGTTTACGGAGATTGGCTGGAGTTGGGAGAATGCCAACGTATTGGATTGATGCGCGCGAACCTTGCTCGCGGGCGGGAAACGTTTTCGTTTGAATACGATCCTGATTGGTTGGCTGGAAACGAAACGCTTGTGCTGGACCCAGAATTACTTCTATTCGAGGGGCCGCAATATCTAAACGATGGCGAAAAGGCGAACTTTGGGTTGTTCCTCGACTCCAGTCCTGATCGTTGGGGGCAGATCATCATGAAACGTCGCGAAGCCTTGATTGCGCGACAAGAAGCAAGAGAACAGAACACGCTACTTCAATCAGACTTTCTGCTCGGAGTCCACGACGAACAGCGAATGGGAGGCTTGAGGTTCAAAGCAGACCCTGACGGCGACTTCCTTTCCAATCACGCTGGTAGCAATGCGCCTCCTTGGGCAAGGCTCCGCGAACTCGAAAACGCCGCATGGCAGTTTCAATCGGACGGCGCCGCCGACAATCCCGATCTCCGCGAATGGCTAAATTTATTGATCGCACCAGGGTCGTCTATTGGGGGAGCGCGCCCCAAAGCCGGTGTCTGCGATGCAGAGGAAAATCTATGGATTGCCAAGTTTCCTGGCCGAAACGATGAGAATGATAAAGGGGCCTGGGAAATGGTCACTCATACGCTCGCTGTCCGCGCGGGATTGTCCATCGCCGAGGCGCGCGCGGAAAGATTGGGGCGCCCGCATCATACATTTTTGACCAAGCGATTTGACCGTGTTGTCATTGAAGGACAACGTCGCCGCCGACATTTCGCATCGGCGATGACGATGCTTGGTTACTCTGACGGAGCAGGCCACGCAGACGGCGCAAGCTACTTGGAAATCGTCGAGTTTCTGACAAAGCAAGGAGCAGATGTGGAGGCTGATCTGCACGAGCTTTGGCGCCGGATCGTCTTTTCGATATGCGTTTCCAACACAGACGATCATTTACGCAATCACGGATTTTTGCTCACAGATTCAGGGTGGAAGTTGTCACCTGCTTATGACATAAACCCTGAACCAACGGGGACCGGCTTGCATCTCAATATCTCTGAAGACGACAACTCGCTTGACCTTGATCTCGCCAAAGCCGTTGCTGAATTCTTCCGAGTCGACGATGAACAAGCCGAAACGATTATTAGCGAAGTTGTTTGCGCTGTACGTAAATGGCCCGAAGTTGCAGCGACATTCGGAATTGGACGTGGTGAACAGGAGTTGATTCGTCCAGCCTTTAACTGCGTTGCAGAGTAGCTGCTAAACGTCAGAAGTATCCAACTGATTTTCTAGGGACTGTCGAACAAGGCCCATGGCGTAAGGGATTTCATCCGCCGACTTAATGTCCACCTGGATGTCTCCGTTGCCCCAACGGCCCTTGTTAGTCACATCGGTTGCGACTTCTTTGGGATCGTGAAGCTCACTGAACTTCATGTTGAGGATCAATCGCAAGCGGGTTGCTTTTGGATTGATGTCAACGAAGTTAGTTTCAGCTTTGTATGCAACATACTTCTTTAGAAATTCTTCAACGACACAATCGTCCAAGGATAAAATCTCTTTGCGAATGGTGTCAAACAGCGGTCGAAGTTTCGCTCCATCTGCCAAATGTTTGAAGTCAGCGATTGTATACGTGCTTGTCGCAACCTTTTTCTTCGGTCGATAAGAATCCAGGGTGTCTGCATCAAGAGTTGGCGAACTCCATACTTTGTTTGCCAACTTTGACAACGTTTTTGCACGGTCTTGGATTTTGGCTTCATTCCACGTATCCAAGTCACCCAGTCCCTCATTCAGGTGCAGTGGGCTTGCCTTGAACCCTACGTTTTCCATGTCACGTTTTTCTTTGAACGGTCGATCGCTGTACTCCGAGTTGTAGCCAGTCAGCGTCAAGTTTCCGAGCGTATGTAAATACTTCGCGTGTACCTCACTCCAATTCTCTCCCAGCTCTGTTTGCCAAGCTTCGGACAGGTTCTCGTTTTGAGGCATAATGTGTTCGATCGTGTACTCGTCGACGTACACTCGCTCTTTTCGACCAAAGTTTTCAATGCGCCTCAGCCAGTAAGCTTTTCGCGGAAAATTGTAGAGGTCGCGTACTTGAATACCGGCAATGAATTCTTCGTCCGTTGGAAAGCGTCGATAAGATTTGAGTAATAAGAACTGCGCTTTGACACTCTCAAGATAGTTTTCCAAGACAACTGAACGCTTGAAGTTCGCAAACGTCAGGTTCATCGAGTTGGTCGGGATGGCGCAGACGGCCCGCCGGAACACATAGCTTTCTACCAACCGAACAATCTCTTCCAATTCATCCGAGTTAATCGTCTCTTGAGCGTAGTCATGATAAGCCTGAAGAAGAAACGGATAAGCGACAACCGTCTTGAAGTCCCGCAAATCTGCAAAAGCCTCATTGAGCTTCTTGTTTTTCTCTTTTCCCAAAGCCATTGCGCAGTAGTAGCCAGCGAACGCGTGGATGTCTTCGACAAGCTCGTCAACGCTGCCAACAGTTTGCGAGTGAGTTTTGAATACTTCGTAAACATCGCCTTTCTTCGGAATACTCCCCGTCTTTACCGTGAGGTAATGCCTCATGAACACATCAAAGTGATCGGAATACGATTCTTGGCCAAACGCTACTTCCATTGGTCGCCAATGATGGTTGTAAAGCTTGGTTTGGTGCTTTGGCTCTAACCCCATCAATATAAAGTTGCGAATCAAATCAGCTTGGCTCAGCTCTTTTCCAGTCGAATTCATGCTCTCGAATATCAACTGCGGGTTGTCATGTCCACGCGTAAGTGCAACGTCGACAACCATCAATTTCATTAGGCCAGTGCAGAGCGACTTCAGGTCGTCCAGCGTCTTGAGTTTCTCGCAAAAGAATTCAAAGTTTTCCTTAACGCGAATCGAATGTTCATCGGGAATTGGTTGTTGGTCAACCAATGCCAAAAGTGTTTCTTTGTCGTTCTGTGTAAGAATTAGCTTGAACGTATCTTCTTCGTCTTCATCAGCATTTTGAAGATAACGATTACGAATCTTTACGGCCGAGAATCCCTTTTTCGGTTCCTCATCGCCAACGGCTCGCGCAAGGGCCTCCAAAATGATGGTTACGGTAGTCAACCTTTGCTGACCATCAATCACAAGCAATGGCGACTGATCCGAAACGCTGTACATGCCCTGCTGGATGTAGACGATAGACCCGACAAAATGAGCAGGGACATTTTCATTCTGCCCAGTTCGTAGAATATCATCCCAAAGTTGTTGGCATTGCGGTTCCGTCCACGAGTAAGTTCTTTGGTAGATAGGAATGATGAATTGCGGAGATTGCCGCAAGAATTCAAGTAGTTTAGCTTCGGTAGCTTTCATGAGGCTGGTTTCGATAGACTAGGCTGGATTGTCTTCAAAGTCGGAACAGCTCCTGAAACGGATGTTAGGCGTCAGCAGCTGCGGTAACGGGATTAGGAGCCAAGCGACACATCGGGCAGTTCCCATCCAGCGAAGGTGCGGCTAGAGAATCAACAGCGTTCTGATGTTCTGTTAACCGATCAACTTCACAACCTGCATCAGAAATTTCAACTTTCACGGTACCTGCACACGCTGTCCACTGTGAGGAAGGCTGATCCATTGCTCGACCAAAATGAGTTTGAGGACGTAACACACCAGGCTTTAAGGATTGGGGTTTTGGGTGACAAAGTTTTGTGATCTCCGTACACATGACAGTAGATCCGATGGAACGTATCCACCTTCGGGTTCCCAAGAGTGATTCCCCCCAAGCAACGTTTTTCAGCAACATCGACAACGTAGAGTTTGTAGCCACGATATCCAAAGTAGAAAATGGATTTCTGGTCATTAGAAACTTGGAAACTTGCGCCACTGTTAGAATTTCGTTGACCTGAAACGATGTGAGTGGGAGTGACCCGATCAGTCAGGTCAAAAAATACCAGCCCTCCGGTGGCACTCAGGATTACGCCACTTTCGTCGTTGAAAAGATGGGCAGTTGGAGTTTGACTGGATTCGTAGGGCACCGAGGCGAATCGAGTAAGCACACCGTTGGCGTGCTTCCAAAGCCGTATGACTTACCTTTTCTGAAGTCGTTGTACTCAATGATATCGCCTTGGTAGAGCTTGGTTTTTTTCTTTTTTTGCGCGTAGCCCTCGCTCGCAACAGTGCATAGCAAAAGGAGGCCAATCAAAGCCCTGGGCATGATTGCGATTGAAAGAAACGTGCTGTAACCGTTTGGAAGTCGTAGAAGCATTGGAGCGCCCGGAAGTGGAAAATGCCTTGCTGTCTTGGTTGTAGAGTAGCAAACATTTTGAGCGTTTTCCAATATTGTCGCTGCCTCGGGTGTATCCCACTGTCGGTTGCGAGTCAAAAGAATCGACTTTGAGAGGGGCGCCCTTGCCGGTTGCAAGATCGTATATCAGATCATCGAATTGGGTTGGTTCGATTGTCGGGAGCCAGATTTCAGAAAAGATTCAGAAAAGTGTGAATTGGGCCTTTGCAAGAACCGATTGATAGATCACACTCTGCGACCCGAAGTTAAATGACTTTGGGAAGTGTGGTTCTTGAGGCGAACCTTTGGCGACGAAAGAAGTCATGGTTGTTAGCCTCGGATTCGAGTGATTGCTGTGAGGCCGGTTGTTGATCGGCCGGACGCCAGCGGGAGTCGAAAAACTTTTGTTTTTCCTTTCATTTCCCGTTGACAGTCAGGCGGCAATCCCTAGAATCTGAATCACACGAGTGGGGACTTTCCCTGCTCGTTTTTCATTGGTCTTTATGACTGATGTTATGTTCTTTGACAATTTAGTAGATACCTCTTGTTAAATTCCGCGTGACTTCGGTCACGTATTTGAATTTTCAAAAATTAAGATCATGTGAACTAAGTCGGGTGGCAATTTATTCCAGCCATCCGACCTGGTCAAACTAAACTGATCGGCAACAGAAGCTTGGTCGCAAGACTTCAGCGATGTTGTTAGATCTTTATTTAATTGGCTCTAATCAACTTTGGTTGGTTAGTACATTTTGCTAGTCGTCTGTGAGACTTCGGTCTTACAGCAAGCATACAATTGAAGGGTTTGATCCTGGCTCAGAATGAACGTTGGCGGCGTGGATTAGGCATGCAAGTCGAGCGAGAAACTTTTAAAAGATACTTCGGTTGATTTTAAAAGCGGACAGCGGCGAAAGGGAGAGTAACGAGTAGATACGTACCCAGGGGTCCGGGATAGCCATGCGAAAGCGTGAGTAATACCGGATAATGTCTCCGGACCAAAAATTTATTGCCCTTGGAGCGGTTTGCTTACTATTAGCTTGTTGGTGGGGTAAAGGCCTACCAAGGCGAAGATGGTTAGCGGGTGTGAGAGCATGGCCCGTCTCACTGGGACTGAGATACTGCCCAGACACCTACGGGTGGCTGCAGTCGAGAATCTTCCGCAATGGGCGAAAGCCTGACGGAGCGACGCCGCGTGTTGGATGAAGGCCCTCGGGTTGTAAACAACTGTCGTAGGGGAGGAAATTTTGACCGATCCTAGGAGGAAGCACAGGCTAAGTTCGTGCCAGCAGCCGCGGTAATACGAACTGTGCAAACGTTATTCGGAATCACTGGGCTTAAAGGGTGCGTAGGCGGATTTGTAGGTCAGATGTGAAAGCCCACGGCTCAACCGTGGAATTGCGTTTGAAACCCCAAGTCTTGAGGGGATCAGAGGAGAGCGGAACTGATGGTGGAGCGGTGAAATGCGTTGATATTATCAGGAACACCGGTGGCGAAGGCGGCTCTCTGGGATCTTTCTGACGCTGAGGCACGA
>CALJOA010000043.1 GCA_937981585.1 uncultured Pirellulaceae bacterium | reverse complement strand
TGACATGGATTCGGGGACGAGCCAACGCCACTCTTCAAGCAACGCGTCAAAGTCGAGTCCGTCAGGGTTGATGGTCAATTCGTTCCACGTGATCTTCATGTTCAACTCGGAGCGGACAACGGAAGGTTTTTACGACACCGCCCTAAACGAAGCGAACGATGCCTGAGCTACGAGAGATTGTACCAAGGCCAGCGAGCGTTGCCAAACAACGAAGGTGTGCCGAAGGCCCAGCGTAAAAACCATGTTGTCCGCCGATGCGCTACTCGGCCATGCAGACCTCGGTGATTTGCCAGTCACGCAGCGTGACAAAGTAGCCACGGAATTCGGTATCACCCTCGACCGAGTAGGTCAGTTCAAGTCCCGTGTCATCAGGTTGCATGCTGATGCAGACGCGAGGATGAATTTTAGCTACCAGATCGTCAACAGTGTCGATCTCGGTGTGACATCGCACGAGTGCTGCGGCGATGGAGGACCAAAGCGTCGCATGGCGAGTCAGGAAGTCAGCGAATCGTTGCCGCTGAGAGTCAGTCGGCCCATCATCATCCGCCCATAAGTGAACGTGGCACTGCGTGAATGGAGGGCAATCAATCTCAAGGTCGCCGTCCCAAGCATTGATGTTGTAATCGAGATTGCCGAATTGCTCATCGGAAATGGAATCGCGCGGGCTACCGATCATGTTTTGCGGGAGGTCAAATTCCCCATCGGGAAGGATGCGAATTGTGATTTCGTCGCCAACGGCTACTGACGGTTTGCGCCAGTCCGCATGTTGTGGACGGTCTTGCGAGGGGAGGAAACGCCCAAGGCCGCCGATGGAAAGTTCGTATTCGCCATCTTCGTCGGCGTGCTTTACGAAGTTGACCATCGTTGTCAGTACCCCATCACCATCGAGGCCCGAAATACAAACACGCTCTCCATTGAGCACAATCTCGAAACGGGCTGCCATTGGTTTGATCTCGAGCGGACAACGGAAGGTTTTTACGACACCGCCCTAAACGAAGCGAGCGATGTCTGAACTACGCATGATTCTACCAATGCCAGCCCGCGTCGCCAAACAGGGAAGGTGTGCCGAAGGCCATAGCGTAAAAACCATGTTGGGCGACGCTAGACCTGCGTTAGATGCCTGCAATTTGGAGACGCGTGGTCTGTATGTCGTCGTGGTCGGCGATTGGAAATGGTTCGTCGAACATGACATGGGCATTGTCACCCCAGTTAATGTAGCACAAGTGGTGCGAGTCAAAGGTAAGAAACCAACCCGAAATGTACCGCGAATCATGTTTCTTCCAGACGTCAACGACCGCGTCGACGGAGCGCAACGTAAGGCCACGTAGCAGTGACCATGGTTCGGATTTCAGCATGTCAACGAGTGCCCAAGAGCAGTGTGAGTCAGCATCGAGCGAAAATGCAGGCGTGATCTGAATGGCAGCGGTGTCGGCAGTCACCGATTCGCCGTCCCCGCGCAGTTTTAGGGTAACGATCGTGCTACCGAAGTCGAGCTGGAGCGAGCCAGCGTCCTCGGTGCATGGAGCACCATTGAACGAGTATTGATCGTGGGAAAGACCGGTGAGTTCTCGGCCAACGACAGCGGCGAAAAGGCGTTGAGTCGTAGCGTCCAACTCGGTGTCCATTTGTGATGCCTGCGTCGCCCAACGGAAGGTTTTTACGACACCGCCCTAAACGAAGCGAGCGATGCATGAACTACGAGTGATTCTACCAAAGCCAAGTCGCGTTGCCAAAGAGCCAAGGTGTGCCGGAGGCCCCAGCGTAAAAACCATGTTAGGCGACCGGAGCCTACTTGGTGAACGTTGAGTCAAGCAGTTCACCAGTTGCCGGATCAACGACGCACGAGAAGCCAGCAAAATTTCCGACCGTTAGTGGATCGTCAGCCATGATGTTCACGTAGGCGGCGGTTGGATGGTCGATTGGATTGTCCGAGACCGTCCATAGTAACCGTCCGTTTCGGTCAAACGCAACCAGATTAAGCGCGGCCATATCGCGCGGGTATGACATGTAGTCGAAAACGAGGAAGACACGCTCTCCGTCAGTTGCAGCAGAAATGATGCGGCGCTCGAGCAAGTGTTGCACACCGTCAATAGTGAGTTCGCAATCAGAGTACTGAATCTGCAAAACGGTAGGTCGCCTAACGGAAGGTTTTTACGACACCGACGCAACCGAAGCGAAGGTGGATTGATTTAGATTTCATTGTATAATGGAGGCGAGGTCAGCACCGCGTCGAAGGTGTGCCCGAAGGGCCTCTGCGAAAAAACCATGTTATGTGCCCCCGGCCCATTGGAGTGAAATCATGAATCTCGATCTGCCGAGTGAAGTTAACGATTTTGTGAAAGGTCTTGTCGCCCAAGGAAGATTCACCTCTGAGGAGGATGCCATTGTCGAGGGGGTAAAGCTGTTGATGGGACGCGAACAATTGCGAGGTGAGATTCAAAAGGGTGTCAAGCAATTGGATGCCGGTGATTTCTACGATGAAGAGACTGTGTTCAATGAGGTCGAAGCGGAGATTGTTAAGGTAGAAGCCGAACAGCAAGGAAGCTGAAAACATGCCGAGACTCCGGTATTCTGCGGAATCGAAAGAAGACCTCAAGCAGATCGCTCGATTCATCGCACGCGACAAACCAGTCGCCGCCCGACAATGGGTGCAGAAGCTGCGCGAGAAATGTCGTCTGATAGCCAATCATCCTGATGTGGGCGACGCGCGTCCGAAATTCGGCGATGGTATTCGATCCACGTACGTTGGCAGCTACGTGATATTCTTTCGGCGAGTCGAAGGATTCTTGGAGATCGTCCGCGTCATACGAGGCGATGTTGACGAACCGCAAATCTAGGGGCACATAACGGAAGGTTTTTACGACACCCGTCGGCAACGAAGCGGACGATGTAAGTGTCACGGTAATTGTACCAAGTGTTCGCGGCTTGAACAAAGTGCGAGGGTGTGCCGCTGTCTCCATCAGAGGAAAATGTTGCCAAAGCGACGGGCGATTATGGCCGGAAGATTCGCCAATGAAGAGCGGCCTAGCGTAAAAACCATGTTGTGTGACGCTTACGCTGGCGGATCGGTCACAATCTCCCAGTCATACATAGCGCACCAGCTACCACGTTTGATTAGACGAATGGATTTGTTGGCGGGCCATTCTGCGCCACGATCGCGTAGGAACCGCAGGTATTTGCGAACGGTGTCGATACGTTCTGCCTCCGCGTTGGTAAGGGTAATGTTGAACATTTCCTCAGCCTCCATGAGCCAGTCCATGTAGTCCAGCGAATCTACGCCGAGGTCCATGAAGGTCGTGTCCAGAGTGATCGCGTCCGGATCGCGAACGTCAAGATATCCTCGAAACCAGCGCAGGAGATGATGGCAGATTAAACACAGGTCGCCACCTTCGGAATCGTCGTCGCGTGGCTGGTCACAAAGTTTGCACTTCATTTGGCTGCGTCACACAACGGAAGGTTTTTACGACACCGCTTCTCGCCGAAGCCAACAAGCGTCGCAACACTAAACAGTTTACCAAAAAGAATCCACGTTGCCAAAGAGGCGGTGTCCGCGGCGTGACAAACCAAAACATATCAACGAAGCGAGCAACGAGGCAAATCAAACAAGTCTCCAACGGCGAGGCCGCGGCCTTGCGTAAAAACCATGTTGTCCGCCCCGGTGATGCTATTCCGGTGCAGGCTCTGGAACGAAGCAGTCCCATTCGTTGACGCCCTGTTTGCGTTGGCGATAAAGCCGACCACATTCAGGGCAGTTTGTGATTTGCAGCGAAAACACGTCCTCACGTGTGATGATGTCGTCGATGACCGAACCATCGGAGATGTCGAAAGGCGGACGACCGTAAAAATCGGTGACCCAATCGTCACGCTTGCCATTGCGAACCGCGGCAAGAAATGCATCAACCGCAGCGGTGCGCCGGTTGCACAATTCGTCGAAGTCCGGAGCAGAAATCAGGCTGGCTTCGTGAGGGGACGGAGCAGCAACCAGCGATATTGTGTGTCCGCAGCGGCAACCAAATTTTGGCATCAGGGAAACCTAGGGGCGGCTAACGGAATTATAAACGACATCATGTCGGAAAAAACGGAATCCTTCGAAATTAAGCTATCAGCTTGCTCTGTCATAGTCAAGTTGTGCCTGCTATTGCACAACTGTACATTTGTATAAATTTAGTTCGAGGTCCCCATGAGTTGCAATATCCGAGAGGGATCATGGCGCCATGGCGCCAAGCAATTCCATAATGGCTTGTTTGATCAATAATATTTCATATTGCGAGTATGAGAAATGAAAAGGCACACGTATCAAAACGGCCGGTGTTATCGTAAGCCAAAAGGTCGGAGTTTTCATGGCGATGGTCAGACCGTACTTGAGGACTGTTTGGAAAGTGAGCGCTCCATCGTTACCGGGCGCCCTTCGATGCAAGAGTTTCTCGATATCGTTGGCAGGGAAATGAAAATTCGCGCCTACCAGCGTGGAACGATCAAGACCTATCTCAGTTGTATTAGAAACTTACTGCGTTGGTTGGGACGAAAACCACACTTTGTAAATCGTGAATCAGTTCGATGTTTTTTGGAAACACTTGTGGACGGTGGCATCGATTCTTCCTCTCTGGCCGTATACATCTCCGCCATCAGAACTGTTTTTGACAAATTGTGTGGAAGAGAGGTTACCAAGGGGCTGGCTTCTCCGAGGCGAAGGAAACGTTTGCCAGTCGTTCCCAATCGAAAGGAGGTTATGCTTTTGCTAAAAGCCGCGCCGTCCCTGCGTGACAAGTTGTTGATTGGTCTAATGTACGCGACTGGTGTGAGAGTCAGCGAAGTCTGCCGGCTCAAATGGTCGGATCTCGATTTTACCGCCAACCAAATTCGCGTATCTGAAGGGAAAGGGCGAGTGGATCGACTTGTTGTTTTACCAAAGTCGTTTCATGGTTTGCTGCAACACCTTTGCGAATTCAGCGAAGGCCCAGATAGCGAGGATAGTAGTCAGTTCCTGTTTCCCGGAGCAGAAGCTGGACGGTATTTGTCAACCAGAACGGTTGAAAGAGTCGTTTCCCGTGTTGCTCGAATAGCTGGAATATCCAAGAGAATCACCCCACATTGCTTGCGTCATGCTTTTGCAACCCACCTGCTGGAGCATGGAACAGATATTCGATTCATTCAAAAGATGCTCGGACATGCTCGCTTGGAAACCACAACCATCTACACTCGTACCGCTGAAATGCGTGGTAGCCCGATGGTCAGCCCGCTCGATCAGGTCCAAGCAGAAGTTAAAGCCGAAGGCTTGACTGACGTTGCTAACGTCAAAACTGAAATCGATGCTCAGCCCAACACCGAAGTTGAACTCAACCAGAGGCCGCATGTAGGGCGAATGAAAGTTGAGCTAAAAATGATCGATGATCGAATGGCTGAAGCCATGATCCACATCTCCGCCAGCAGTACCAATATTTCTTTGGATGGCATCGTAGTTACGAAACACGAACATGGCTGGGTTGAACTTCAGGTACCAGTTTTTGAAAGATGGAATAAGGAGATTTTGGATCTTCCAGTTCACGTTCGTTCCAGATTGCAAGAGCAAGAGTTTTTTGAATTGGTCAGAAAGCGCGTGATCGCAGAGTTCGCGAGATTAAATCAGCACTCAGTCGTTTGATGAAGCTCGCCATAAAACGTAAGATCTCTCAGCGCCGAGGCGGCCCCTGCCTCATTGAATACTTACTGGGAGGATGAGTTGGCAATTGAGATTATCAAGACATGTGACGAGCTCGAAAGGTTGGTTTCAGGGCTCAAGTCCGATGGGAAAACGATTGGCGTTGTTCCCACAATGGGTGCGCTTCACGAAGGTCATCTGAGTTTGGCTCGGGCTGCTGTCAGTCAAACTGACATCGCGATTGCAACCATTTTTTTGAATCCGACTCAGTTTGCTCCCAACGAAGATCTGACGACTTACCCCGAGCCAATTGAAGCCGACATTGCAAAGTTGGAGGACGTCGGCGTGCCCTATCTGTTCGCACCGAGCAATGATGAGATGTATCCGCCCGGTTTTTCGACTTCGGTTGTGCCGCCCAAAATTTCCAAGCGACTTGAGGGAGAGTTTCGACCGACTCACTTTGCCGGTGTTGCAACGGTCGTGCTCAAGCTGCTTAACCTCACCCAAGCCGATATCGGGTTCTTTGGGCAAAAAGATTTCCAGCAAGTCATGGTCATCAAACGGATGATCGCCGATCTCAATGTCCCCACAGAAATCCGAGTTTGCCCGATCGTTCGCGAATCGGATGGTTTGGCGCTGAGCTCTCGCAATGTCTACCTGTCAAAAAAGGAACGCGAGATTGCGCTTTCGCTAAGCCGAACTCTAGATCACGTTGAGAAACAGATTCGATCTGGGTTGCGTGACGGATTCGAAGCCATCACCGAAATGCGGCAAATGTTGATCGACGCAGGAGTGGACAGCATCGACTATGCGATTCTCGCCCACCCAAATACGCTTGAGACGAACGACCCGATCGAGTTACCCGTTGTCGCCCTAATCGCAGCGTTTGTAGGCAAGACAAGGCTGATCGACAATCGTGTGATCAACTGAGCGCGGACTACCGGCTAGAAGCCGGTAGGTTCATTAATCGTGGCCACGACTGAAGTCGTAACGGCCACGATTGTCAGGACACACGGAAATTTCCATCGTCCTCATCTGGCTTGGTGCCTTCTTGGCCACGGATATACTCGCGAATTGTCTCCTCGGTTATGTTTCCACTGGAGGCGACAAAGTACCCACGCGCCCAAAGATGACGCCCCCAGCATTGTTTGCGGATATGATCAAATTCCTGCATCAGTTTTCGTGAACTCTTGCCCTTAACATACTGCATCAATTTACTTGGAGACAAATTCGGCGGGCAGGACACCAAAATGTGAACATGGTCGGTAGAAACCGCACCTTCCAATATCTCCACTTCGTTCGTGCGGCAAACTTCACGGACCAAGTCACGCAATCGCAGGCTGACCTGACCGGTAAGCAACGGCTTGCGGTACTTCGTTATCCAGACGAAGTGGTACTCTATGCTATAACGCGTATGCGAACCTGTCCGATAGTTTTCCATCAGATCAGCATAACAAAATCCCGAGGGGGTCGCCTGAAGGCGAGGGTTTTAGACCCATCGTCGAAACAATAATCGTTGCTTGGACCCGCATATTCGTCAAAGTGCTCGTCAAATTCGGTGGCCACTTCTGGTTGCCGGATATCGCTGAAATCCGTTTCGCGTCGGAAGCAGCAGCCAAAGAAGTGACCATTTGAGAAAATTAAAAGTTCCGAACTAACATTCTAACACCCGTTTGGGTATACTTTTCCACGTTAGGCATCAGACTACGTTTTGTTTTTTTGAACTGATGCCAAAGATTTTTTGAGGATTTTGAGTAATGGCTGAAGGCACTATCAAGCGGATCACGGACAAAGGTTTTGGATTCATCGACACAGGTTCGAACCAAGACATGTTCTTCCACTCGTCCAACGTTGAAGGAGTCGCGTTTGACGATCTTCGCGAAGGACAAAAAGTAACTTACGTAGAGGGCACTGGCCCAAAGGGACCTCGCGCTGAGCAGGTTACACCTGTCTAGTAAGTTATTGAGCTTACAAATAGTGAAGGGTCGGCGAGAATTCGTCGGCCCTTTTTTATTGGAGTGACTGACTCAAATCACGCGGAGGCTGAAGGAGCAGCCAGCAAAAGAATTTAGAAATAAGCGTGCATAAGGATGCCCTACTTTCCACGCTGGCAATCTCGCGTCAGGCATTTGGTTATGCCAACTCTTTAGAATCGTAGCTTGGGTTCACCGATCGCTTCGGCGCTACGAAATGCCGGCTGGGCAGGAATCGTTGCCTGCTCACGAAGCTTGGATTCATTGGCCTTGAAATCGCGGATAACGTCGTTCCAAGTGCCAGTTGCCTTGCCCCATGGCTCGAGGGCACTTTCTCGTACTTCGTCCTTTTTGCCTTTGGCCCAGTCCGCCGTCTTGTCCAAGAAACCCTTGGACTTCAAATTCATCTTTTGAAGAAAGTTTGGCTTGTTTGAGTTACGTTTAGGAAACAGATTGGCAAACGGCTTGGCTGGCGCTTCTGGAATTTGAAACTCACTCAGCGGTTTTGCCGTCTGTCCATCCCAAGTCGGCAATTTCGGCTTCTTGAACAATCCGGAGAAAGGATTGCGAACAGATGAAGGGGTAACGTCACGCGAGAAGTTATTGATGTTCGGCATGGGGGGGCGGGCCTGATTGGCTTGCTGAAGTTCTCGCTGCAAACTTGAACCAATTCCACGCCCAGAAAAGATATCCAAATCTTGAGAGAACGCATCGCCCGCGATCAAACCGACGGCAACGACGACCGCAGCGACAAGCTTGAAGAAACCGAATTTCCTTGAACTGAATTTCATATTACTTCTACCAATAGAACTTCTTTGTCACTTAAAAAATGAGCCGTGATTCTCGTGAACCGACCGCGGCATATTGCTTTCGCTGCGCCGGATCCTTCCACCAATTCATGGGGTGCGAAGTTTTCCAAAATGTATTCGCCTCGTCTATAGAGATAGGAATTGGTGGCGACTGGGGTAGAATGGAAGTCGTTGGTTTTACGAGGTTTATGTGCCTGCTGGGATTGTGTCAAAAACGCTAGCGGCCCAAGAGAGAGTAAATTGAGAAAAATTGGATTCATTGGTGCTGGGCAAATGGCCAAAGCACTCGCGATTGGAATCGCAAAATCAAAACAAAACTCGGTTGAGTTTGCCTATTGGGACCCGAGCGAAACAGCTGGAATATCGTTTGAAGAACTGATCTCGCCACACAGTTCTGTCGAAAGGGCCAGTGACAACCAAAGCTTGATTGACGCCAGCGAGATCGTTTTTGTGGCAGTCAAGCCGCAGTTTCTTGATTCTGCAATCGACGGGTTGAACTTTGAAAAGAGTTCACCATTGGTTGTCTCGATCGCGGCTGGCGTGCAGATTTCCCAACTCAAACGAATGACTGGTACCAAGCGTATCGTCCGAGTGATGCCCAACACTCCGTGCCTAATTGGCCAAGGCGCCAGTGCGCTGGCGTATGGCAAATCGGTTAGCCAATCCGACGCGGAGGTGGTTGAAGAGTTTCTGGGGCTGGTCGGAAAAGTCGTCACTGTGAAAGAGAGCCTGATCGATTCAGTGACGGGCCTGTCAGGCTCCGGCCCGGCTTACGTTTTCAGTTTTATCGAAGCCCTGATCGACGGAGCAGTCTTGACTGGAATGGCCCGGGCGACAGCCCGGGAGCTTGCAATTCAAACCGTGATTGGCGCGGCAATGATGCTGGAACAAACTGGGGAGCACACTGCAGTACTTCGCGACCGAGTTACCAGCCCCGGCGGAACAACAATCGCGGGCCTCAAAGCGCTGGAAGAGAACGCGTTTCGAGACGCCGTCATGTCGGCTGTTCAGGCATCAGCCGAACGCTCGATGGAGTTGGGAGACTGATTTACAATTGATCTTTTTCGCTCTCTTCTCCGCCTTCCTCATTTCGCACCCCTCCCTGCTCCTTCATTCCACATTCCACATTCCACATTCCACATTCCACATTCCACATTCCACATTCCTCATTCCTCATTCCTCATTCCTCATTCCTCATTCCGCATTCCGCATTCCAATTGCCCTGACTATGGAATTCGAGCTATCGAACGCTAGAATACCAGTGCGGTTACCAGCCCGCATTTGGGCCAACCAAGAAGTCATTGCACGAAAGAGAATTTAAGTGTCTTTGTTCGAAGATAGCAGTTACGACTACCGCGACACTTTTTTCGTTCATTTTCAGATCGAAAATCGGCCGTCTGTCAGTGCGATCGAGACGACGATCACGTCGTTGGGCAGCAAATATGAGCTGCTCAATTTGAAAGAAGAAGATGGTCAATTCGTCTCGGCAACGATCAAGTCACCGCAAGACAACTCGGCGATGGACATTTCGCTGGTTCAGGGCGAGGAAGTTCTCGAGCAAGTCAAAGATCTGATCATTGAATTTAGAACGATCACTTTGGTTGGAGATGACCAAGCCAAACTGAAAATACTGACCGAGTGTGACGCGAGATTGGACATCTACCATTTCGAACAAACCTCAGGCGGCGAAGACGACATGCTCGATCCAGGTGGGTTGCTGTTGGTGATGGAAAAGCTTGCCGAGGTCACCCAAGGCGTCGGGCTGGACCCGCAGTCCAATTCGTTACTCTGAATCTGGGTCGTCACCCCAAACCGCGAGCTCGTTTCCACCTGGTTCAATGAACTGAAATCTTCTGCCGCCGGGAAAGGAGAAGATCTCCTTGCAGATCGTGCCGCCGGCCGACTGGACTTTCTCAAGCGTCGCTTCGAGATCGTCACTGTAAAACACGACTAGCGCGCCGCCGGCCTCCGTTGTCGAACTTGACGACGACGTATAAAACCCGCCATCAAGTCCCTCGTTTGAGAAAGCGGTATAGTCTGGGCCGTAGTCAACGAAACTCCAACCGAACACCGATTCGAAAAAAGACTTCGTCGCAGCAAGGTCGCTGGAGCCGAATTCAACGTAGTCAATTTTTTCGTGCTTGGGCATGTTTTACTTTTGCAAATGGAGTTGGGCTGGCAATATTTTAAAGCAGCGTTCGTTCCCAAATTTGAGATTGCTGCCATAGTAGCTCGCCTCTCCTAGGCGTGAAAACTCGCCTCGGAGAGGCGAGCTACGAAGTCCAACTTCGACAAACAGCTAATTAGCTCGGGCGTAGCCATCCGCCAAATACATCAGACAGCCGCAGCCCTGGCAAAAAACCGGCTTTCGTAACGTCAGATCGGCGACAAACTGCTTGCTGATCTGCTGATTGCAATTGCCGCAAGTATGCGTGTCGGTTGAACCAAGCGCGTCCTCGCCTTTTCCTTTTACCAACCGGCGATACTCGGTCACCAAGTCGATCGGAATTGTTTTTTCGGCTTCCGCCAACTCCGTTGAAACGCGAATTTTCTCCTGTTTGAATTCTTTCAATTCCGATTGAACTTTGGCTTCAACCGATTTCGTATCGGCCTGAGCTTTCTCATAATTCTTTTCGGCAGCTTCTTTCTCAGCCTGTAAAACGTCAAGCCTTTCCAGCTGCTCGAGAATCTCGTCTTGGAGCACGCTGTTAGCCTGAGTGTCTGCTGCGATTCGATCCTTCAAGAGTTGAAACTCTTTGTTCGAGTCGCAAGCGTTGAGTTTCCCCTTCAAGTCCTCGATCTTGGCCTCCCGCTCCCCCAACTGCATCTGCTTTTCATTGGAAGCCTTGCGAAGAGTGAGCAGTTTTTCCTTTGCCTCCTCCAGCGATTGGAGAAACCCGGCCTCGTTGGACCTAACGACCTTTACTTTGATCGGCCCCTTACGAATCCGCTCGTCGATATCGGTGATCAGACGTAGTTTGAGATGAAGAGATTTAAGTAGATCGTAATCCAAACTCACGATTCATTTCCCGCATTGGTTTTCGGACAGTCTGACGAAAGGGCTATTGGTTCATTCTAACAATAAAAAAACCGTTGACCATGACAGTCAACGGTTTCAAAGTTAGTTGCAAACGGGGCACTGTTTAGTTCGAAGGTGCGTCAAACAGCGACAGCGAACCCTACGAGCTTGCGCTCAGCGATTCCAGCGACTCAAAGCTCGGTGCTGAATCAGCTTCAGACGGTGCGACGGGCTGAGGATCAAAATCCGCTGGTGCCTGATCCTCGGCAGGTTGTGACCGTTGTCTTCCGTCAGGAACGAAGCCTTCAAGAACTTGCGAACGCACTGGATTTTGAAGCTTCCGAACCGCTTTGGCTTCAATTTGTCGAACGCGCTCACGAGTCACTTTGAAAATTCGACCGACTTCTTCAAGCGTATACGTATAGCCGTCTCCCAAACCGTAGCGGAGCCGAATGATCTCCCGCTCGCGATAGGTCAACGTCTTGAGCAAACCCTCGATCCGATCGCGGAGAATACAGTTGGTCGCCAAGCGAACCGGATTCTCAGTCGCCGAGTCTTCGATAAACTCACCGAAACTACAATCGTCGCCTTCGCCGATCGGGCGATCGAGACTCACTGGATGTCGGCCAATGTCCATCACTCGACGAACTTCATCGACGTCCATTTGAGCTCGTGCTGCAATCTCGTCCATTGTCGGAGGACGACGAGTTTCCTGGTGAAGTGCCTTCTGAATGTTGCGCAACCTCGAGAGCACATCGATCATGTGGACCGGGATACGAATTGTGCGAGCCTGATCCGCGATCGCACGCGTGATCGCTTGGCGAATCCACCACGTTGCATAAGTCGAAAACTTGAATCCGCGTCGGTATTCGTACTTGTCGACCGCTCGCATCAATCCGGTGTTGCCTTCTTGAATCAGATCGAGAAAACTCATCCCGCGGTTGCGGTATTTCTTGGCAATCGAAACAACCAGCCGTAAGTTACAGCTGGAAAGTTCACGCTTGGCGTTTTCAAACTCTCGGTAGTAGCGTTCGCACTTGCTAACGCGTTTCTCCAAACCCCGGGGGCTTTCCTGACAAAGCAGTACCAGTCTCGCCAACTCGCTCTTGAGTCGTTTTCGCTCGACTTCATTGAGCCCGTTGGATTCGGTGTTGGCAAGCTGGTCTTTGATGACCTGCATTCGATCGGAAAAGTTTCGAAGCTGCTTGATCAGCGGACTGATTCGCCGAGAGCGCAAGCTCAACTCTTCAACGAGGATAACTAGCTTGTCACGTCGACGCAGAAAGCGAACGCGTGCATCGGCTTTTGCCCGGGCGGAACTGCTTTTGCTTACAAGGATGCGAAAATCCTTCTGATTCTCTTTCTGCAAGTGGTCCATCGTGCGAAAGTGATGTGGCATTCGCGCCTGGATTTGCTCCTTGGTCAAGTTCTCTGTCAAAGAGACTTTGATCGTTCGGTCGAAAGGCAGTTCACCGGCGTAAACTCGTTTGAGCGTTTCCAACGTCGCCGACAACGAGTAGTTGCAACCAACGACCGAGCGCCGATAACGCTTACGAGCGATCTCAATCCGCTTGGCCTGCGCGATTTCTTCATCGCGTGTCAGCAGCGGAATCACCGCCATTTGGCTGAGGTACATACGAATCGGATCGTCGCTTGGCCGGGGGAGCTTGACCACCGGCGCTGCGAGGTCGGTTTGCGACTGGGGCTTCTCAAGCTTTGCAGATGGCAACTCGGATTCACCCGTCACTGGTGCGACATCGCAAAGCTCAATTCCCGCGTTCTCAACTGCCGCGATCAACGAGTCAAGTTTTTCAGCGCCGACCGTTTCATCGGGAAGATAACTCGATACTTCGGCGTAAGTCAAATATCCTTGAGCAGTGCCCTTTTTGATAAGTGCACCGAGTTCGTTTTCAATAACTGCCATGTCCATGCCTCCTGTGAAATCCATTTCACGTTGAAGTTTTCAAGCCATTCAACTACTTCGGTGCGAACAATTTGCACCGAACGAATTGGCCACCTGGAAAGTGAACCAACTCCAGTTTGAATAGCTCATAGTCGTCTGGATCCGAGGAATCCCGGGGGGGAATTCATAGTCTTCCAACCAACGCCGTCGTTGCGGATGTCCTTTCTGGGCGGACCAAACGGAGTCACGGGCGGTTGGATGACTTTCAGTTCTTGTGACGATTCAAGACGACGCAGCTGTTACCCTTCCTTGGGAACATGAAACCTTGTCGCCTTTATGTGTTACTCTCTCCTTGTTTCTCGAGTGTTTAACATTCGTGTTGTGATTCGAAAAAACTCACCGCAAACCTCCCGAGGGAGGCTCTTGCGGACATTAAATGACTCAGCCCAAAAATGTGAATTAGCCGTTTTGGCGATAGCCACGGTTACTCATGCAAAACCGGGGCTATCGCCCAAACGGCTAATTTGAATCTCCGCTAACCGGAATCTCTACTAATTCGATCCTCTGCCAGTTTGATCCTCGCTAAACTCCATAATGAGCTCTTTTGGAAACTCGTATTTCATTTCGTCTTTTTGATCTTTTGAAGCTGCTGTTGAAACAGTTCTTCCAAAGTCGATCTCTCCTCTTGTTCATCAAGTCCGGGTTGGTGAAGCTGAGAAATTCTGGCGATATTCCCCGACTCAAAAACCTTCTCGTTAAACAATGCGATCACAGAATCCAGTTGCGCCTCCAGATCCAGGCGATACCCATTGGTCGATCCCTCAACGGATTTTTTCTTTTCAGTCGCATTGTCGTACAAATAGTCAACAAGCTTCTTGAGCCTTGGAACTTCGAGTTCAAGCATCAACTGCTGATAACCGACGTCTTTGCCATCGTGAAAACACTCGCCCATGACTTCGTAGATCTCGCGCAACACGCCTGCTTCAAGCTGGGTTGGTGCGATGTTTTCAACTGCCCGATCAAGCAATGAAGGATCTTGAATCAACAATTCGATCAACTCTTTCTCAGCCGGCTTGAGCCGAGCGTAGTCGATCGCTTCATCGGTCTGTGGCTGATCACGATTAGTACTGTTGGGGCGTATACTGGTTCGAAGCTCACCGAGCCGCCGCCGAACCTGAGTCCGGTCCAACTGAAACTGCCGAGCCAATCGCATCACGATTTGATCCTGCCGCATGCTTTTGGCAGCCGACTGCGCGATCAATGAAGCGGGAATCTTCGCCAACGTAGTCAAAATATTTTCCAACGCTTGGTTGGCTGCGTGCGTGTTGTTGACCAGGTCGATGCCGGCCGTCTCAACCAATATCTTGTGGGCGATCGCGTCGGGAGCACCATCGACCATCTCCTGAAACGGGGCACCACCGTTTTTCATCAGAAAGTCAAATGGATCGGCCCCTTCAGGCAGTGAGAGAATTCGCAGATCAATATCGTGGGCGACGAATAGATCCAAAACTGTGTTCATCGTTCGCTGACCGGCTTCGTCGCCATCGAGTACCAACGTAATGCCGTCGGCGAATCGTTTGATCAATCGAATATGCTGTTCGTTGAGCGCGACTCCCAGCGCTGCGACTACGTTTTGCAATCCGTTTTGCCAGGCCGCAATGACATCGGTGTAGCCTTCGACGATCGTCAGGCGTTTGTCTTTGACGTTTGATTTTTGAACATGACCGCGAGCCATGTTGAGCGCGTAAAGGTTTTTGCTCTTGGAGAACAACCGCGTCTCTGGCGAGTTGACGTACTTGCCACGTGGCTCTTCGCCTTCACCGTACAACCCGGGAACGACACGCCCACCAAATGCGATGGGGCGTTCCTGTGTATCGCGGATCGGAAACAAAACCCGCCCGCGAAAACGCTCGTACCAACTACCGCTTCGCTGAGCCGAAATTAGCCCGCAGGCTTCAAGAATCTCGGGCGAGTAGCTTGTGTCTCGCAACCGATCGACCAACCATGACCATGAGAGCGGGGCAAATCCAATCCGGAATTGATCAATACTCTCCTGCGTAACTCCACGCTCGTCGAGGTATTTGCGGACAGGCGCGGCGGCCTCGGAGTTGAGCAAGCATTGGTGGTATTCGTTTTCAGCCCACTGCATCGCGCGAAACAAAGTCTGTTTGTCGTTTGCACTTCCCTTGACGACTTTGGATTGAAACGAAGTCAGAGGAATGTTGGCTCGTTCGGCGAGGATCTCAAGGGCTTCGCGGAAACTAACGCCCTCACGCTTCATCACAAAATCGAAAACGTCGCCGCGAACGTCGCACGGATAGCAAACCCAAGTTTGCTTGTTCGGATTGACTTGAAAACTCGGTGAGTTGTCGTCGTGCCACGGGCAATGGCCGTAATAAATCGCTCCACGCCTGCGCAGATTCAGCTCGGTACCAATCAAGTCAACCACATCGATTGCTTGCTTGACACGATCCTTGACATCAAAATCAGGCCGGTTGGACACCAATGGCTCCACGCTGTTCCATGAAACGACAAATAGTTGTCAGTTTTGGAGGAAGCGAACAAGAGTTCGCATCGGACGATCAATACGCATGACCAAAGAATTGAATCACAGTTCAATCATTCAAGTCGAAGTATTCGTATTTTATCGTAATAGCCGACCGAGCATCTTTTGAAGCCACTTCCATGTGGCCGTTCGGTTTTATGCTGGTTCGCTGCTATGAAGTTTTCGTGTCCTCCATGACACAGCACAGTAATCTAAAACACCTGCCAAAAACCGGTCAACCTCAATCCTAAAACTTTCAACAATCAATTCCGAATCATACCAGCGAAGTGAAAGCACTGTGAAGTAGGGAGTTTTGAGGCAATTGAGGAAGCGGATGCAAAGAGGATTGATGAGAAGGACTAGCCGTTTGGGAGTTAGCCATGGTTGAACCGCCATTAACCGTGGCTAGCTCCAAAACGGCTCAACTTACTGGACATGCTTCCGAAAAATCACACCCTCGTCGAGCTTGTATTTTCCGTCATCGGCTGTGGGTTAGACGTTGGCAAAAATCAACCTGTGCCGATTTTCTACATCCAGAAAGCCGGCCTCGACAACCATGCAAGCCGGAAAACAAGCGAAAAACACGAGGTGGAATTGATCAACAGGAAGAAATCCAATTCGGCACGGTGATTGCATTGAGTTCAGTTGGCTTCAATAAGTACAAGTACATAGTACATGTAACCAAGGATAAAGTGATGCGGGCAAAACCAGAATCAGTGACATCGAATCCGAAAACTCTCGAGCCTCGCGCCAGCCGCTCAATCCGATTTCTTCGAGCAGCAACTCTGGCAATGATTCTGACGGCCCTCGGAGCGTGGCTTGGTTTTTGTTAATCAAAGCTAAGCAAGCCAGACCGTTGCCTGACAGAGTTCAGGTTCCTCACTGTTTGAGAAACAGGCATAGCACTCCCTACCATTGAGTTACTGGATGGAAGCTAATTGATAGCGAATCCCACTGCCCTGCCCTACAGGTCCTCGTAGGTAATCTCAAGGATTTCGAAATTGATCGTTCCCTTGGGAACCGGAATCTCGACTTTGTCACCCTTCTTCTTACCAAGCAAACCACGACCGATCGGACTGGTGATCAAGTATTTCCCGGCATCGTAGTCTTCGTCGCCGTCACCAACCAACGTGATGACTTCTTCGTCATCGAGATCGAGGTCCATCACTTTGACAGTCGCGCCGAACGCAACTTCGTCTTTGGGAATCTGGCTGGGGTCGACAATCTGAGCTCTCGACAATCGAGATTTCGACTCGTTGATTCTTGCCTGCAGCAGGCCTTGTTTCTCTCGCTGCGCATGATACTCGGCGTTCTCTTTCAAGTCGCCTTCCGCACGGGCCGCTGCGATCGCTTCCGCAATCGCTGGCATTTGCACGTTCTCCATTTCCTGAATTTGAGCCTTACGCTTGTTGTAAGCTTCCTGAGTCATTGGGACGCGTTCAACCATGGCTTTCTCCTCTGCGGCATTCGTAACTGCAAAAAAATTACGACCTGCTCGAATGAAGCAGGTCGTTGTTGATGATTGTCGATTATCCGCTATTTGAAACAGTCAATCAACCAGCGCTTGCGAGAAAAAACCCTTGAATATCCTGTCGATTATTCTCGATTGGCCAGCGCCACTTGGGCAACTTCAAAACTTACGCAACTAGGTTCTGATTTCTAAAACACGCCCCAACGGCTTACAAAATCACAAGCTCGTTGGGTGACCAATAATCGAAATTACTTCGAAATTACTTTCTACCCTAGAGTTCGAACTGAAATGTGCGACTTATCAACCGCCAAATTCGCTGTCCAACAGTCTGCGAACCGGTGCGAATCTTGGCAACTCCGGAGCTGCCAGGAAGTATCAATTGGTCAGGATTTTGAAGCGGAACGTTGACCAGATACTTGGTGCTTTGCGGTACATCGACTCCCTTTTCATTGCCAATCGTGACGATGTCTCCGCCGTATTTTGACGAAAGCGATTTGGGCGTCGCCTTCATTTCAGTCGGTGAGATGCGATCCGTTGTCGACTCAAACACCTCCAGCGGTATCTGCCGAACCAACAGCTCCACGGGCTGGTCCGAGCGGACAAACTCGATGTCAGACTGGTCGATCGCCAAGACGGCTTCCAACTCCTTCATGTCTTTGATGACTTGACCAATGAAAGTGCTTTGTGCCATGTGGGCGCCCAGGTTCTTTTCTTCCAACGGACTTCCGTGCCATTGCCCAAGCTTCGAACTGCCGGCTTTTTCGGCTTGACCACCACCGGGCGGATCAATCTTAGGAGCCGCCAAAAAGAATCCGCTTGCGGGAGCGCGAACAATCAGTCGGTCGACGTCGAGTTGCCGTTTCTGGTAAATCGCATTGGATGCCTGATGGGCGACCGCCGCCGCCTCGACGCCTGCGGCCTTGAGTTTGTCGCGACCAGCAGAGTTCTCCATACTGGCCAAGCGAACTTTGGCCAGATCAAGATTCGAACGCAAGCCAGCCAACTGAACCTTCAACTGCTGACTATCGAGTCTCAGGATCGGATCGCCCTCTTCCACCAAACGGTTAGGCTGTACGTAGATCTCCTCCAGCTTGCCCGGCACATCAACGTAAATATTGTGTGCATCTTTCCCCTGGACGAAGAAGCTGCAATAGACGTAATGCGGAATCGGAATCAACAGAATCGCGGCAAGCAACAAAGTGAATACGACGGCTGAGATGCCAGCCCGAATTGGTTTCACGGTTCCAAATCTCCCGGGTACTGAAAAGAACTTGTAAAGCTTGACCAATGGAATACCCAACAAACCATAGATCGCCGACAGTGCAATCATCTGCCCGATGACTTTAAAGCCATAAGGTTCGAGCACGCGATACACAAACCAAAAAATCGAAAACGTAATCAGCCAACGATAACTCGCCGCCGCAACACTGTAGAGCCCGAACATCCAGCGTCGTTTTACCGGCAGGAATGGATCGGGCTTGGCTTCAATTCCTAGCAGCAACTCCCCAAATGTTCTTTGCAGAATCGAAGTGGCTTTGGAGCGAAGGTTGGGAATCTCAAGTAGATCTGAAAGAATGTAGTATCCGTCGTATCGTAGCAACGGGTTGGCGTTGAACAGAATCGTGCTGACGGACGAGACAAAGATCAGGTTGAGCGCAAGTTGGTTTACTATTCCCGGTGCACTGAACCACCAGACAAACACCGCGATCGACGCCAACACCAGCTCAACATACATTCCCGCAGCCGCGATGAACGCACGCTTCCACTTGCTGTTGAGCAACCAGGAATCGCTTACATTGACATACAAACAGGGCGTCAGCACCAACAGCATGACTCCCATCTCATGGCATTGACCGCCAAACTTTTTACACGCCAGTCCGTGGCCGAACTCATGGAAGACTTTGGTCAGCGCCATCACTAGCGCTAGCCAGATCCAATTTTTAGCTGCGAAAAAGTCGTTGAACGATGGCAGCTTGTTCTGAAACGTTTCGAACTGGGTAATAATCAACGCCAACGCGCCGATGCCAAGCACAAGGACGCATAGAAACGCCGGCCAAGTGAAGAACCAACCAATCCATTTGTTCATCGCTCCCAGCATGTTGTCGGGATCGAACCCCTTGTACCGAATCGCAAGGATGTTGGTCAGCGATTGACGCAGTTCTGCTTTGCGGTTCTTTTCACCGCGCTGTTTGAGCTCGACGCCCTGCCCTGGCGCGTCAGAAACCAGCAAAGAGCTGCGGTAAAGCATCCCGATGAACTGATATAGCTCCTGCATCGTGATCTTTTGCGGTGCGAAACGATAGTCGAATCGCCGCTTGATCTGATCGGGGCTCGACAATCCGTCGAGCATTTGCAGCAGCGCGTACTCTTCCTCTTCAAAACGATAGTACTTCAGCGAGATTGGGTCTTTGACAACCCAATAATCCCGGCCTTGGTAGCTTTGGCGATTGGTGTTGAGATCCGGGCGGCAGTGCAAACGCAGCGGTCGGCTGGTGCTCGACGTCATCGCGTTTGTTTTTGAGCCGGACTGAACTGACATCACCTGAACCTTCTAGTTTGGTTACGACTTGGGTTTGAGGGCCTTGCTTTAAGCGAATTCAAGCGAATTTAGGCGAATAGGTTGTGATCTTTTTTTGGAAACACTCCCATCAAAACGAGAAATCAAATCTGGGGTTTCCTCAAAACCTGATATGAAGCTTCGTCATTTCCCTCGCCGCTTAGGGAGGTTGGTAACCCGACGCGTGAGCGAGGAACTGTCCCTCGCTCACGCGTCGG
>CALJOA010000042.1 GCA_937981585.1 uncultured Pirellulaceae bacterium | reverse complement strand
GGGGCTTTGCGATTTTGAACCCCAGTTGGTGGATCTTTTGGTAGTTCGCATCGACAAAACGTGTTGTCGAATCGAGTACAATTTTCGCCAAATCTGATACGGTAGTCCATCTCGCTTTGTTCTTGTTTTAAAGTCGTGCAATTCCCCTTAGATGCTGTCAAAACGTCCCCCTTCTCGAACCGGGGCTAGGGTCACGTCCGAATTTTTTTTCTAATCCGGAGCTTCGTCAAAGCCAAATTTGGCAAAGTTTTCGCAATTGATTCGATCCGGTTTTTGAAACAAAAACTTTAGTTGAAGTCGGTTGATCGAAAACTTAATGCTCGCGATCGAGGGGCTCAGTGATATGTTTGATTGAAAGCAACTTTGCTTCATTCAATTTTACAGCGGAGGATAGCCAATGAAAAAATCACCTTCCCTGACCGAGTTGAAGCCGCAGAGTTTTTGGTAGTGATGAGCCAATTGCCAAAGCTCAGTGAGTCCATTGACGTCGATCATTGGTCTCACCATGAAACCAGTACTTGTCATTGAGTACTAAACTTTTTGGTTGTACGTTCTACTTGAAGACACCCGCTCAGTTGCATTACTGGCGGGTGTTTTTGCGGTGAGTGAGTTGATTGCGCAGAAAACGAAGCCGGTCTTTCCTTGGGCTACCATGATGGGCGATGTAGACCGAGCACTCACTCTTGCCCGTTCTGTCGGCATGCAGTTCTAAAAAGCAGGGTTTACACCCGACGCTAAACTACTCTAACGCGAATGTATCATTGGCCGCTTTGTCACCATACAGCGGCAGGTAGCGATAGTAGACTTCTAGCGTCATGCAGGCCAGTGAAGTCGTATAAAGTCGACCACCGGCGTTAGCAATATGTCCTTTCCTGAAATGCCAACTACCTGCAGCGTTGCCCTTGGTTTCCTGAGTCTCGACCAGAAAGTCACGCATCTTGGCATTCCAGGTTTTCCAGCCCGTACCACCCAAATGCTTCATCATCTGGGTCGCGTAGTAGTTGTAATATATGTTGGCATCGTCTTTACGGATGTCGGGCCCCTTGGAGGCGATCGCTCCTGAACCGTCGACCATACCCGGATTGGATTTGTCCCAGCCCATGTACATGCGGCAAAGCAGTCCAACTGCCGTTCGAGCGTCGGCTGGTTGGCTACCCTCTCGTGGAGGGGTCGAGTATCCATAAAACGCACCGCCGCTGGTCGAAACCGCGTCGAGGAACTTCTCAGTTCGCTTGTAGGTTCGCGGGTTAATGTTGAGTCCCGAGATCTTACCGCTTTTGAGCGCCATGACTTGCCATCCTACTGCGGAAGTATCACCAGGTTCACGTGGTCGGTATCGCCAACCACCACCAACAGGATCCTGGGCGTCTTCGATGTACCAGATGGTTTCTTGAGCGAATGGCGCGAGAATTGGATCCTTGGTCATCGCATAGGCTTCACCAAACACGATCGAGACCAAACCGTGCGAATACATGGTTCCGCCGGAGTCACGATACGAGCGTCCCCGACCGCTTTTTTTGCCGTTGTTCATCAAGTACTCAAGCCCGCGTCGAACTTCGTCTTTGTACTCACCGGCCATATGGGTGTGACCGGCGCCAAGCAATGGAAGAATCGCAAGTGAAGTAGCTCCATAGCGAGCACGGCGGCTACCCGGGTTGGAACTGTCGCGAAAGTCACCTGGGCCGCGAGTGTGGTCCAAATCCCAACCGCCATCGGGAAGCTGGTGTTTGACGATCCATTTCAAAGCCAGCGCGACCGCCTCTTCAGATGCTGCGGTAGCGCCATACTTTCTCATCAACGCTTCTTTACCCTTTCCGGTCCGGCTATCTGTCTCTTCGGTCATCTCGGACATGCTGATTTCGCCCAAGTCAACGTCGAGATTCATTTCCTCAGCACCCATAATGTTGCCAAGCTCCGTTACGGCTTCGGGGAGTGCGGCTTCGACGGGCTCAGAAATTTCAGAAGGCTCTTCTTCTGAAATTTCAGTTTCGAACGGATCGACCTCTGATTCGAACTCGAGTGCATCGAGGTTGAGGTCGATTGATTCAAGTGCTTCGACACCGCTTTCGCTCGCTTCAAGCGCCACCGTTCGCTCTTCGGCTGTTGGCATGACCATAATCGCCAACACAATGATCACAGCGATGTGCGTCAGAAAGCTCACCATCCAGCTGGGCATCACGTTGAAGAATAGAAAACGATTGCCAGATTCCTCATCCTCGAGCTCTTCTGAATCTGTACCGTTTTGAGCGGCGGCGGCCTTTAGCTTGGCTTGCTTTGCATTTGGATCATTGGCAGGGCGGGGCTGATTCTGGCTCATATTCAACTTTACCTAGGATGACGGGTTCGATAACTCAGGACATCTGATGAATGGAAGCAGACGGAGCGTAAAGATGAGGTTCAGAGGCAAACTGACCCCTAATCTAGTTTAGACCTTTTTTACAAGAATTACAGTTCACTTTTTTGAGCTTTTAGCTGATTTGACCATGTTCAAATCGATGATTCCGTTTTGCTGATTTTCGGGCGGTTAGCCACCCCTTATTCAGCTCAATTCTTTTGGCTAGCTTGGTTTTGCCGATAATCGAGCAAGCATTCCAAGGATAGTAAAGGATTGCGTTATCGTACCGCGGACAAAAGAGGCGTTGGAGGAGGGAACACGAGTCGAGATTGTTGTGGAACCAGGCGAAATGCACGACGACATCACGATTCGGTTGGATCGAGAGCTTCCGCATCCGCAATATCTTTAGAACGACCGTACGCTCGCTGGTTGACGATCAAATCGGCGCGACCGATTACACTGAGCTGAAT
>CALJOA010000041.1 GCA_937981585.1 uncultured Pirellulaceae bacterium | reverse complement strand
TCCGCGAAACTATAAGCCATCCGGCTGCGGTCCGCACGCTGTTGTTTGCGTTGGTGAGCTTGATCGTCTTTAACTTGTCCGTAAATGCTTCGATCGCCTGGACTCAGGATGCAACACCTTCAGTCGCCCAGGTAAGCGATGCAGTTGATGTCATTGGCGGGGCCGTTGCAGGTTCGGACAAAGACGAGTTTCTCGGAGTTCCCTTGTGGGATGACGACATCTACAAGATGATCGTCCGGTTCTTTTTCAATCTCGTTTTCCTGCTATTGGTCGTCGGCGTTTCTTACAACGGTAACAATGCCAAGAACCAGCGATACCTTTTCCTTTTCTTAATCATGAACATCGTGGTGTTCTTTATCTGCTTTACGCTCAAAAAGCTGGAGTTGGAATTGGGGATGGCCCTGGGTTTGTTCGCGATCTTTGCCATCATTCGTTATCGAACCGAGCAGATCGATGCCAAAGACATGACGTACCTGTTTGTTGTGATTGGGCTGGCGGTTATCAATTCGCTGTCAAATAAAAAGACGTCTTACGTCGAACTGGTATTCACCAACGCGGCGGTGTTTGCCGCCTGTTTGATCATGGAGCGTGTGATGGGGCCCGAGATCAAAAAGGTCAAGCTCACCAGAAGCGAAGTCGTCTATGAGAAACTGGATTTGCTTCGACCAGAGAATGTTGCAGAACTGTATGAAGACATTTACCAGCGAACTGGAATTCGCGCTGACCGAGTCGAGATCAAACAGATTGATTTCGAGAAAGGGACTTCATTGATCGACATTCGTCAATCCAAAGCGCGTGCGTACGGCCATCAGGAAGAAGTCGCGTCGTCTGCCAAGCGTGATTAGATTGGCCTGCTGGTATTTTCAGGAGCAGGTGCTGGACGACATGGAGTCCGGGAATTGATAAACCGACGCGTAGTTTTGAAGTTGCACCCTTTCAACCGCGAAGCGGTGGCAGGATGTAGCCGTGGGTGTAAACCCACGGAAAAATGAGCAAATAATCCCAAAGTCGCGAAGCGACGACATGAACACTTGATGCTCAATTCCTGTCGCCGCTTCGCGGCTTAGGCGGTTGTGCGAGCCGATACCCCCATGCTGACGCATGGGGCTAGATCCTGTCGCCTCTTCGAGGCTGCAATGTGCAACTTCAAAACGCGTAAGCGAGGCTGATGACGCTTCGCCCTCGCTAACCCGACTAGGTTGTGATTTTATTAACCGGGGCTATCGCCCAAACGGCTGATGTTGTTAAGAAATGTTTTGAAAAAATCACAGCCTCGTCGGGTTACCATTGTTATTGAGACTCTGTCGCCGCTTCTGCCAAGTATGGTTGAACAGCGATCAGCCGTTTGTAACGTTGGTAAACGGCTTCGTACTTGCCGACGTTATCGGGATCGGGTTTGAACTCGGTTTTGCTGCATTGTTGCTGGCCAACAAACTCGGCCCAGGTCATCGCCTCCCCGCCAATGACAAGGCTTCGATACTTGGCCATCAGTGCCGCTCCCCAAGCCGTTCCTTCTTCGGCGCTGTCGAGCAGCGTGACGGTGGTGTTGAAAACGTCGGCGAGGATCTGTCCGAGCTGCGGGGTTTTGGTTAATCCGCCCGAGAGGACCAATTCGGTTCTTGGGAATCCTTGCTCGTCGAGAGTTTCGCTTCCCAATCGCATGTTGAACATCGTCGAAAGCAAAGCCGCTTTGACGGCGTTACCCGGTGTCGCGTTTTCCGCGTTAAGTCCCAGCAGCATCGCAGTCCCGCCTCGGTTGACGCCCAGCCCGGGCTCATCGTCCATGAATGGAAGCGCCAGCACGCCGCCACAATCAGGTTCCGAATTGAGAACTTGCGGAATGACCGATTCAAATCCGCTTGTCCTTTGTTCAGCCCGCTCGCCATCGCGGTTGATCGCTTGCCCGAACATCTCGACGACACTGTTCATGTACGTGGTGCCGTTGCGAAGAAAGACCATGTTGATCGGTTTGCCATCGGGGGCGCAGAAATGATCGATCGTATTGCTAACTCCCTTGAACGCCCGGTCGCCTACCGAGTTGGCACACACGGAAGTTCCAAAGCTGCACGAAACCATCCCCGCGTTGGCGATTAGCGAACCCGCCAATGCAGCAGGCTGATCGCCTTCGGCTGGAGCGACTGGAATGCCCTCGGGCAGGCCCAGCAGTTTTGCGCCATTGCCAGTTAGCGCCCCCCCGTCCTCTCCGGCTTTGCGGACGTTGGGGAGAAGCTGCGAGATTGGAACCGGTCCACTGGCGACCGAATCGTATTTGGGCAATAGCGCCGCATCGTAGTCGAGCGTTGATTGGTCGATTGGAAACATTCCAGCGGCATCACCGATCCCGAGGTTCCACTCTCCAGTCAACTGATATGCCAGCCAGCCAGCCGGAGTTGTCATTCGTGCTACCTTGCCAGCGAGTTCTCCACGATTACGGATCGTCCACAGCCAACGGGCCGCTGTGATTCGCTTTGGCATTTTCACACCGAGCGCTTCGGTCAGCTCGTTGCCTTCGGCTTCGTTACGAGCGTCACACCAAAGCCGTGCCGCGGCGAGGGAATTACCATCGGCATCGGCGAGGACTTCGCCATGCATCTGTCCCGAGATCCCGATTGCCAGAACCTCCATTTCTTCAGACATTTTTTCCCGTAGCTGAGTCATCGCAGCCTGCATCGCCGCGTCCCAGTCGCCGGGAAGCTGTTCGTAACAGCCTTCGCCAAGCCCTGAAACCATCGCGTAGTCACCTTCGCCAGTGGCGAGGACTTTTAAGGACTCGTCAGTAAAGATGATCGAAAGCCCTTGAGTACCTGCGTCGATTCCGAGAAAGCCTTTGGTTGTCATGAGTTTTGTTCCGTTGTGTTTCGTTCCGTTGTGTTTCGTTCCGTTGTCAACTGGTTAGAATTCAACTGCCTATCATTTCAACTATTTCATTTGCCTATCATTTTTATTTTGAAAGACAACATAATTGATTTGATTGCAGTTGGCGACCAGTTGTCGATTGGTCGAGCGGGACGACGGTTATCTGCGCGAGAATTTGCCGATGTTTGAAGTCGAATTGAAATTCCCAATCCAGTCACCGGAGACGCTTGATTCGGTCCGCAACAAATTCGTTGCCAATGGAGCGGTCGCCCACTTGGTTACTGTCCAGTCCGACGAGTACCTTAATGATCCGCTGCGTGATTTTGCCAAGCAGGACAAGGCACTTAGGATCCGAAGTCACGATGGACGGTACTTTATGACCTACAAGGGACCCGGCCTCGATGAGGTGGCCAAGGTCCGACATGAAATCGAAATGCCGTTGGAGTCGGAGACGTGCGCTCAACAGTTGAAGATGGCTTTCATCGGGATTGGTTTCGTTGCCGTAGCCAAAGTATCGAAGCGACGTGAAACGATGGCCATCCATTGGGAAAAACAAGCCGTCGAGATCTGCCTCGACGAAGTCGAAGAGGTCGGCCCGTTTGTCGAAATTGAGTTGGTTGTAAAAGAAGAAGACGACATTGAATTTGCCAAGCAAACGCTTTTGTCGCTGGCGCAGGCTGTCGGGCTTTCAGGGCCAATCAAAACGAGTTATCTGGAATTGCTGTTGAGATGTCGTGGTCAGATGTGAGGTTTACGCGAAACCCTCTCGACGCTTTGAGGGTGTGGTCCATTGGAAACATACCTCAGCAACATGAGCCGTTTTGGCGATAGCCCAATGGTACTCTATTTAGATTTTATAGCTGGTCAGAAACAAAAATTTAGCTCCCCCTCTCCCTGAAAATTCGGACGTGCCAGCTTGCCATTGGCAGCAAACGTAATCCGAATTTTTAGGGAGAGCGACGGTGATGTTTTTCTTCAAGTAGGAATCCAAATTCCGTCCAAATTTGTTTTTTTATTGTATGATAAGGTTTGTCGCCGGCTCATTCCGATGGGCCGAGCACGTGGCAACTGCGTCTTGTACGCAGTTGCTC
>CALJOA010000040.1 GCA_937981585.1 uncultured Pirellulaceae bacterium | reverse complement strand
TAACCGTGGCTATCGCCAAAACGGCTGATCTTGTTGTGGTAGGTTTCCAAAAAATCACAGCCTCCTCGAGATTGCTTTTCTATAGTGTTGGCAGATTTATAAAACGCGGCTTAGGCGAAGAGACGGCGCAATCCTTTTCGTATCAGTCCACCGTTTTAAAGAACCCAAAACTGCAAGTTACCTGATTGCCAACAATCCCGAATAATCCCATAATCAAGTGCTTCATCTATCCAAACCACAGATCGTCTTGGAATTGAGGCATCCCGATGCAGGACAAAATCCGCCACACCGCCATCACGTTCGATGATGTTCTTATCGAGCCACAATACAGCGAAGTCGTGCCTGCAGACGTTGAAGTGTCGACGCGCCTGACCAAACGAATTGGGCTCAACATTCCCTTGGTCAGCTCCCCGATGGACACCGTGACCGAGCACGCCATGGCGATTGGACTTGCCAAAGTCGGTGGTTTGGGGGTGATCCACAAGAACATGTCTGCCGAGATGCAGGCCGAAGAGGTCTACCGTGTAAAGCGTAGTGCCAACGGGATCATCGCCGATCCAGTTACCCTTCCTCCCGAAGCAACTGTTGGCCAAGCCAAGCAAATCATGGCCGAGCAGAACGTGTCTGGTGTCCCGATCGTGCATTCAGATGGGACGCTAGCAGGAATTCTGACTCGCCGCGATCTTCGCTTTCTCGAGACCGTTGATGTGGCTGTTTCCGAGGTAATGACCAGCGAACCGTTGGTTACGGCTATGGGAAATGTGACGCTTGAGGAAGCTGAGAAAGTTTTAACGGCAAAAAAGGTGGAGAAGCTTTTGCTGATTGACGAAGAAAGGAAACTGAAGGGTCTTATTACGATCCGCGACATCGACATGATGCGTCGGTTTCCCAACGCCTGCAAAGACAGTCAGGGACGCCTACGAGTTGGTGCGGCGATGGGTGTGCATGATTTTGATCGTGCACAGCGATTGATCGACGCCGACGTTGATGTGCTGATCGTTGATAGTGCCCATGGTCACTCGAAGAACGTTATCGAGACAGTTCGAGAGATTAAGCAGAGATGGGACATTGATGTCATCGCCGGCAACGTCGCAACCGCCGAAGGTTGTAAGGCGCTCGTCGACGCTGGTGCCGATGCCGTAAAAATTGGAATTGGTCCTGGGTCAATTTGTACGACGCGTGTGGTCAGTGGAATTGGAGTTCCACAAGTCACCGCGATTTACGAAGCCGCCAAGGTCGCCGATCAACACGACACGCCAATCATTGCAGATGGAGGAATTCGATACTCGGGTGACATCGCTAAAGCGATCGCGGCAGGCGCGAGCTGTGTGATGATTGGAGGTTTGTTTGCCGGGCTGGCCGAAAGTCCGGGCCGAACGATTTTGTACCAGGGGCGCACCTTTAAGGTGTACCGTGGTATGGGCTCAATTGGCGCAATGGCCAAGGGTTCGAGTGAGCGTTATCGACAATCCGATGCAGGACCGGGAAAGCTGGTTCCTGAAGGGGTTGAAGGCCGCGTTCCGTTTAAGGGGGCTTTAAGTGATTTCGTTTACCAACTGGTAGGCGGTTTGCGCGCAGGCATGGGTTATTGCGGCACGCAGACCATCGACCAATTACGCACTGATGCAAAATTTATTCAGGTTTCAGCAGCAAGTGTCAGAGAAAGCCACCCTCATGATATTGCGATTACTCAAGAAGCTCCGAACTACACTTCGGAACAACCGTCAGGAGATATCTAACTGTCCTGAGGGCTTTGTCTCATCGTCCGCCCGGCCTGGGACGGGTTCGGTTGCGGCGGTTGGAGTTCTAACCTGTGGTGCCGCAATGGCACTTTCGGTTTTTCATTCAGGCGTGTTGCCGGCGCAGGAATTTCGTTCTCCTGCAGGATTTCCCAGCCCGCCCCCTGCTCCGATTCAAACTGCACCCGAGCAGAATTACTCTGCCCGGCAGGTTGCTTATGCTCAACGGGAGCAGCAGAGCCCATACGCTCAGCGGAATTCAAACGTAGAGCAAGTCGCTTTCCGTCAGCCGGCCGGTTTCCCGACGCAAGATCCGCGACAACCCCAGGCCAACATTCCGAATCAGAATTTGCTTTTGCAGCAGAAGCTTGAGCATGCTGCTCAGTTGCGGGCTCAAATGGAACGGGCTCGGAAGGAGCAAGGCGCATCGGCCGAGTTTGCCGAGAAAGCTTACCAAGCCCAACAGGCTTATTTGGCCGAGCAGGCCTATGATGAACATAAGGCTTACCAAAAGAAGCTCGCGTTTGAATCGCGGTATGCCGTTCAGACGGGCTCTCCTAACGCTAACCAACAAGTAGCGCAATACGATGTTGCTCAGGCCAACTATCAAAGTCGGCCGAACTCAAACTACTATCATCGAACGGCCAGTCACACGCCGAACACTTATTCGCCGCCAGTTCACGCGGCTCCGCCAAAACCATCAGCTCCAGTTTCGATGAGTTTTGGTGATCAACCACTACGTGACGTCAATACGAGTCGCGATAATTTGAATGGCGGAGATCCAATTAGCACTGGGGCTCCAATGGCAACGTTGTCGCCGACGCCTCAGCCAGTGTATCGGCCAAGCCCAGCGGCGCGACCCGCGCCACAACCAGCGCCCCGCCTGGCTCCACAGGCTTACACGGCTCCTGCCAGCTACCAACAGGCTTCGTATCGCCAGCCCGCCGCGCCGGCCCCTTCGGTTCCAAGGGCGGCTCGCCAAGCTCCGCAGCCAAGACAACAACGGCAGACCGTCTACACCGAGCCGGATTTTCCGGCGATGCCAAAACAAAAAGTGCACGGGCCCAATGATCCGTTCATTCTTGGAGAACAACCGACCGTTGGGCTTCAGGACCGGATCACCAATTTGCTTACCAAGCCTCGCTATCGAACTTTTGCAGATCGTTCCAACCCGCTGCCTCAAACGAGCCAAGCTCGCCAGGCAAAACTGTTTCCAAGTGTTGCCCGAGCGATGCCAAACTACGAAACACCAAGTCAATCGTTTCCGGTTTACCAACAATCTCAAATGGCTCCGCCACGACGAGCATACGTGTCACCCCAAAAATCAAGAACAGCCAGACCGTCGTCTCCTGGAATCCGAACAGCTCGAGTTCCAAGGATTCGCACAGATAGCGAAGTCCGTTTGGCGTACGAAATGGAACAAAGAATTCAAAACGGTTCGCGAAACAGTAACGTTCGACAGGCTTCAATGGTGTCTCCAGTGGCCAAGCTGGCCCCAGCACAAGACCCATTCAATGATGGGGCTCTCATGTTCCCTGGTCAGGCTCCGAAACTCAAAAGTCAGTTCAAATCCCGAACTCCTGCAAAACAGATTTCGATTCTGTCGGGGCGAACAAGGGCTCCTCAAGAGCAGGACAATGCGGATCGCCCATTTGGAAACGATTCAGGTGGATTTGGACAAGACGATCTAACGAAGGAAACACCAAGTGAATTCGGACTCGACAAATCGTTTGGCGAGCGGACCGATGAAGAGCTAAAGAGAATTGACGACGAACTCAATCGCCGACTCAAAGAGCTTGATTCCGGTTTGGCTGAAGATGCGATGCAAGATCCCGAAGAAGATTCTCGTCTCAAGGAAATGGAGGATCAGTTGGAGCAGGATCTGGCTAAGGAGCAACAAGGCCTCGGGGATTCAGTGCTTGACGAAGATTTTCCTGAAGAGCCAGAAGAACCAGCAATCAAGCCGGTTGAAAAAACCTGTGATCAGTTCCGAGATGAACTTCTCAACAGCTCGATCCGGGATATCGCTTTGGATATCAGTCCACCAGCAAGCTCAATTCGTGATCAATACATGACCATCTCTCGAAGCTGGACCGATCGCAGCGGCAACGTGATCGCTTCGGGGGCGATGGTCGATCTGCGTCGCGGCTATGTCATCATTGAAGGTGTCGGGGGTCGTCAAAAGATTCCTTACGCCAAACTGAGTGAAGCTGATCTATCGGCGATCTCTGACTACTGGCGGCTTCCACAACTTTGCAGTCTGGGAGATCGTGGTGCGGCGACTCGAAACTGGGGGCCTCAAACGTACACTTGGAAAGCGACGTCGCTTTGCCACAAGCCGCTGTTCTTTGAAAACGTTCAGTTGGAAAGATACGGCCATTCTCGTGGACCGTTCTCTCAGCCTGTGCATTCGACCGTCCACTTTTTCGCAAGCTTATTCAAGGTGCCGTACAAGTCGGCGATTTCGCCACCCAACGAATGTCAGTATGCACTTGGATACTTCCGCCCGGGCAACTGTGCTCCGTGGCTCAATGAACCTATGCCGATCAGTCTCGACGGTGCCAAACGACAGGTGTTGTTTCTCGGTACTGGAGGGCTTACCCGATAGGCTGTCAGTATTCCGTCGATCGTAGAAGCACGGGCGTAGGCTCTTTTACAAAGCATGTCCCTCAAAGGCTGGCTGCAGAAATGTGGTTCGGCGTGCGAGATGAGGGCGATTGGACCGACCGCAGGGTAAAACCTGCGGTCGATTTTTATTTCCAGTGGCAATTTTTGCAGCGATGTGACGAATAGCTACTCAGATTGGGCACAAGAACGTGCGTTGATTCGGTTTTCACGCGCGAATACCAGCCCGAAATGCCAGCGAGGGACGTCTAGCGGAGGAAGCCTAACTCGCGCTTCGGGCTGATATTGCTTGACTTAAACATTGACGGAAACTGGAAACGCTCAACCTGAGTAGCTATTTGTCGACCAGGCTATGCAGCAATTGGGCGGGTGCCGATTGGCGCTGAAAACTTGTTCCAGAATTTGTTCGGCGGTAAAATCCTGCAACGCAGGACCACTGATCTGCAATTGAATTTTGAAAAAGACAAACTCATGACCAAACTGAAAAACAGTTCATCCGAATCTCAAGTTGCGGCCGCCATGCTTGGTCTGGGCGCGTTGAAGCCACTGTTTGTGCTTCTTCTGTGCGCAGTCTTTGGGTTGGTGATCGCCGCACCCAGCTCAGCGGTCGCTCAGACAGACGAAGTTGAGGCGCAAGAGAAAAAGGACATCGAAGCCTTCTTCGAGGACGCACACGAGTCGCTCGATGCGGCTTTGGAGTTATTCGACGATGCCCAACGCCGACCCGAAGAAGACGATCTGGCGTTCTACGATTTTCTCAGTCGTACCAAGGAGTCTCAGGAACGTAAAGTCGAAGGGTATCTCGATGCGGCTGGCGAAGCGTTGGGGATTTCCAGCATCAGTGACCGTCGCAACAAGATTGCTGAGTTGAGAGAAAAGATCGCTGACACACGTCGGGACCTGACCATCTACCAACGCAAACGCATCTCGGCTCCTGACAAAGCACTCAATCCACTGATCGTTACCAAATCAGGTTACGACAAGAAAATTCAAAATGGCAAAGACGACATCATTCAAGCCGAGCGCGATATCGCCGTGGAGAAGGAAAAGCTGATAGAAGATCTCAATCGGATCGGAATGAAACTGGATCCTGAGAGCATCGACAATTTGCTCGAGTCAATTACTGGTGATGAGTTTGTTCGCGTGTCAATTATCTTTGACAATGCCAAGCAGTTCGCTGCCGAGCTGGAACGACTGACTAACGAGTCAGGTGAAGATCTCGAAGCGGCCAAGAAGTACTACGGCGTTTATCTGATGTTGCTCAAGACAGTTTCCAGGCTTCAGGAAAAATTCGTTGAGAACGTGGATAGCGAATACTATCCCAAACTGGATAAGTTCGCGGAGGTTGCTCGCTCGAATATCAATGAAGCCAAGCGGGCAATTGAACTTGGTGGCGATGAAACGGTGCTGCGTAGCAACATCGACAGCAATCAGTTGACCTATGACGCTGCAAACTTCTACAAACAGGGATTGGCTCATCAAAAGCACCAGATGATGATGGCCAATCTGGAAACCAAAAAGAATATCCTGACGGCGGCCAATACTTACAAGACGGTCGCGCTTAGCAAGGACGTTGCGGCCTTGATGGCTGTCAGCCGTCGAGCGTTCGATTCGATTAGCGGTCTGTCAGTCCCTGACCTGCGACCGTTTCAAAACGAGAAGATGAAAGAAGCGTTCGGGCAAATGACTCGGGAGTTGCGCAAGTGATGGGATTTGCTCCCCAGCTAGAGACGTCCGACGGACTGCCTGGCAGTACGGTATTTTCAAAGTTACTCTGCCCATTGCATTTTTAAAGTTACTCTGCATTTTTCTAGCGTTTGGGCGCAAGCCCTACGGTTTTTCGAGCGATAGATGCTCCGCCGGACGGCTTGCGCCGATCCGCTAAATGAATATCAATTGCAACATCCAATCCCGAGCCAACTTTTGCTAACCCGTCAACAATGTCGCGACGCTGATGCTACCGCGATCAACAAGTTTAATATTCCCAGCATTGTCTTGATGGAGAACGCTGGCCGTAGTTGTGTCGAGCGGTTGATGTGGCATCATCCGCAGGGCAAACTCGACGAGCTGGCAGTGTTGGTTCTATGTGGCCCCGGCAATAACGGTGGCGACGGTTTTGTTATGGCACGGCATCTTTACAACCAAGGTGTGCCAGTCAAAGTCGTCCTTCTGGCGGCAGTGGAATCTTACTCCGGTGACGCATTGGCGAATTTGAATTCGCTTTCGCGGCTTCGTTTAAACGTTATTGAGTTCGATTCCAATTGGAAGGATGAGAAAGTGGATTCCGTTTTCTCCAAAGCCAAAAGAAGGTCTGTCAACTGGATCGTCGACGCGATGCTGGGAACTGGTGCCAAGGGGCAACCGCGGTCGGCAATGGCCAAGGCAATCAGAGCCGCCAATCGGTCCGGTGCTCGACGTCTGGCGGTCGACATTCCAACCGGATTTGATTGCGACACTGGCGCCCTTTCGGACCCAACGTTTCGCGCTGACTTGACGTGTACTTTTATTGATCAGAAAACAGGTTTCGGGTCGGATACGGCGGCGGAGGTACTGGGCGTTGTTACGGTGGTCGACATTGGCGCGCCCTCGGAGATCATTCAGATCGACTAACATTTGTTGTGGCTGCAACGGCGGTTAGTGCTTGTTGCTTACTTTTTAACAACCAAAAAATTCGGCTCCGGTTCGGATTTACGAAGTTTGCGATGCGGATCGGGGTTTTTCCTGTTGCCAAAGTATGCGACTCTGAGGATCTTATCCATTTGAATTATCAGGTCTCGAGACTTGATAGTCAGTTTTACAGTAGTGCCATGATATCGAGTCGAGTTGTCCCTGATGACCAATACCCCACGAAGTTGCTCTCAATGCTTGGGAAAACTAAAGGCCAAAATGATCTTCGAAAAGTTCTCTCACGACGTGAACTACGGCCATGCCAAGTGTGGGAAGTGCGGGATTACTTTTGATTCCAACGTCAATGAAATGGCAGAGACGGTTGTGGAATCGGCGGAGGATTTGAAGAACCTCGACGAGACTGAGTACCGCGAACTGTTCGTTGAAACCTCTCAGATAGCCGATGATGACGGGGATATCTACACGGATTTCAAGTGGGACGACAACGATGGTGTAAAAGCAGGTGTTGCCGAACACGTTATCCGCGCGATTGACGCTCGCCACAAGGACGGAATCAAACGGTTTGCTGACGTGGGATGCGGAAGCGGATTCATGTCCTGCGAGATCGCCAAGAAGTATCCCGGGGCGACCGTGCATGCGATTGATCCGAGTCCACTGGTCCAGCGTTTGGCAGGCGTTCAAGGCGTCGAACCGCATCAAGGCACACTCCAGACCGCCGGTCTGGAGGCAGATTCAGTTGAAGCCTTGTCGATCATCGGCAATTGGATGTTGCATATGGATCCGATGGATACCTTGAAAGAAGCGCATCGCGTGCTTCAGCCGGGTGGAACTCTGATTCTTGATTTTAAAAACGTCAAATCGGCGACGCGGGTACTGGCTGGATGGGCACTAAGAATGGGACTGGATCGTTTTGGTGGTCGCGGGTTGTTGCACCGAAACTTTGTGAACATGCGTTATGGGTTCACCAAGAAATACGTTCTTCGTTCGCTTGACGAGCAGGGTTTCAAAGCCATCGAGGTCGAATCCAAACCGCCCCGTTTGCTTGAGTTCAGCAACAAGAGCCACTACCAAAAGGGAGTCAAGGGACTGATCTGGAGATCACTGGATGGTTTTGACGCGATTCGAAAAGAGCAAGCCTGGATTCAGATCGTGGCTGAGAAGAAAGCGTAGGTTCGATAGGGTGATTGAGCGGGCCTTCGTTCATACAAATACGAGGGGCAAGCGGTGGTTTTCAAGCATCCGGAACCACTCGCCTTGCGCTTCGAAGGAGCGAGTTTTTGGAAACATGCCCCAACAACATGAGTCGTTTTGGCGCTAGCCCAATAGCCCCTTGCTTTGTAGCGGTGGAGCGCAAGCTCCCCGGTTTTATTCAAGCGGAACTCTGAGAAACCGGATGGCTCGGCCCCAAACGCTACAATTTTGCAGGCGAAGTAAGGGCCATTGGGCGATAGCCACGGTTAATGGCGGTTCAACCGTGGCTAGCGCCAAAACGGCTCATAAATTCACAGCCTCTTCGTGCTCGCAGGCTCAGTCTGACTTGGTCTTCTTGGTTCGCTTTTCAGATTTCTTGTCAGATTTCTTATCACCCGTCTTCTTGTCGTCGCCTTGCTGCTCGGTTTCCAGCTCTTTCCATTTCATTGCACGTTGAAGCGGCTCAATTCGAAGCACGACCTCACCGTTTTGAAAAATCCGGACGGTGCCGTTGGATTGGCTGACGACGACTGCGATTGCTTTGGTGTTCTTGCTGATTGCGGCGCCGGCAAAGTGTCTTGAGCCAAGCCCTTTGGTCATCGTGATTTCAACTGGCGATGTATCGATGATTCGGGCGCAGCCTTCGATCGTTCCGTCGGCCGATACGACAAACATGCCGTCAAGCTGAGCCAGTTCCTTGATGCCCTCGCGGACTTTGGAGTCGAAGAGGTTGCGTTCTTTTCGCGGATAGCCTTTAACCATGTCGAAGCAGCCCGGACGGCTTTCTTCGAGTACGGTACGGTGGTCTCCGACGACGAACATTGTTCCAATCGATTTGCCTTCGCGGCCATCACGGCCGACTTCGACGGCCAGATCGACGACGGTTTTGAGCGTGTCCAGTGGGACTTTGGTTTCCAGCTTGCGCAGATCGCGTGCAGTCAGCCTACCCAGTCGCTCGGTCAGTTTGAGAACGCTGACGGTGTCGATGTTCTCGGTATCAAATCCGTTGTAGATCGAAACAACGGTGGATCCCGGTTTGATCATTTCCGCGGCCACACCGGCCAAAACGGCTTGGGTGAGCTGATTCTGAACCGTAGCCTCGGGCATTTCCAGACGAATGGCTTCAACCTCAGCCTCGACCGCAGCGTCGAAAATCGCCCCGTCGTTGGTTGCGATTACCAGCGTGAACGAGGATGTTTTTTTCTTAAGCCGAGTCCAATCTGTCGGTTTCTCGACCAAAATCAGAATGGAATCAGCGTCCGACGATTTCGCAAGCTTAACACCGGCCTCCACGAACGGAAAAAACGTCTTGTTTTTCGGGGGCGGTGTCATTGAAGGATCTTGCCAGTCGAAGCACTCGAAACATAACTTTGGCGGCGGATGAATCGCTGAGTCGGGTGCGAACCAAGTCGGTTTTCCGAAGCTGCGGCATCCTTTGCCAGTATGGCGTTGGCAAACCGAACAGCGCTTATACCACCATAGTAGAATTTAAGCGCGGCAAGCAATTCTCGCAACCCAATCGAATTTGGCCAGTTGCAAAAGATGGTTTCGAACTGGTCGCGTCGATCAGAATTAGTGGAGGCGATTGTAGGGCCCGACAGAAAAAGTTAATCGGCAGATCGGCTAACGAATCAGTGTTTGCGAAGTCGTTGAAGCACCGGTGCGGAAGTAGCTCGATGAGTCATCGGGCTTGGTTGCAACCTTGGATGGCACATAGTCTTGCTTCGACGCGGTGGCTGAAGGAGACAGCGCCTCAAGTGACTGAGATGCTTGGGCTGTGAGAGATTCAGTGGCTGTTGGGGAGGACTGCGGCTTGACCTGACTAACGTACTGTTGCCATTTGGAAACGTCTCGGCCCAGTGATTCCCCGGTGATTCTCTGAAGCGATTCAACTGCCCGGAGCTGCAAGGCCGGATCCTTGTCTTCTAAAGCCAGGGAGGCGGCTGAGATCGCCTGCTGGCCATTGAAACTGCCCAAAGCTCTGGTCGCCGCCAATCGGACATCGATATTGGTGTCGCTGCCGATGATGTTTTGCAACTGCGGAATAGCCGTTTCGGCCGGCATGCTTCGCCACGATTTGATCGCTGCGATCCGAATGTCCGCACTGTTGTCGGTGGACGCAGCTCGAAGTGTCTGGAGGGCTCCGGGGCAATTCAGTTTGCCCAGCAGATTGACGCCATGCAAGCGAAGCAGCAATACCGAGTCGCGAAGCACGACCTCGGAAATCGTTTTGGCCACTCGCTGTTGTTCTTCGACTGGTGCGCCTTGCACTGAGGCGACGGCTTCGCTCATCTTGCGTTTTCGAGCAAACAAAGTGTCAGCGATTTGCTCTTCGGCGGCCCACTGGTTTCTGGCCCAAGGAGTGTATTTTCCGGCCTTCCAAAGCGGCCCGTCGGCGCAGCCGGTGAGCAGCGACGCCATTCCAACGATCCCAACAACAATTAGTTGACCAAACGCTTGCGATTTTTCCACGACCATGCCAGTCCTCTTCGGTGAATTCGAGGCGGACTCTAGCAAACCACTTTTTCGGGGGCAACAGATTAGAGTTTGCTAGCGGATTGGTTCAGATTCTACTAGCAGTCTTGTACAGATTAACTGGGCTGCGCTCTGGTAGACGGTTGGCTCGGCAGCATTGATACAAAGGCTACGTGGTTCACAAGTGGAACTCAGCGCACAAAAAAAGCGTCTCTGAAGCCAGAGACGCTTGGGTTTTTGTTAGCCAGTTAATCGCCGTCGCCGGTTCAAATCGAACTAAGAAACTGGGGGTTCAGCGGGTTGCCGGGTTTGGTTCTCGATATTCTTAGGCGCGATCTGAGCTTGTCGCCCCTTCTTGTCTTCTTCGTAGTACTTTCCGCCAGCACCATACCCGTAGCCATATCCGTAACCGTAACCGTTGTACGAGTAACCCGCTCGGTAAGCACCGTAAGTGTACTGACTACCGTATCCAGATTGGGCACCAACGCCGTTGACAACCAAGCCGATGCACTTGGCACCAAGGTTGGCGAGCATCTCAGTGGCACGCTCGGCACTCAAACGGACGTTCTTTTTGATACGCAGGCATAGCACAACGCCGTCAACGCGGGCGGCGATTGGACACGGATCCGTAACGGCCAACAACGGAGGTGTATCGATAATGACGAAGTCGAACTCTTCTCGCATCTCTTCAATCAAGACTTTCACCTGTGGAGAAGAGCTAAGCTCGGCTGGGTTGTAAGGCTTGGCACCACAAGGCATCAATGTTAGCCCTTCGATCTCTTCACACTCGAACATGACTTCACGCCATTCCGACTGACCGCTCAAGACCGTTGCGAACCCGACCTTGGAACTGATTCCGAAAGTCGAATGCTGGCGAGGACGACGCATATCAGCATCAACCAAAAGAACTCGCTTTCCAGATTGCGCGATTGATACCGCCAAATTCGAGGCCAGTGTTGACTTTCCATCGCCGGGCGTCGGGCTGGTAACTTGAATCACTGAGTGGTTCTTCCCTTGCGTGTTGAAGTACAACGCAGTTCGAACAGCTCGGAACGCTTCGGAAACTTGTGATTTAGGACGGTGGTAAGTGCAGACGATCGGTTCGATCAGCGAGTTTTCAACCAAGTACCTTTTGCTTTGGCCGATCACAGGAATATGACCGATCAGCGGAACCTGCAATTGCTTCATGATCTCATCCGGATTGTGGAAGGTCTTGTCAGCGAGTTCTACAAGACATCCAAGACCAAAACCGCCCAATGAACCAAGCAAACCGCCTAATAGAAGAATCACTGGCAAGATCGGCCAAATCGGCTCGCCGTAAGTGGCGTGCTGTAGGACTTGAAAGTTAAAGCCCTCTTGGCGGTTACTGCCAGACTTTCTGGTCGTCTCGATTTCGATAAGTCGTTGCTCGGCGATCTGGACGAACTGAAGCGTTTGTTCCATTTGCTTCTCAACTGCATCAATATCCAGTTCAATCGCAGCAATACGCTGAGCTTCCAAAAAGCTGGCTTGATATCGAGGGGCATTAATTTGGATGGTCCCTTGAAGGTCAGTGATCTGCTCGTCAAGCGTTTGGATGTATAGCGCTAAGACTTGTTCAGGCTCCATTTTTCTGTCGAAAATGTCCCCGCCAAGACTCGAATCCTGTTGCGAATCTCTGAATTTTTCCCATTCTTCAATTGTTTCCTTGAGAGTCTGAACGTCTCGGTGACCCGGACCAAGCCGCTTAAGCATCCCGCTGAGGGCGATGCGCTGTTCCCTGATACGCATGTCAATGTTCGCATCACTGGCACGTTCATCAGGCCGAGTTCCGTCGTCTCGTATTTTTCCAGTTTGTTTCAAATTCCAGATATAACCAACGATCGCCTCCCGACCAGAATTCAACGCCGTTGAGGCGCGGTTCTTATCGGCCGCCAATACTTGCAATTCAATTTTGGCTTTCTCGAGCAGTTTCCCGATATCACGAACCTGAACCTCGAAAACGTTGACACCATTTTGCTCGGTGACAACGGCACCTCCTTTTTTGTCCAACAGTTCTCGATGCTCTTTAGAGAGTCGTTTGAAGTCAGCACCAAACTCTTCGTGTACTGTTTTCAAAAGGGTCGCAACTTCTTGGCTTTCATCCTTGTACTGTTTCTCAAGCTGATCTTCATAGGTTGCAATCAAATTGTTCAGCAGCGTTTGAGCATCGTCAGGGCGGGAGCTCTTGAATTCCAACTCGTAGAGAATTTCTTCTTGCTGGTTTTGAACGACTTCTAAGTTTTCTTTGACCTCGGGGATAATGTTGTCTTCAGGAAGGTTTTCAAAACAACGTAAGTTGTTGAGCTTATTTTTTGTCAAACACTCGGCTACCACGTTTGTCTGGCCAATGAACTGGTCATGACGGACGCCCACGTCAACAGCCTCAGGTCCCATATAGGCCTGCTGATTTGACATAGCAACAAAAAGCGGATCCTTCGGTTCAATCTTGACCTTCGCTTCACTCTTGTACGTAGTTTCGCACTGTGCGTGATAGAGAGCACCCAAGGCCATCCCGGTGATGATGCCGAGAAAGACCAGCCACTTGCGGCGGTTCAGAATTCCCCAAAAGTCAAAAGCCGATTCATCCATTTGCTCTTGTTGAGGAGCGAAAACGAAAGGGGCAGGCGAATTGGGAGCGGCTTGATGTGGGATCGTGTCCACGGTATTCCTCCGATGGCTGCAAGTTGTTTCTCAAGTCCGAGTCGTTGGACCTAAGAGCCTGAATCAAAAATTCGGGCTATCAATAGTAGAATTCACGACGAGTATGATGAGATTTTTCGTAGACCCCTACTATATCATCATCTTCGTCAGCCTCAAGCAAGTAGTTCAAGTCAAATAGACTTTTCGAAGTCGTTGTGGCGCAATCGCTTTAAAATATGTGGTTTACAGTGAGCGACACTTGGGGCTTTGAAAAGCTCAAGCTATCCCGCGACCGCCCAGTAAGATCGGATTTGGCTTGGGAAGCTTTAGCTTCAGTGGTGACGCAGTTAACGACTGTTAATTTGAGTTTGACGACAAGTCAAAAGTTCCCGATTTCTCGGTTAAAACTAAAGGCATGGATTAAACGGTTATTCGGAATGGCAGAATGCCTTGAATCTCGGTTTCTGGCACTCGAAAACTGGCAAGCACATTGTTAAATTCTTGTCATGTCCAAGACCCCAATGATGCGACAGTATGACGAAGCCAAAAAAGCTTGTGGCGATGCGCTGTTGTTTTTTCGAATGGGAGATTTTTACGAACTCTTCCACGAGGATGCCAAGACAGCGGCTTCGAAACTGGGATTAACACTCACCAGCCGAGATAAATCCAATACAGTTCCGATGTGTGGATTCCCATATCATCAGCTGGATTCCTATCTGGGAAAATTGATCAAGCAAGGTTTCAGAGTTGCCGTCTGCGATCAAGTCGAAGATCCCAAAACCGCCAAGGGGCTAGTCAAGCGAGAAGTCTCGCAGATCGTTTCACCAGGGACCGTGAGCGATCAAGCGCTTCTCGATCCGGCGCTCAGTAACTATCTGGTCGCCGTTTTGCCACAGCGGGCGAAAACCAAAAAGCGTTCTAAGCCAAAGCAAGACGGAAATGGTGAAGCTTCGGTATCCCAATTGCCCGCCTGTTTCGGCGTCGCTTGGGCAGAAATATCGACGGGCAGGTTCTACGCTACTTCGATTCCAAGCGGCCAATTAACGAGCCTGCTGGCGCGGCTCGACGCGGCCGAAATCCTCGTCCCTGACAACGATATTGGATGGTCGCCAGAGGCAGTTTCCTGTTCGATGGTCACTCGTCGACCGGATTGGAGTTTTGGGGTCCAAGCCGCAACTGAAAACCTCGCCAAGCAATTCCAAGTCGCGTCGTTGGATGGTTTTGGGCTGAGCGATTTTGATGAAGCCGCAATCGGTGCGGCAGGCGCGATTCTCGATTACGTCAAAGAGACACAGAAGGCTTCGCTGGAGCACTTCGATCGAATTCAGGCGTTCCGACAAAGCCAATACGTTGAAATCGACTCAGCAACATGGCGAAGCTTGGAGATCAGTCAGACAATTCGTTCGGGTCAACGGGAAGGTTCGCTGTTGGGCGTGATCGACCGTAGCAAAACTCCCATGGGAAGTCGGTTGCTCGGCCAATGGCTCACGGGTCCCTTAACCAGTCTTGAACAAATCAAACGTCGACACGATACCGTTGAAGAGCTGTGCGACAAACAAAAGTTGCGAGGCGAGATTCAGAGCTTTCTCAAAGAGGTTTTCGATTTGCAACGACTGCTTGCTCGAGTTGCATCCGGTAGGGCCAGCCCGAGGGACCTCAGTTGTATTTCAAAAACTTTGGCAACGCTGCCTTCTCTAAAAGCCAAACTGACAGGCCGCAAAAGTAACTGGCTGCAGGAGCTTGAAACCGATATTGATCTTTGTGCTGAGCTTCGTGGGCAACTTGAACGTGCATTGATTGACCCTTGTCCGGCGCAGACAAAAGACGGCGGGTTCATCAAGCCCGGGTACGACAAAAAACTTGATCAACTTCGAGAACTAGCGGCCGGTGGTAAGCAATGGATCGCCCAGTACCAGCAGCGAATATGTGAGGAAACGGGAATACCGAGTCTCAAAGTCGGTTTCAACAAAGTTTTTGGCTACTACCTTGAAGTGACTCACTTGCATCGGGACAAGATTCCCGACGATTTCATTCGAAAACAAACGCTCAAGAACGCAGAGCGATTCATCACGCCGGAGTTGAAAGAGTACGAAGAGAAAGTCCTCTCAGCCGATTCAAAGGCTGACGAACTTGAGATGAAGCTCTTTGATGAACTGCGGCAACTGGTCCGCGCTCAAACTGCACGGCTGAAATCAAACGCCGAGATCATTGCCAATCTTGACGCTATTGTTGGACTGGCTCAGCTTGCCGTTGAGCAAAACTACTGTCGGCCAAAAATGGTCGAGCAATGCACATCCCAAATCGTTGATGGACGGCATCCCGTGCTCGACATTGTGGAACCGCTGGGTGCGTTTGTGCCCAATGGGATTTCGCTCGTTGACCAGTCCGCCGAACAAGTCGCTGATGCGTCCGCGTCACATTCAGGTTTTATTCATCTGATCACGGGCCCCAACATGGCGGGAAAGAGTACTTACATCCGCCAAGTCGCTTTGATCACCTTGTTGGCTCAAGTCGGAAGTTTTGTGCCGGCCAAAGAAGCAACACTTGGGTTGGTTGACAAAATTTTCGCGAGAGTCGGAGCCAGCGACGAACTTTCACGGGGCCAATCAACATTCATGGTCGAGATGACCGAGACTGCGCGAATCCTGAACACGGCAACTGCAAAGAGCCTTGTCATTCTGGATGAAATCGGGCGCGGGACCAGCACTTATGATGGTGTGTCGTTGGCGTGGGCAATCGTCGAGTATCTGCACGATCAGATAGGGTGTCGAACTTTGTTTGCGACCCACTATCATGAACTCACCGAGCTGGAAAAAGACTTCACCGGCGTCGCTAATTTCAACGTTGCAATCCGGGAATGGGACGAGAAGATCGTGTTTCTGCACAAGATCGTTCCTGGTCCTGCTGACAAAAGCTACGGAATCCACGTTGCGAAAATTGCGGGGGTGCCCAACTGGGTCAATCAACGTGCCGAACAAATTCTTGAAAAGCTTGAAAGCAGCGGTGATGTCGAAGCCAACCAAGAGGCGATCAAATCTGCAGGTACGGATCGTTCCAGTTCAAGCGGTCACATTCAACTGACGATGTTCGGGGCGGCTCACCACCCACTGGTCGATAAGATCAAAGCGCTCGACGCCAACCAGATGACGCCGATCAAGGCGTTACAGACCTTGCATCAGTGGCAGTCCGAGCTGGTTGAGGAATCAGCCGAACACGATCACGACGAAGAAGTCAAAGCGTCTCGGTGAATTATTCCTTTGGGCAAGCGAAGCTGCACCTTGGGAGGGCGAAGCGCTTCGCCCTCCCTATTCCGTAACATTTATTTCGACTGCTCATTTCGATTCTGCTTGAGTCAATACGAACTAAAATCGTTTGAAAAAGAAAAAAAGAGTTGGCCGTAAGCCGGGTCTTGTAATCGGCTTGCACCGACGACGATCATTTATCTAGGCGAGCCATTGCTGACACGCTCAAGCAGCCTACCCGAAAGTCATAACGCGACGAGCAGTCACTGCTTTCTGTTTGGCCTTGCTCCGGATGGGGTTTACCTAGCCAAATGAGTCACCTCATCTGCTGGTGAGCTCTTACCTCACCTTTTCACCCTTGCCGCTCAATGGTAAACCATCGAGGTAGGCGGTCTAAGTCTCTGTGGCACTTTCCCTGATCTCACGACCGGTCGGCGTTACCGACCATCCTGCTCTGCAGAGCCCGGACTTTCCTCTGACAAAACTAATTTGCCAGCGATCGCCTGGCCAACTCCAAGACCATGTTAGTGACAACGACAGCCGTTGGATAGTTCGCGTGAAACTGTTTGGGAGATACCGAGCGTTTTGGCAAACGCAAATCCCGAACGCACCGTAACCTGCAAATTTGACCCGTGCGATGCTGGAGCCCGGTTGTTGACTTCCATCCATGGCAATGGAGTTCAATCTACGTTTGGCTATCGCAACGATAATCTTCTGGCGAGTATTAACACGCCAACCGTCTCAGGGGCGACCAACGAAGTTGGCAATTACAGTTACGGCTATGATGCCAACAAGAACAAAACCTCTGAAACGATCACTGGTACGTTAGCCGGTTTTGGCTTTGGAACCGGCTTAGGCGCAGCAACGGTTTATGATGACGAAGATCGTTTAACGGCCTGGAACCGCGCCGACGGAATCCTTGATCGTTCGTGGGACCTGTCACTGGTGGGCGATTGGAACTCAGTTACCCAGAATACGGTGACTGAAACGCGAGACCATACTGCGGCGCATGAAATCTCGGCAATCAATGGAACGGCTCTGGATCACGATGCCAAGGGTAATATGACCAAGAATGACGAGGGTTTTACCTTTGTCTGGGATTTCGATAACCGGCTTCAATCGGCCACGATTCCGGCGGGGGCTACCGATGCAACGGTCGGAACGCATGATTACACCTACGATGCGCTGGGACGCCGGGTATCTAAATCGGATTCGGATGACGGAACGACGACAACGACGTTGTTTATCTGTGCGGGGCAACAGGTGATCTGTGAGTACGATGTTCCCGCCGGAGGCAGCCCAACTGTCACTGCTCCTGATCAAAAATACGTTTATGCCAGCTACGTTGATGAGCCAATTCTCAAGGACGGTAAGTTCTCTGATGGCACGAACTCAGGGATCGTGTATTACTCACGAAACCAGCAGTTTTCGGTTACCGCGCTGAGCGATTCGGTCGGTAATGTGGTTGAACGATACGCTTATACGGCTTACGGGAAGATCACTATCTTCAATGGAGCGGGGGGTGAAATCTCTGCTTCTGAATTCGCTAATCCCTATACTTACACTGCCAGAAGAAGCGATCCCGAAACTGGGCTGATGTACTTCAGAGCAAGATATTACGACCCAAATCTCGGGGAGTTTATCAGCCGAGATCCGCTGGGGTATGTGGATGGGATGTCACTCTATCGAGCGTACTTCGTGCCGGGAGCGGTTGATCCAAGCGGATTGGCATGCAATGACAACGGAGGCCGATACCAGTACATTTCAGGGCGTGGATTTTTCTCGTCTTTTACACATGAAGATTTGAACGACAAGGATTTGAGGTCCAGATTCTATGGTTTTTGGAACCCAGATGAGACGAAATTCGAAAACAAACCGTGCAATTGTTGCTCGGAGATTGGTACAGTTCAAATATTTACTGGAATTAAGGTAATCCGAAAAAGTAACTCAATTCTAGAAAATTTCTTTTCTGGAATAAATGAATGGGTCAACGAGAGAGATTGGCAGATCGATGGAACGTATCCTTACCAGGACAATTTCCCCGAATTCAGAACAATTGATCCAACTACTAAGCAGTCTTTGATGCATCATGATGCCCCCGGTGATAAGATTAGAAAATTTGGCCAAGGAGCCACTTATTACGCATCACAAGATTTTGAGTTCTGTGTGGTCTGTTTAAAGGGAACAGAAAAGAATGCGGTTTATGGATGCGCTAAATGGGGGCATGAATTTCAACTAAAAACCCTGTTTTTTGATCCAAAATTGAAAGACTATCGGATTCGGCGTTACATCGATCTTGTTGGCGGATTTAAAGAGTACGATCAAAAAGGATTGAGTTTGGCTGGTCGAAAACCTAGTACACGAATGAAGAATTTTATAGTCGACGCTCAAGCCGGTTATTAAGTAATTCAGTAAGCTACTAATTTTTCTCACTAATTCTGCGAGAAGTTCGTGAATGAAAAAGTACTTTGTTCAAAACATTGTAAACGTATCAATGCTATGCGGGATGTTCGCAGGATTTTTTGGGTTCGAAATTTTTACCTGGATAACAGGGCGAGCGATTTTTGATATTGAAACTTTAAATTATGAAACGCTTGTAATCCTGACAGGGGCGGTCATCGGGATTTTGGCTGGTGTCATACTTGACTTTCGTTTGGACGAGAAAGATCGGAATGCGCTGTCCTTCAATCTATGGGTATTGCTATTTCCAAGTTTTTTTCTGTTTTACTGTCTTCGTGTCGCAGTCCAGCCAGCTTTTTAAGGCAAAAACAAACGGGTCGGCGACGGTCTTAAACAAGAGGAAAGAAGGATCATTCGGGGACGGGCAACAAACCGAACGGGGACAGGCCAAGTTCCGTTAGCAACATCGAACGATAATGAAACCGCGTATTAATCGTGACCGAAGCGAAACCAGTCCCCACGCGGCCGAACACTGGGGGTCGTTCCAAGAAAGGCGCAATTGGGATGACAGGTGTTCAAACCCCCAAAGGCAGTGTACATTTGAATACTCAAATGGCCGTCAATGATTGCAGCCCCAACTAACAGCACGTCTTTTGAAGATCGACCGAACGTGTGTTTGGGAGAACAAGAATAAAGGGTCAGGTCTCTTTTAAAGGTCCATAACAACGCTCAACACGCAACCGCTTGCCCGCATGTGTAGCTTGCCTCAACGAAGGCGTCATCCATGCGGGCTTTTTATTGGCTGGATGTTCCAACTTCACCGCCGCGCATTAAACGCAACCGAAGCCAGACCATTCACCACGCAGCGGAACACTGGGTGATTGTTCCAGCGGAACCAGCACGGCTTGAAGTTCGTAGGCCACTGGGTGGCACTGGTGGCACTGGCGTCTCGCCAGTGTTTTCTGGGTATGGCTCGATACACGAGTTCAGAACGAACTTACTTTACGCCAGCGGTTGCACTTCGTTGTGATCGCTGGCTTTTTTCGCCTTGCAAGGAGTTCGAGCGCAGGGTCAGACAACCTGAAAAAAAATTTGTCAACTCAATTGGCTTCCCAGAAGGTGCTTTCTGGGTGTATGGTGGAAATGTCTTTTCTCTCTGATTCGTGATTGATGGTTTCACTACAAAATCATTGGCGGCTTCAAGTGAAGCGGAACTGCTCGTTCCCGAAAGCTTGACTTCTCGTGAAACTGTTTCTCAGTTTCTTTCCAAGCTGATCCCTACGATTCAAGATAAGAATCCGGCGGCGGCGTTGGTGCCTTGGATCTGTGAGCGGCTTCCAAGCGAACAAAGCCGCACGACCTATGCTTCAGTGATTCGCGATTTCGTACTGCATATGAATGACTGCGGTCTCGATCCGCTTTCGGTCAACGGGGATGACGTGCGAATCTTTCGGGAAGCACTACGCCAAGCGGGTATGCAACCGGCAACGATTGCAAAGCAGCTCAGTGTGATTCGCGGAATGTATCGGCAATTCGGCAAACGGGGGCAAAACAAAGGGGACGCAGCTCATTGATTGAGCGATGACGCGAAACCGAACAACAGACCTTGCCCGCATGTGGAGCTTGCCTAAACGAAGGCGTCTTCCATGCGGGCTTTTTTATTGGGTTGGATGTTCCAACCTCACCGCCGCGCATTGATCGTGACAGACGGAATAGACGGGGACACCCACATTTCTGATTGACGTTTAAATTGAATAACCGAGACCAGTGATTTTGTTTTGACAGAATCGCTGTTTTTTTTGGTTTTGTGACAAAAACGAGCATCAAAGCCGACTGTCTGATCAAACGGCGCGCCTGGGAAGCCATTGAGTGTTGATGATCCTGCACGGCACGGAGACGGGCGAGGATTCGCTAGCAACGTCTGTCGATAATCAAACTGAATAGCCCCGCCGCCGTAGCGATGTTGCCGAAGGCGGTTGATTCTCAACGGCGGCGGAACTCGGGTTGAATGCTCCAATGGATTGAGAACGGCTTGAAGTTCAAAAGCGGTCTGCCATCACGTTGCAAAGATAGATCGAAATGCCGAAGGCACGCCGGATCATGGACGTCCGGCGCTATGACAGGCCCGGGCCATGGACGGATCCGAGCGGTTGCCAAGGATGGCAATAGCGAGGATTGCGAGGCACGAGCAACCGGGCCGTAACGAAAGGCGCAGCGCAGGCCACGGAAAGCGGCGAGCACCACGAGAACGCGTGTTCGAAGCAATTCAGGCCCGAACCCCGATTCAATGTTCCAACATGCGAAAGATTCCAGCCGCGATGGCCGTAGCGTCGAGCGGAGCTTGAATTGGCAGACGATTCTCCGACTCCAAGGCAGCTAAAAGAAGAAGGCAGCATGGGCGGATTCGAAGCCGCGACCGCCGTCGTCCGAGGGCCCGGACGGCCCGGTCGAATTATTCCATGGAAGGAATAGTAACTTTTTAGAGGCCACGTGGCCGGGGTTCGCTCATGCAAGGTTGTGCGGAGCGTAACGGAGGACCGGCAAGCGAGCGCCCGTGGCGCCAGCCACAGCGAAGCGATAGGTCCGCAGTAGCGCAGCAATCAACAATTGGCCCGCTTAACCCAGGCGTCAGCCGTTGCCGTGTTCCAACACCAAAGGACACGTTTCCCTTCGCTCGCCCAAGCCGTCACGCGATTGCCTTGCACAAGTCAAAGGCAATCGTGTGATGGCGCTGCGAACAGAAACCATTCCCTTTGATTGTTCAGCCTGATCGTGATCACAAACTGACCAACCGGCAGGCTTTACCAACAATCGAAAACTATTTTTCAAACGTGCCAACAAACCTGGCCAATCCGCTTGACAGCGAAGGGAGATTGTCGCGTCATGGTAACAGCGGAAAATGTCATTGAAACATCTACGCTTTACCGGCGATTGAGTCGTCCATCTCTAAGGACGTAATGACAGCGCAACGACCGTAGCGGCCAACCTGCTAACCGACTTTCTAACTCAAGGAATTCAAAGATGATCAAACCAAATGCGCTACCGGTACGCGCCAAACGCATCGACCAGGACAATAAAAAACCTAAAAACGCAACGCCAAAAACCGACGTCGTACTTGAAACCAAAGGCGACGAAGTCCACTTGTCATTCGAAGGCCAGCGCCGTTATCGCATTCGCGGTCTGGAGCGGAACCACAGCTCACAACAACTCAAAGTCAACATTCTCGCGGCGCGTGATGACTTGGTTCACCTGGACACGCTCGATCTTTACAAAGCCCGCTCACGGACTTCATTCATCAAAGCCACCGCCAGTGAACTGTTTACCGACAATGATATTATCAAACGGGACATCGGCACGATGTTACTCCGGCTCGAACAGCTCCAACACGAGCGCATCGAAGCGACCACCCAATCCGCCAAACCAATTGAACCAACGGCGCATCAAAAACGCGCCGCGATGAAACTGCTCAAAGACCCGCAGTTGATTGATCGTATCGTCGAAGACTTCGATGCTTGCGGTCTGGCCGGGGAAGAGACCAATAAACTGGTCTGTTATCTGGCCTGCGTCTCACGCAGGCTGGGTAACCCCTTGGCTCTGCTCATCCAAAGCGGCTCCGCCGCCGGGAAGACAACCTTGATGGATGCGGCTTTAGCCTTCGTCCCCGAAGAAGAACAAATCCGTTACTCGGCCATGACCGGTCAATCACTCTATTACATGGGCGAGCAGAACATGAAGCACAAAATTCTCGCCATCAGCGAAGAAGAAGGCGTTGCCCAAGCCAGCTACGCGCTCAAACTTCTGCAGTCCGATGGCAAGCTCACCATCGCGGCCGTTGGTAAAAGTAACAACGGCGGCCGTCAGGCCACCGAAACCTACACTGTCGAAGGCCCGGTGATGATGTTTTTAACCACAACTTCAGAACATCCCGATCCAGAATTACAAAACCGCTGCATCACACTCAGAGTCAACGAATCATCCGATCAAACGGCGGAGATCCACAATCGCCAGCGTCAATCTTACTTCCGTTCAAAAATCAAACGCACACCGGCGGACATTCGAACGCTGCATCAAAACGCGCAGCGTTTATTAGCTTCAATGCCAGTCATCATGCCGTGGGCTGACAAGCTCACGTTTCGTCACGATCAAACGCGGATGCGGCGTGACAACGCCAAGTATTTATCGCTCATTGCATCAATCACGCTACTGCATCAACACCAGCGTAAAGTCATCGACCTGGGCAGCGGCAAGATCGCAATTGAATCGACTATCGAAGATGTTGAACTGGCTAACCGATTGGTTAGCCAAACAATGGGTAGATCGCTTGACGACCTATTGCCACAAACTCGGCAACTGTTGGTGTTGATTGACAACTGGGTTAATGAGCGTTCACGCGAATCAAAACTATCTCGTAACCTCGTCCGCTTCACGCAGCGCCAGCTACGTGAGTCTTTCGGCTGGAGTGACTTTCAAATCCGTCATCACCTCAAACGTTTGATCCAGCTCGAATATGTTCTGGCGCATCGAACCGGCCACGGTAACGCCAAAGAATACGAATTTCTCTACGACGGTCAGGGCCGAGACGGCGAGTCGTTCTTGCTTGGCCTGGCTGATCCAGCCAAGCTAAAACGCAAAGGATAGTTCGACCCTAACGACAAACCGTGAGGTTGTCAGGGCTAAACGAGATGCAGGCGTGAGCCAATCGAGAGCCAGTCGTGAAAACGGCTGGCTCTTTCTAAATCCAACCACGGAAATGAGTTGCACTTCAAACCGGTGCAAACCGTGAGCTTGTTTGGTTTAAGAACAAGCACCCTCAATTCTTTCACGGCTTGGCAACGGTTGCCAAGTCATCTTCCAGTGCAAACGCGCTGAACAACTTGTAACGCTTCAGCGCGTCTGTATCTTTCAAAAATTCATTCTGAATACCGAGGGAGAAATATGCGCTGACTTAACCTGAAAGGTTAATCCATGAATCTTCCCGAACCAAAAATCCTGATCCATCAGTATCTTCAAACGATGCGGATGCGAAACTGCAGCGAGCGAACAATCACTTGTTGGCAGTACAAGCTCAACCGCTTTGTCACATGGCTAAGTGAACGAAGTATCAACTGCATGTCCGAAGTGAATCCCGAACTGGTTGCGGCTTACAGGCGAAGCCTGTTTCACTATCGCAACCCACGAACCGGCAAGCCGCTCAAGTTCGACACCCAAGCAAGTTATCTAATCCCGGTTCGCCGCTGGTTCGACTGGATGAAAATCCAGTCGTTCATCGAATCTGACCCAACGTTCGAAATTGAGCTTCCCAAAAGCGAAGACCGCCTACCAACTTCAGTTCTCACATCCGAGCAAGTCGAAACGCTCCTCAACCAGCCGGATGTCAAAACCAATCTCGGCCTTCGCGACCGCGCCATGATGGAAACGTTTTACAGCAGTGGTATCCGCTGCGGCGAATTGGTTGCGCTTGATGTTTACGACATCAATTTCGATCGTGAAGTTCTCACCGTCCGATGCGGCAAGGGCAACAAGGATCGAGTTGTTCCGATCGGAACCCGAGCGTTAACCTGGATCAAAAAATGGGCGCATGATGTTCGTCCCAATCTTGTCACCGAGTCATCAGCTCAATCGTTATTCGTTTCCAAAAACGGGAAACGACTTGGCCCCAACTACGTGTCCAACTTGATCAAGAAGTATCTCAATGCAATCGGTATCGACTATCGTGGTTCGTGCCACTTGTTACGCCACACCGCCGCTACGTTGATGATGGAAAACGGGGCTGATCTTCGGTCGCTCCAACAGTTCCTTGGTCACGCCAGACTCAACACGACACAAATCTACACTCACGTCAGCATCAAGCGATTGCAGGAAGTCCACCGAAAAACCCATCCTGCAAAACCCGACGGCAAACCAACTGATGATCAGTCTGCTGCTTAAACCGCCTCAACCAGAGAGAGATTCGTTCGAGAATCGAACGAATCTCACTCCTTTCTCTTGCGCAGATCATCTACAATAGAAAGACAGTTTTTTTTAAGCTACCTAAATTGAGAGGGTAAAATGACTGGAAATGAAGTTCCGGAAACCGGTCAATTAATCGCTTCGGCATTACTTCTGCCTATTGATGATCGGCTTTCACTTGTCAACGCAATGCTGGAAAGCGTTGAGCAGTCTACAGACGATTCCTCTCAGGCCGAGATTGACAAAGCGTGGAATGACGAGATCGCGGCGCGAGTGAAAGAAATCAAATCAGGAAATGCTGATACGGTTTCTTCATCGGAGTTGTGGAGCAGAATTGGCGGCAAGCCGAATGTCCGATCATGAACTGGAGTACCACAGAGACGCGGCCGATGAGGTAGCCCATGCTGTAGAGTGGTACGAGCAAATTGATTCTCAAGTTGCCACCAAGTTCAAACTAGAACTAGCCCGCGCCGAAAGATTGGTGCTTCGCTCACCGGCGGCCTGGGGGCCATACTTCCACGGAACAAAAGGATTTCGCTTCAGAGGGTTCCCGTTCGTTATGGCTTATATTGAACACGAAGATCAAATCTTTGTAGTTGCCTTGGCCCACAACCGCCGTCGCCCTGGCTACTGGAAGAATCGTTTATAGAAAACGTCCCTACGCGCGCGTGTAAAAAAATCCCAAATATGCTCTCCACCCCTATTCAAAAACGAGTCGTCAAATGGACATGGTCCGGGGCGGGTTTCACGCGGGAAAAGCCTAGGTCAAAACAAACCGCTGCGCTTAATCCCTTACAGGTGTATAAACGAGCAAGGTATTACGATCCTGCCACCGGCGAGTTCATCTCTCGTGATCCACTCGAATACGTTGATGGGATGTCACTCTACCGTGGGTACTTTGTGCCGGGGGCGGTTGATCCATTTGGCTTAGATCATATAGACGATCTCATCGCCTTGCTCTCGGACAAAAAATATTTAATACGGGAGAAGGCCACTGCCGAATTGATTGCCCAATCAAAACAAGATCCGAATGTTATCTCGCGATTAATTTCGGCACATACAAACGCAACTTTTACAGAAACTAAATATAGAGCTACTATTATTGCACGCGCATATGCCGAAAGTATCGACGGCATTACCAAAGACGACTGGCTTTTCATGGCTAAGGCAACTAAGCCGTGCTGTACCAAGGAAGATGTCGATGCAGCCATCGACGAAATTGATCAAGAGTTTCAAAAGAAGCACACAACCTTTCGCGAAACAGTTAATCAAAAAAAGGCACAGCTTGCCCCGTTGGTGAACTCGGAGGTGGCTCCATATAAAACGCTAGGTCAGCGGCACCAAGAAAGGATTTTTGGCAGTTTGGACAACGTTCCACTGGATTTTGAAGTAAGTGGCGAATGGAAAGCCGCCGTACGTAATTTGGCTGCACAAATCAGATTCGACGGGAAGGAGAGAAATGTTGAAGTTTTTGTCAACTTGAGTTTCAATTCGGAAACGTCTACCCCCGGTGAAGGATATGCGCGTATTAAGGTGCAAAACCCTTTGCAGCGAGTAGAAGAATATAAATTTAAAGGGCTGATACTCAAATGATACCCTGTAATATAAAGGTCTTGGGCATGAATGTTGTTCCAACTTTGAAGCGCAGAATATTGGATTTTTCGAAATGCATTCTGATAGCCCAGTGCTTACTTGCAGGCGAAAAATTAGTAGTCGGGCAAACACTTGAACGCACTTTGGTTTCAGAAACACGTTGTGTTAACGCATTGGCGATAAGTTCAGACGGTGCGAAGCTTGCATCTGCGGGAGCAACCGATCAAATCAAAATATGGATGTTAAATCCACACGAAGATCTACCAACAATGTTGACAGGCGCGAACTCCGCATTGGCGTTTGATCCCACCAACAATGAGCGCCTGGCTTCGGGCGGTGAGGATGGTGAAATTCGTATTTGGAATCTTGAGAGGAAGACGTCTGATCTGATTCAAGCCGGTGCGCAAGAAGTTCTAGCCCTCGCTTTTAGTGGTGATGGCAACTATCTGGCTTGTGGGGGAGTTGACGGAATTGTTTATGTTTGGAGCATCAATGAAAAAAAATGGATTGTGAAATTTAAAGGGCACAGCAAGGCTGTGACAACTATTTTGTTCACACCTGATGACAAGTTTGTCATCTCTGCGGGGTTTGACGGAAAAATTATTGAATGGAATTTGACCACGAAGCAAACCGTATTCACCCTGGAAAGTAAATCAAAAATCTGGTGTATTGCATTATCTACTAACGGAAAAGTATTGGCGATGGCAGGGGCGGACTCGTCGGTTGTCACATGGGATCTTGCCACGAGAAAAAGTACCGAAAATTATGATGGTCACGTCGGCGCTGTCGCTTCAGTTGCAATAGATTCTGAAGCAAATATGTTGGTGTCCGGCGGCGTTCTAGGAAAGATTATTTCTTGGGATCTGGAAGACAAAAAGAAGTCCACCACGTGGAAAGGACATCATTCATTAGTTAGTAATATTGTTTTTTCTAAACAAGGGCAGTTGATTTCGGCGAGCTTGGACGACACGATTAAGGTGTGGACAAGAATAAGGTGTCAGGACAAGAATAAGGTGTCAGGAGCCAAAAACGAAACTGAATAAGTAAAACACGAGTCGAAACATGCCGAAAGTGGCGTCAACCTTTTCAGGGCTACCGCTCATTTCGGTTTTTTCATGCGCCGCCGACGCGCGTTGGATGTAGCCAAAACGATTGATGTTCCACGCGGCGGAACATTGGTTCAATGCTCCAACTGATCGAGAACGCTTGAAGGATGTTTGCAAGTTGCCTTCACGTTCCAAAGAAGATTCTCTCAGGCGAAGCCCCGCCGGATCATGGACGTCCGGCGTTGACGCGTCCCGGCGCCCGGATGGCGTCGTCCGCGCAGGACACGAAGTCCGAAGCGGACGATGCGACCGCAGGGAGCACCGGGACGCAAGCGACGGCGCAACGCAGGCCATGGAAGCGGCGAGCCTTACGGCA
>CALJOA010000039.1 GCA_937981585.1 uncultured Pirellulaceae bacterium | reverse complement strand
CGCTGCTGAGAAGGTTTACGAATCGTTTTCATCGGAACTCAATAGAAAAACAAGAACTACAAAAAACTAGCGCATTTGGGAATATAAGATAATCCACAAGTGAGGCCTTTTGTCGGGCGCATCAAGAGTGCCCGACCTACGGTCGCTCGGTGTACACCTAGCGTTGTAGTATTGTTTCCATTTTGATTGCATCCATACCGTTGGTTCCCTTCCCAGCGCAAAACCAATCCTCAGCAAACGATCTCAAGCAACTCGATTGCCGGGGCTCCGTCGCAGTAGATCAGCGCCGTTCGGCCGTAACAAACTTGGCCTTCCTCGAAACCAAAAGACTTGGCAAGTTCCTGTCCGCTTTGAATCTCGAACAGATTGAGGAGTTTGACTTCCCGAAGAACGTTGTGTGAAATCAGGATTCGACCAAGCGGAGTTTCTTTCGCTTCGATCTCTTTGCGAACTTCGCTTGCCAGGACCGTCATGTCCAGTCGCACGATCCCGAACTGAACCACTGCGTCATCAGATTGCCGAGTCAGCAGAATCTTTCTCGAATATCGACCACCGTCAGTCCGAGTGGCAAGGACTTTGACATCGACCGGGCTGTTGTTGTGCTGCTCCAGCGTCACCGTCATGTGATGATCGTGGGCCAACAAGCTGCAGCTGGGCTGCGGTACTTCTTCGGCGGAGGTTTCAGAAAACGATCCCAGCTGGGCACTGTTCTCAAAAAATAGCTTGATCAGAATCTCAAGCTCTACGTCAGCAAAATCGGGCTGGTTCAAACGTCTATCCTCGGCGGCGATTCGAGCCTTACAGCGTAGGTTTGGCAACCGGGCTGGTCGACACGATCGGCAAAACTTCATTGAACGATAGATGTTTAATGTCGATCGTAGGTTTGACTTCTGTTGTTCGGTCGAGCACGGTATCGACCAGATAATACATCAACCGGCGAAGCTCGTCAGGTTGCAATTCATCTGCGATCTCTTCGGCTTTTTGTTGGTGCTTGTCGACCAATTTATAGGCTTTTTCAAAAACACCGGCTTCGAAGTACAAATGCCGAGCCCGCGTGATCTTCTTTTGAGCAGAAAGTTCAGAAGCCGGGTCGATCAGTGAAAGCAACTCGTCACGCATCTCACCAGTCAGCGATTCAAGCGCCAACGCCAACAGGATCGTTGGGCGTCCGCCAAGCAAGTCAGCACCGACGGATTTTTTGTTGTCGGTGTCAAGCTCCCAGTCCTTGAGATCGTTGAGGATTTGAAACGCAACGCCAAGGTTTCGGGAGAAAGTTTTGACGGGTTGCAGATACTCGTCGCACGGTCCGGCCAGGCGAAGTCCGCTGTAGAACGCGGCCTCGAACGCGGGCGCGGTTTTCAAAGCGTAGATCTTGAGCGCGTCGATCGGTTTGAGAATGCGATTGGTTCCGTCCCGCCACATCAGTTCGGCGCCTTGGCCTTCGGCTAAACGTTGGTGAGCGCCGGCCAGATAATCGAGTATATCGGCTGCTGTGTCACTGCCGAGTTCTTTGCGATCACGGCTGACCAAACGGTATCCCATTCCCACGAGATAGTCACCAACATTGATTCCCGTGGCGACTCCATATTTAACGTGAAGTGCTTCGTTGCCGTAGCGGAACTGATCGTTGTCTTCGATATCGTCGTGAACCAATGAGGCCTTGTGGAACGTTTCAATCGACATCGCGGTGCGACGAATCGCATCGGAGTATTCGCTGACAACGGTGGCGCCGTTGGCCAGTGTTGCTTCGCCGCCACTGACTGCGTCGTAGACCGCCATTGTGATAAAAGGGCGCGAGTACTTTCCGCCGGCTGCCAGGAAATCGTAGGCGATCGCCTCGGTGGCCGCGATTGGGTCGATGCCGGCGGCGCCTTGCCCGTTTGCCTCAGCCAGTGTCTTGCCCCCGCGAATTCGCGGGACCAGTCGCTCAAGCGATTCAGGCTCGAACAGTTTTGAGGCTTCTCGGAGTAAGTGCAGGTAGCTGCGGGTTGACTGTTTTGATTCTTCGTGTGGGACTCGAACCATTTGTTCGACCCAGTCCTCGTCGACGCTCGTGTTGCGACAGTCGCTTGAAAGCAGCGGAACAGCCATGCAAGGGATTCCGGCCAGCATGATTTTGTCGATCGCTTTTTCAAGCACGTTCAGACAAGCGACTCCGACGATCGCATCAACATGGCCGCTGACAATGATCTTTAAAACGATCGGAGAACCTTCGGCGACGAGGACTTTGTGACCAAGCTCTTCGGCAGCGCCACGGAAATCAGCGATGCTGCAGGCGCCACAGGTTTTGCAGGCCAATCCAAATTCGTCGTAATCGGCTGGGCAGCCTTCGGCATGTTTGAGGCAGTGTGGTAACAGGAAAAGTCGCCGGGAATGCGGGATCGATTGGATTTGTTCTTCCCAGAAACAGCTTGAGAGGACCACCATCGTCCAGCCAAGATAACCTTCTTCCAAACCTGCGTCGGTGAGCAGCGCTCGCGAGATCGCTTCCAGTTCATCTTTGGATGGCGGGGTTTCACGATCAAGCGTATCGGCGACGGCGCGGCATTTTTCACGCAGCGCCTCGCGAGATTCCTTGGTCTGGGGGACGAGTTTTAAGTGGGCGGTCTTTCGACGCCGCGACCGGCGAACCGGTTTCGCTTTCTCGTCCGTTGGAGTTTCTGTTTTGGAAATCAAAGTCGCTTACCGATCCGTATTTATCCAATGACAACCCGATGAGGCTGTGATTTTTTCAAAGCATTTCTTAACAACATCAGCCGTTTGGGCGATAGCCCTGGTTAAAGGCAGTTCAACCGGAGCTATCGCCCAAACGGCTAATAAAATCACAACCTAGTCGGGTTACCTTCGTTTCTATTGCTGTTTGTCTTCTTGAATCTGCATCGCTTTTGCGAGTGCTGAGGTTGCGAAAATCAAGGGATACATTTTTTCAAAATACCAAAGCTTCGCAAAGTAAAACCCGATTGGCCAACTTTTATCGACGCAGTCCAATTCAACCGCAGCGATCAACCACTCAACTCCTCGCTCAGCAGCGGCCCGTGATTTTGGGTCGCTGTCATCGAGCAACACCTCGGTACAGAGCGCCGTTTCTTCAACGCTGCTGGAGCCAAGTCGACGGTCAGGCCAGTGAAGCGATTTACCACCGCCCCAGCCACCGTCAGTATTCTGCTGCTCACGCAACCATCTTAAACCAATTTGAGCCGCTTTGGTATCGAAAGCTTTTGCGTCTCGGTATGCCATGAGCACTTTTGCCGTACCATAGCAGGGGTTTATGTCGTCGGGTTGGTCCTGATTTCCAAACCAAAGCGGTAGCCAACTCCCGTCCTTTTGTTGATGGGTTCGCAGATACTGGAACCCTTTTTCAATCGCTGATTCGGTTTTTGGTTCGCCGTCGTCCCAGGCTAACAACCCGCGGATCACATGGGCCGTAATATCGTTACCGCTTCTGTCAAACGGAAGTTTGCCCCAGCCGCGACAGAATGTTGGCCAGCCCTTGTCCCGGTTTTGCAGATTCAAAAGCCAGTCAGTTGCACGCTTGACGGCGCATGGAATCGTTGGGGCAGATGATTGGCCAGGGGATTCGACCTTCATATTTGCGTGAGCGAGCGTATCAGTACTTTCCGGCGAGTTGGCGTGCATGAACTTGCTCAGCGCCAAAATCGCGCCGGGGGTGTCGTCGGCATCAGGAACCGCGCCGCTGTGGTCGCTCCATCCCCATCCGCCAGGTTCAGCGCCGGTGAACGGATGGACCTCAGAGTTTTGGTTTTCCAGAATCCAAGCGATCGGTCGGTTCAATTTTTCTGTTTCTATTGCACGGCGAAAATCTGGTTCGTAGTTTGCCAGCGCATTAATTGCGAGTGTTGTGTTCCAGATCGATAGGTTGGTATCGATTGGCCAACTCCCCCGCTCTACTGGAAGCTTGGAGCGCTGGGATTCGGGTCGGGGTTCAGCTTCTTTTCGAAAAGAAGCCAACAGGAATCGGATGCCGTTGCGGACGACCGGATGATCGGCGCGTCCGGACTTGACCAGCGCCATAACAACGAAGCTTGTCAGCGGTGTGGCTTCCAGATATCCGCCGCTGTCAGGTTGGATATTTTCGAGAACCGCGAGACTACGTTTAATGCAAAGATTGCCCACCAGTTTTCGTAACGGATTCCAAGGCGGATCAAGAATGAATTTGGCTTGCCCAATCGCGACAAGCGCGGGAATCGCGTAACTAACAACCGGAAGCTGCATCAAGTTGTAGAACCGCTGAGGAACGCAGGCGGCTTCGAACGGTAGAGACGCGACTTCTTTCCATTCAACGATGCCGGCCATTGCGCAATTGGCCAGAATTGGAACCGCAAACGTTTTGTCTTTGCCATATCGCTTTTTAAGTCCGTCGATTGAGCCCTGCGATTCGATGTAGGATTGTGCTTTTTCGATTTGAGTGGCCAGCATGTCAGCTCGACCGGCCGCGTGCAGCGCCGCCACAACCAGCATCGTGGTTGAAATGTTCGAGTAGTTCTGGTTGGTATCGCCCCAGCCACCGTCGTCGTTCTGTTGAGTTGAAAGCCAGTTGATCCCTGCCTGGATCTTGCCGGCAATTTCGCTCAACTCCGAGGGATCATGATTTGAATCGGTTCTCGACTGGTCAAGAAAAAAGGACAAGGCGCTAACAGCAGTCGCGGTCGAAAGGGCTGATGCAGAAAGCTCGCCCTCCCAGAGCCCGTCCGCAGATCGGGCATCAAGCAGCGATTGACGAACACGTCGATACGCCGATTCGAGGCTAGATGCCTTAGCCGGATCGGAGGCTTCCGTGGCTCGAGTTGGATCCTGAGTCGTTGAGATTGGGCTGCCCTTGATGCTAACGAGTGGTACTCAGCGGTGACACGCCACGCCACCATCCGATTGTACGACCCGGCAGAGCATTTACGCTACTCAAAAAGATGTTCAACGGCGCAGCATTGTCAATTTAATTGGTCCTATTAAATCGGTTAGCTGATCGGCGCTTGATACGGATTGCCCGTCTCGACCCCAACCGCCGTATCGGCATAGCTTCTTAGATGTTCCCGGCGAAGGCTGATCGCCTGATTGATAAACTGCTCTGACTCGTCTTGTTGAGAAAAGATTCGTCTGGGAATGATCTGAACCAGATCGTTGAATGTGTGAAAGCCAAAACAAAACTTGTTTTGATAAAACGCTTCCACATCTCGCCAGTCAAAAAACTGGCAGCTTTTCTGGTTTCCGATCGCCCAGCCGTTGGACATTAGCTGCATCGAAATCGGATCGGTTGGAATGCGAACCGCGTTTCGCTTTTGTTTGGAAGCAAACCAATGGTTAAGCCACTTCATCAGCCTGAACGGAAGCAGAATCGCGAGAAACAGGCAGAAGATTTGCAACCAAGTCCATTGCTCTGACTGAGGCATCTGGCCTGGCGCTGAAAAGACGATGTAAAACAAAATGGAAAACAAAACGAGCAGCCAAAACGTCCCAAGTAGGCGTTGGCGTTTGTGCGATTTGGGTTGGCCGGTTTCATCGGAGCGAAGACTGCCACTGGTGTCTACGATTTTCAAGTTGTCTGACATCGCGGCCGACAGATCGTCTGCGCTGTACGCGAATTGATAAACTTTGGACTGGCTTTCATCCGTGAAGAGTTCACTAAAGAGATTTACTGGAGACGCGTCTGTGGCTGAGTTGTCTTCGGTTCCAACCTGGTTGCAATAGGAAATGAACTGCTCGAGCTGATCGGCTTCTAGCGCCCGCTTGGGGATGGCAGTGAATCGATCGAGTCGTCCGAGCAAGTACAGCGAATCAGTCTCGTCGAATGAATCATAGTAGTCCCATCGCGTCTGCCACTGCGAATGAGATTGGTTTTCGTGGGCTGTTGACTCATCCAACGTCAGCAAGTGGTTGTGCTTGTCAACGATCGGTTTGTCGCCGATCGCCGCGACAATCGCGATTCCAAGAACCGAAATAAGAATGGTGCTTGCGGCAAGGATCGCGATTAGAGAGTTGGTTGCCAGGATCAAGCAGAACGACGGAATCAGGCAAAGCAGCGCAAGCAAATAGCTTTTCCATCTCGGTGTCGCCACGGTTCGGTTGAGTTGGCGATACTGCTGATACTCGTCATTGGTATAGCGAAATGTGATTCGCATGTGCGACCCAAAGTTCTACTTTTGGCTTAGTTCGTGGACAGCATCAACCAGAGCGATAGCATTATCGACTGGAGTTTGAGGAAGAATTCCGTGTCCAAGGTTAAAGATATGCCCCGGACGCCCGGCGGCTTGGTCGAGTACGCCCTTGGCTCGCTCGCGAATCTCTTTGGGATTGGTTAGCAGAATGGTTGGGTCGAGGTTGCCCTGGACGGCTCGGTCGTAGCCGACGGTTTGCCAAGCGTCATCGAGCCGTGTTCGCCAATCGATTCCAATCACCGAAGCCCGCGTGTCGGCCAGCAATGGCAGCAGCGCCGGATTGCCAGTCGCAAAATTGATCACTGGAACATCAGCCGGAAGACTGGCGATAATTTTTTTGACGTACGGTAGTGCATAGGTTCGGTAGTCTTCGAAATTCAAGCACCCGGCCCAGGAATCGAAAAGCTGAACACATTGTGCACCGGCTTCGATTTGACCTTGGAGGTAGATCGAAATCGAATTCGATAGATGTTGCATCAGCTGGTCCCAAGCGCCGTGGTCGCTGTACATGAGCGCCTTTGAAAAAGCGTAGTTGCGGCTTGAGCCGCCTTCGATCATGTAGCTTGCAAGCGTAAATGGCGAACCGGCGAATCCGATCAACGGCATGTCGGCTGGCAGATCGTTGCGCGTTTGCGTAACGGTGTCCATGACGAACTGAAGCTCGTCGTTGTTGTCAAGCGGTTTGATGCGGTCGATATCTTTGGCAGTTCGAACGGGATTGTGAATCACCGGCCCGTCGCCTTTGACAAATTCCAAATCGCAGCCCATTGGGACCAGGATTGGAAGAAGGTCCGAAAAGATGATCGCAGCGTCGACGCCAAGTTTATTGACGGCGGTACACATGACCTCGCTGCACAATTGCGGGTTGGCACAAAGATCAAGGAAAGAGACTTTCGCGCGAACTTCTCGATACTCTGACATGTAACGACCGGCCTGACGCATCATCCAGATTGGCGTGACTTCGGTTGGCTCACCACGACAGGCTTTCATGAACGGGCTGTCATACCAAGGAGCATTTTGATCGGCCGGGCTAGTGTTGGGTCCAGACATATTGGTTCGTATTATCGTTTTCTGTTTTTTGATTTGTTGGATTTGATCGGCGATCTCGTCAATCGCCGGGAGCAGCTGGTCATTGCTGGTCACAAAGTCGACGGCGATACCGTTGTCTCGAAGAATCTCAGCGGGATCATCGCCAACGGACAGCACAATATGATTGTCGAGTAAGTGACTCGTCAAACGGGCTCGCCCAAAATGTCTGGCTAAAAAGCAGTATCGGGTTGCAATCTCAGCCGTTGGGATCAAGATTGCGTGGAAGTCACCGGCCTCGATCTGCTCAAAAAAGTCGATAATCGGCTGTGGACGTTCGGGCAATGACTGCGGAAACATCGCAACCCGGATCACCCGTGCCCCGCGGGCTTCCAATCCGCCGATCAACCCAAAAACGGCGGCTGATTCTTCCAGGGCCACAGTTTGGTTGACGACCGGGCTTTGCCGATCAAGCTTCATCAATATGTCACGCCAGGATTGAGCGGAATCAACCGTCAGTGTTGGTTTTACGCCGATCGAAACCAGTGCCTCGCCTGCAGCAGTTGAGCCAGCGATCGTTGTCATGTCTGAAAGACAATCAATAAATCGCTGTCGGTCGACGGTTCGAGAAGCCTGATTGATGACTTCGCAGACCCCGACGCTCGTTACAAAGATGAAGGCGTCGACTTCCGCCGTCAGCATTCGATTGGCGACTTCGGCGATAGGGTTGCAAGGCGACGCAGTGAGGCCAAAATCGTAAATCGCCACCGATCCATTTTTGGATTCGATGGCAGTTTGGACTTCTTCAATCGAGTGGTTGAAGTGCTCGTTGGTTGCGCAAGCGATCTTGAAGTCGGCGAATGCGTTCAAGTTGTCGTTGGTCATCGCAGGGCCCCATAAAGACAATCCCCAATGCTAACGCAGAACCCAGACCTGAACAGACGCCCTTGGGATGCTTAAAAAGTAGCAGGGCTGTCCCAGCCGTGAACAGGTTGCAAAAATCGGCTCGGAGAGCCGAGCTACTATCGATCTTGTTCTGTTTAAGACTCAGATTGAGCGATTGTAGGTCGGCACTCTTGCCCGACGCGAGTTTTACAGAACTGCAATGAAAGTGAAGACAGGATTTACATGATCAACAAGATGTGGTGCGATCATGTCAATCATGTTTATCCTGTCTGAAACCTTTAATTTGTTAGTTGATTCTCGACATTCCCAAACACTCACAAGACACATGCCTCAACGGGCAAGAGTAAGAGTAGAGTGCCCGTTCTACAGAATTACTTTGGGGAGCGTGTTCCGTTTGAGTACGTAGACAGACCTAGATAGATCCAGCTATGTCAGATTCGATGAAAGAAACCGCTTCTGCCAATGGCTTCTTCGGATAAGCTTGTAGCTCGATCTGTCTAAGTTTCTTAGCTTCACCAAAATCATATCTCCAACCGGCAACGTTATGTCATCGACGCCATTTGACGAACTTCAACGAATCTCAGAGGAATCGGGAGTTGAAAAATCGCTAGACTTCCTGGAGCACCATTTTCGAAAAGACAAAGAGTTTTTCAAACTGTTTGAAGTCATGAAAATGCGATGTCGGCACAAGCTAGGTTTGCCACTGATCTACTCGCAACAGCCAGACGACTTGACCGAGACCCAGCAGCGCGATCTCGAAGACGGCTTGCTCAACGCCTGCCGTGAGGTCGGTACGCTGTTCTTCAAATCGGGAATGATCCAGGAAGGCTGGATGTATCTTCAGCCGGTCGGTGACAAACAGCTGAACGAAAAACTGGTTCGCTCAGTCGTGGCCGATGAAGAAAACATCGACACGCTAATTGAAATTGCGGTTTCCCAAGGAGCGGCTCCAGCGTACGGATACGAAATGCTGCTTGATCACTATGGCACCTGCAACGGGATCACAACGTTTGACACGCAGGCCGCCAGATTCGATGCCGCTGTTCAGCGACAGATGGCCAGTCGTTTGGTTAATCACATTCATGACGAGTTGTTGCAGAACGTTCGTTACTCGATTAAGGAAGCTGGCCAGGAATCGAGTTTGACACCACAAATGTCGCTTGGAGAAATGATCGAGTCCTTCCCGGAGTTGACTGCTAATGGAGCGCATCACATCGACACGACTCATCTTTGTTCGGCGATGCGAATTGCCCGGTTGCTCGATGATCCAGTAGAAATTTCGATCGCCAGACAACTGGCGGTCTACGGTTCAGGGCTTGCCGAAGATTATCAATATCCCAGTGCGGCTCCGTTTGAGGATACTTATTTGGATCATGGCCTGTATTTTTCGGCGCTGCTGGGTGAGCAGGTCGACCAGGCGATTGATCACTTCAAAAACAAGACCCAGACTGTCGATGCTCAACAGCACGGACCAGTTGCGGACGAAACATTGGTTGATCTATTGGTGCGAGTGGGCCGGGCTGATGAGGCGTTAGCGGTTGCGACCGAGAAGCTTATGGGCAACGAAAGCGCGATGGGAATCGCGCCAAGTGCCTTTGATATTGCCCAAAGCTCAGCCCAGCTTCAACGTCTTAAGGACGTTTACCGGTCGCGGGATGACCTGCTTGGCTTTGCAGTTGCAGTATTGAAAAAGCCAATTGAAAGCGGCGAGTGAGGACCTAATGGAAACCTGACGCGAAAGTTTTGTTTTACGCCAGGTGTAAGCAGCCAGGGCTAAATAAAAAACGGTTTGACCCAGCTGGTGGATCAAACCGTTTTTCTATTGAACACGTTGAAATCGAAACTCAACGATGAACTTTTAAAGCGCTTTATTTAAAAGGCTTTGGGTAACAACTAGTTGGATTTGATAACAAAAGCACTAGGATCAACCAGAGGCTTTCTCGTTCCATTGCTGGCACCGTCGGTGCCGGGCACAACCACACTGCCTTCTGTTGCTTCAGGCACGATATCAGAAGGAGAACTGATAATTGGCTCTGCAGGTACAGTAGGCTGAACGGTGGTCGAAGGCGAAACTGGATCGTAAATCACGCTTCCAGAATCATAAGTACCTTCCTGATAAGCCCCCTCTTGGTAGGTCATGCCTGAGTCGTAGGTGACAGGTCCGCCGGAGCAGCTTGTGCAACCTTGGTGACAGGCAGTTGGAGCCGCAGTTGCACAAGTTGAGCAACCGGAGTTCGGGCAAGGAGGATTGCAACCATCATTGAAGGTTCCCCCTTCACGTGAAGTTCTGTGTCCCTGAAGACGCTCGAGAAGCGATAGTTTTGGACGAGCCGAAACATCGCCTCCGCATCCACAGCTTGAGCCGACAGAAGCACCGCATCCACACCCGCCGCTTGGACGAACTCGTGAAACAACGCCGCCAACTCGACCACGAAGGTCTAGTCCGCCGCCGCATCCGCAAGTATCAGCAGAAGGAGCACCGCACCCGCCACATCCGCCGCTTGGGCGAACTCGTGAAACTACGCCACTAACTTTGCCGCGAAGATCCAGTCCGCCACCGCATCCGCAGTCGCCGGCTGGTGAACCACATCCGCCGCCAATTCGATCACGAAGACCCAATCCACCGCGAAGATCAAGTCCACCACCGCATCCGCAAGTGTCGACAGAAGGGGCACCACAACCGCCACAACCGCCACATCCGCCGCCGATTCCTAGTCCGCCGCCGATTCGGTCGCGAAGACCTAATCCGCCGCGAAGGTCCAAACCACCGCCGCAGCCACAATCGTTAGTAGGTGCTGCACAACCACCGCAACTTGCAACTGGCAATGCTGGGGCTGGAGCCGCACAAGGAGCTGGAGCAGGAGCTGCACAAGGGACAGGAGCTGGAGCTGCACAAGGAGCTGGAGCATCGCATCCGCAAGTCGAATCGCTACCACAGCTTCCACAGCCCAGGCTTCCGACGCGACCCATGAGGCCTCGCAGTCTTCCACCGTCAAAACAGCTTGATCCCCCAGCGCCGCAAGGAGCTGGGCCAGCATCGCATCCGCAAGGAGCGGGAGCTGGTGCTGAACATCCACATCCGCCGCCACCGAACAGACCCGAGAAGAGTCCCCCGGAGAACAGTTTGCAGCCACCACCACCGCCGCATCCGCAGTCCGGCGCAGATTCAATTGCACCGCAAGTCGGTCCGCAGATATCAACTGGAGGTGCTGTGCAACCGCAAGCGTCACCAGTTCCGGTTGCAAGAATTCCTGCACCGCTGGCACATCCGTTTGGTCGAAGCAAACCAGAGATGCCTCGCAGTCCAGAGAATGCGCCACCACCGCTTATTCCACAATCACCGCCGCACGTCACACTAGGTGCGCTGCCACAGCCGCAGTCACCGCCGCCGCCACAGCCACCGAACAAACGGCCTGACTGCCCGACTCTTAATTTCGATAAACACCCACCTCCACATGAAGGAGCCGGTGTGTCGCAGCATGAAGGTGCTGCATCGCTGCCGCAACCGCCACGTCCTAGCATTCGGTCAAGCAGTTGACCATTGCTTTCGCTGCATATCATTGCGACGCATGCGAAAAGCGCCACCGCAGCTAACTTGAATTTCATTGAGACTCGTCTCCTTGAGTTTAAACTCCAAACGACTATGTTCATCAAACCGCTCTACGCTCAACTAATGATTCGGCCGCCTCATCAATTCGCGTCCCAAGAAGAATCCAAAGAATGAAATTCGGTCGGGTGGGATAGATGCACAGCAAACTGCTGCGTGGTGGCTTGATATATTGCGCAAGACGTTTGAGTTTTTAGGACGACCTATTCGACTACCCATCCGTGGGGTCAGTAAAATCCGAATAAACCGTTTCGTACAGACGTTACGCTGCACTGATTTGCCTATGTGGTCATCGTCGCTATCAGTCGAACTGCTGTAGCACGCAAAGTCGAATACCGCTGGTACGTCATGCCCGCATGGTGACGATTCACAGTGTCGTGCTGATTCAGTCACGGTTCTTGCTCAGCGAAACTTTTCCGATTGTGAGAGTGATCGCGAATCCGGATTAGGAAACGGTTTGGGAAGTCAAAGCGTTTGTTTGCCGCCTGCCTCAGGAGATCCTGTAGGTCGCTTTATTACCCAGAATCCAACCCCCGTCTGCGATTGCCGGTTCCGATACAACCATTGGCAGCAGATTCATCCAAATAAGTCAAATTCGCAAAGATTTCATTCGCTTGAAGGTGGAAACGTCCTTGAGAATTCCCTATCTAAAAACGTTAGACGGGCCGCAAAAGTATGACAAATCATTCGGCACGTTGCTCGTATGTTGGGATCAAGTAAACTTGAACGCTGGAACTGGTGGTGAGGATGGCAAGAGATCCAATCCAGCCGATCGGTTCGGCGACTTCGGTCATTGCTCGCTCCAACGCTAACGCCAATGAGGCTTTTCTTGAGCGAGAGAACTTGTCTGTTTGTTTTGCCAGAAAACTAACGATATAGCCTGCATGAACTTGAATCACCAAAGAAGCCGTTTTGAATCTGGCTTTGAATTTCTTATGAACAATACTCGCTTGAAAATCCAGTGTCTGTTGATCGTTGCTTCGATGATGATTCTGAGCCTCGGTTCAGGTTGCAATCAGCAGAGGTATAAACCGGCCAAGTGGCGAGCTGCCCAGCGAAACGCTGGCAACCAAGACAATGGTTCACAAGATTACGATAGTGGTACGATGCCCGTTGGTGCATGGGGAAGTTTGCCAGGTCGAAGTATGGGCACCTTGCCTGGCCGTGGGTCAACGTTACCTGGTCGCGGCTGGAATACGCTGCCTGGGAGAGGTTGGAATACGTTACCTGGTGGTGGCTGGAGTACATTGCCCGGTGGCGGTTTGGAGACTCTTCCCGATCGTGGAGGTTCTACCCTCCCGCAGCGGCGATGGCAGATTCCGATTCGCGGCGGGAGAACTTTACCGGAGCGACGTTGGCAAGATGCGCCTCGTCGGGATACGTTACCCCGCCGTTATGAGATCAAGTATCAAGCACCCGCCCCAATGCAGAGGCTTGAGCTTAGCAAAACACGCAAATGAGACGTCGGAGATTTCTCCTGAGGTTGATTCGCAGGTTTCCAGACCGCAGCATTGACTGCAAGGCCGAGCATGGAGAAGCTTACCTAGAGGAGTCTTTCAAAGACTCCTCTGGATCCTCTGGAATGAAAGAGACGCAAAACCGACTACTTCTTGGACTTTTTCTTGGCTGCCTTTTTGGTAGTTTTTTTGGCTGATTTCTTCGTGGTTTTTTTGGCGCCCTCGGCTTCGGCGGCTTCTGCTTTTTCCAGCGCTGCCAATTCCTTCTTCTGCTTGGCCGTCAGTTTCTTCTCTTTCTCAACGACGATTTCTTCCTTCACTTTTTGGACAAAGTGAGGGGGCTTGCCTTCGGGCGAAAGCTCTTTGGCACGTTTTTCAGCCGCTTTGCGTTGATTGAACTCATAGAGCGCGACACGTTTCATGGCGTGGTTGAAAACACCCCAGAAGAGTTTCTTGCGGATCAGCTCAGCCGCTTTGGCTCGCGACTTCCGTTTCTTCTTTTTCTTTGGAGCTGGCTCTTCTTCGGTTTCAGCTACCTTCTCATCCACCTTTTTCGCTTTGGCGGTTTTCTTGGTTGTTTTCTTGGCTGCCTTTTTGGTCGTTTTCTTGGCTGCCTTCGTTGTAGCCTTCTTCTTGGCCATTTGGATCTGTCTTTTGTTCAGGAGAAATCTGGGAAATCGTCGAAAACTAAGGTTCCCAGTCTACCGGTTTGCCTCCGATTTGAATAGCGACCCATTCTCACAAACTTTGGTGGCAATTGAGCGGTCACTGGTCGCTTGATTGATCAATCGGATCGATGGGGGTAGCCCCCGGCGGCGGGGTTCCCCCGCCTTTTCGGACGTACGCGGAGCGGGCTTTTCTGTACTGCTGGGCAGTCATCTCGATGACCGGTGGGGGTGAGTTCTCGGTGGCCGAGTCTTGATCGGCTGATGACGCAGGACTGGCTGGCTGTTGAATTGCCCGGTTGGAATCTTCAAGAATTCGTTCCAAATAGGGGCGGCACCAACCGCAACCGGTTCCGGCACCAAAGCACTCACTCAACTGACTTGGTCGTCTCGGCTTTTCCACCCGAATGAAATTGACGACTTTCCGCCGCGTTACGTGGAAGCAGAGGCATACAGGGTCGTCCGGATTCATGTTCTTATTCGTGCAAATGGTCATTTGAGATTGGAACGTTAGAATCAGTCTACCTCAATTGTTTTCTGGCCCAACTACAGAATAAGATTGCTGATGGCGAAATAATTGGCTGATGGCAAAACTTTGATGCAAAACGGTGGTTTAAAGCTCCGTGGGTCAAAGACATTCGCGTGATCAAAAGAGACATGCAGTTTTTCCCAAAGCTCCGTTGGTAGACGAAACGTAGTCGCAACGGGGAAAAAAATAGAGACGAAAGTAAGTTGTCCGTTTCTGACTCTTCACTTCAAAAAGCAACAAAATACGAACTGCTCGATCCCGATGTACGTTTGATGCTACAGGTGCGCGAGGGGAACGCGGCGGCTTTTGAAAACCTGGTTGAAAAACATCAAAGAAGATTGGTAATGGTGTTGGAACATTTGGTCAGAGACCGAGCTCACGCCGAGGAATTGGCGCAAGACGTTTTCTTGCGAGTTTACCGTGCTCGCGAACGTTATGTTCCGACGGCAAAGTTTTCGACTTGGCTCTACACGATCACGCACAACGTCGCCAGCAATTGGATACGCAAGTCATCCCGTCGAAAAGAAGTCAATTTGGTTTCCTCGCCTTCGGGTTCGATGCCAGTTCGTCCGCTCGATACGATGGCCAAAGACAAAAGCACCCTGATGCCGACGCGGCTGGCAGATCAAAAAGAGATGGAGGCTGTCGTTCGAGAAGCGATTCAGTCACTTGGTGAACGGCAGCGCATGGCGATGCTGTTATCCAAGTACGAGGGGATGAGCTACAACGAAATCGCCGCGACGATGGATTTGACAACTCAGGCTGTTAAATCGCTGTTGTCTCGGGCTCGCGGAAATTTGAAAAACGCGCTTGATCCGTATCTCGAATCAGGCCGGCTTTCAAAGTCGCTTGATATCGAGGAGGACGGTGGCTAGGCAGCATCTATTTTATCAACTGTTTGCTCGGGAGGACGAAACTCCTGCTGAGCTTGAAGTGCCAGGTGACGCTGGGTCAGCGTGGCTTCACCCCAAGATATTTAGGTTTTTACAATCAAACGAGATAGAGTTTTGGAAGAAGTCTCAGACATCGAAGAATTGACCGCTTACCTAGACGGAGAGCTGGATCAGGATTCCATCGAGCGCGTTGAAGCGCGTTTGGGGAGCGATCCGATGTATCTGGCAGAAATGCAGCAGCTTCAACAGACCTGGGATTTGCTCGACCGGGTTTCTGAGGGAAATCCCGATGTATCGTTCACCAAGACCACGATGGAGTTGGCGTTTGGCGATGAGGTAAAACGCCGGCGCTCCGCGCCAGGTTGGGTGTGGGGGCTCCGAGCGGCGGTTATGGTTGGGATTCCGGTGCTTCTTTTTGCGACCAGCTACGGGCTGATGCGAAACAAGCAAAACCAGCCAGACCGAATTCTGTTGGAGAATCTTTCGGTTATCGATCGTCATCCCTACTATACGGTTGCTGGAAATGATAATGAGTTCGTTGACGGACTTTTGGAGCTGTTTTCTGGTAGTAGTGCGATCGGGCCTGAACTGACGCCCGGCGTGGAGGAAACCGAAGTTTCAACAGCACTGCCTGAAGAGCTTGAGGCACGAAAGTCGTATATCAAATCGCTTTCGGCGCAGGATAAGCTTCGGCTTGAAAAGCAGATGTCTGAGTTTCTTGCCAAGCCTGAGGCGAAGCAGGGTGCGCTCAAGGAGTTCGATCAGGATATGCGATCGCGTGACGATGCGGGTGAGCGGCTTTACGTGCTAAAGCAATATTATGAATGGCTTCGCGGGCTTAAACAGGAAGAACGGACCGCCGTCATGGGCTTGCCGGCTCAGGAGTGTTTGGTCGAAATCGAAAAAATAAGGAATGTTCAAGCCAGCGAGAAACTGAGCCTCGCAGGTTTGAAGGAAGTTCCGCCGCACGACATCGAGTTGGTGTTCGGTTGGTACGATTCAGTTTGTTTCAAATCCCGCGAACGCCTCCGCGAAAGGTTTGCCCAGGTCGTGTCGATGTACGCAAGGCAACAGGGACGCAATCCATCGGCGGGCTTGCTGAGAATCGCTAAACGAGGTTACTTTCCACGCTTGGTCAAGGTTCTGCTGGAACTGGATCGCGACTTTGTCAAAGAAACTATAGTTCGGGATGACAATCTGGAACTGCTTGAGCTAATGCTCTCGGTGGAAGCCAGAGAAGTGCTTTATTCGCGCAATGC
>CALJOA010000038.1 GCA_937981585.1 uncultured Pirellulaceae bacterium | reverse complement strand
CTCACTACGTTCGACCCCAGCCACCCTAAAAATCATCAACAAATCATCAACAAGGCCTCATCATTTCCGAGCGAGCCAATTACCGGGATTTCGCCAACCGATCGGTCGGTTAAAATGTCGTGCTGCATGAAGGACTTGCATACCGAAAACACCGGAGCATTTGATGATCAGCGTTATTGCCACGATAAACTTGAAACCAGGCACACGATCCGAGTTTCTCAAAGTCTTCAACGCCAACGTTCCGGCCGTCTTGGCCGAAGACGGTTGTGCCGAGTATTTTCCCGCAATCGACGTGGACGCAAAACTCGAGCGACAATCCAAAGACGAAAACGCAGTTGTCGTGATAGAAAAGTGGGAGTCGGTGGCTGCACTTCATGCGCACCTTGAAGCTCCTCACATGCTTGAGTTTCGAAAAGCCGCTGGCGATATGATCGAAGGAATCACGCTTAAAGTTCTTGAGCAGGGCTAACTATCCAGCTGCGATTTAGCGCTGCCATTCAGCGCTGCCATCCCGACGCTCCGTTCGGCTGGACCAACTGTTGGCGCCTAGTTGCTTTTTATAACGTTCATAAACCTGGCTGTATTGAACGTTTTCATTTAGCGACATCGTTTTACCCAGTTTCCTTTTTTGTCGTCACTGAGTTCTGCGGCTCTTGTGGTTTCCTTCCCCAAGCAACGATGTCTTCCGTCTGAGGCTATGAAGGCATGGACTTCCAAGGATGGGGGCACGTGAATCGGAGATTCAATTAGCGTGACATCAAAACGACTTGAGCAACTCGTCTTGCGCAGTCAAAAAGATTCGCTGACGTTGCTAGGGAAGCCCACGCAGAACTCTTCAACTCAGTACATCGTGACGACATTCATAACAAAAAACTCAACCCTGGACGTGACTTTTCACTCGCAACATCGGCTCGACCTTTTCGTTTCGAAAAAAACTTTTTGTTTTGGCATGCCGTTTGTTATTGCCATACAATCGTCGAGACGGTGACGTTTCTTTTTCACAACAACTTTTCAGGGAGCGAGACGATGAAGTTCTATTCTTTAGTTTGTGCAATGGCAGTTGTAGTTGCAGCCTTCGCAGCCGAGGCGCAGGCCCAGACGATCCTTTACGGTGATTACGGACCAGTCGTTCAGCCAACCGTTCCAGCAGGCGGAGTCATTGGAACACCAGCTTTTGCTCCAGGTTACGCCCCAGGATTTGGGGTCCCGGCTCAAACGATCTATCCGGGGCGAGTAAGCGGTCCAGTCTATGTGACTCCAACCCAGTTCAACGGTTACAACCCACAGACAGGCGGATGGGACACTCGCAACTCACAAGTGAATAACACCTACTACGACTATGGTCGCGATGCAAGTCGCTATAACGGCACCAGCCAGTACGTTCGCCGACCTGTCTACAACAGCGCTGGTCAAGTCGTTGGCTACGAGCAAGGCGAAGTTTGGAGAAACACTTACACCGGGCAAGAGCACGGGAACCTGAAAACTTACACTCCCAACAACACTGGTGGAGTTCAGGAAACCGCTGTATTCCGCAGCACGGCGGCCCCAAAGAAGTAACAGACAAGTCGAGCCGTAAAAACCAAAGCCGCACCAAATCCGGTGCGGCTTTTTTGTTTCTGCACCAAGGCAGGCCTCCAGCATTCGGTCGCAGCTACGACAAATCTCGCTTGATTGTCGAGCCGTCCTCGCCCTGTTGCACTTCAAATCCGGCTTCGTGAATCTTGTCTCGAAGCGCATCCGATGTCGCCCAGTCTTTGTTCTTTCGAGCGGCGTCCATTTCCTTGGCCCATTGTTGGGCTTGCTCAAGAGCCTCGGGATCAGGACCAGACGGAGCTTCTTCCACTGCATTCTCGGTCCCTTCATTGATGGGTCCGATCGAAAGCACAGAATTAATCTTCTTCCAAACCGCCAACGACTCACGCGGATCTGGATGATCTCCTTTGACCCATGGGAACACGACTCCCAGCGCCGCCGAAATATTCAAGTCGTCAGCCAGAGCCGATGCAAACTCGTTGAGTACCGGATGAGATAGATCAACCTCTGCCGATTCCCCGCCGGTTTTAGATTCCAGTTCGGTGCGGAACTCGACCAGTCGAGCGATCGCTTTGTCAGAATCCACCAACCCTTTCAAAGTGAAATTCATGTTTGAACGATAGTGCGACTTGATCAACTCGTAACGCAGCACCGAGGGGTGGAAACTTTTGCCGCAAGGCTGATTGGTTTCTTTGTCACGGACTTTGCCTTCAAACACATCCCGGGCTGTATAAAAGTTGCCAAGCGATTTTGACATCTTCTCGCCTTCGACAAACAGAAACCGTGCATGGATCCAAAACTTGGAGAAAGCGTCCTCGCCCGTTGCCCCGCAGCTTTGAGCGATCTCGCATTCATGATGCGGGAAGATCAAATCCTCTCCACCGGTATGAATGTCGATAACGTCCTGACCAAGCAACGCACGAGCCATCACGCTGCACTCGATGTGCCAACCGGGGTAACCGACGCCCCACGGCGAATCCCATTTCATGATGTGATGCTGGTCGGGCTTCCACAACATGAAATCACCAGGATGTTTCTTCTGAGCTTGATTGGCTTGATCAACTCGGCCACCCTCACCGCTGCGAATGTTCTCAAGCGTGTTACCGCTGAGCGAGCCGTACTGCGGAAAGCTCTCAACGCTGTAGTAAACCACGCCATCGTCAGCAATGTAGGCGTGCCCTTTGTCAAGCAGCTTTTGAATCATCCCGATCATTCCGTCGGCTCCCTCGACATGATCGGTTGCGCGCGGCACGTTTTGAGGATGTTCGTAAGCGACCTTGTAACCGAGCCGACGTCCATCTTCGAGGAACGCGTTCATGAAGTAGTCGGCGATCTGATACGGATCATTGGGATCTTCGATCGCGCCTTCGGGAACACGGCCATCTTTCTTGTTGAGCTTAACGCGATTGGCCGCCTCCATCATCTTGTCGGCTTCGCCTTCAACCATGTGGCCAACATCGGTGATGTTCATGACGTGGTGGACTTCATACCCGGTCAACTCAAGAAAACGACGAATCAAATCACCAAATAGAAACGAACGAAAGTTTCCGATGTGAGCAAAGTCGTAAACGGTGGGCCCGCAGCTGTACATTGAGACTTTGCCTGGCACGATCGGCGCAAACTCTTCTTGTTGATTGGTCAGCGAGTTGTAAAAACTAATTTTCATTGCAGTCGTTCAGCGTGAAGAAAGTCGGCAGACACCGATGAAACCTCGGTGTTGAGCCACGAATTTACACTCGATAGCCAGTTCTACTCAAGGTGAGGATAGCCTTGAGAGTACACCAAGTCGAAAACTGAGTGCGAAGTCTCGGGGCACGAGATTTTAGACTATTTTGCTGACGTCGGGAAATTGGTCGAGCTCCGACAGCCAACGGAATAAATTCAACGGTCGATGTGAACGAAGTGTTTTTTGATGACGTCATAGTCTAGGCCGGCGAGACAATGCCTGCCTGGATACAACCGATAAGAAGAAGTGGCTACGCCCTAATCAGGATTCGATTGTTCGATAACTGAATGTGGTTGTCGAAATCCAAGCCTGCGAGGAACGGAGGCGTAGCTTGTCGTTAGAAGATTGAACTACGTTCCTTTCGTATACCTTTTTCCAGAATCGGCAAGCATATTTACGATTCGCGCCACTTTTCTTCGTTCCATTTTTTGGCAAATGGCTCTTGTGTTAAGAGCGCACCAATGCACGGCATGATGAAGCCTGCAATTGTCTGAACCGTTTCTTCGAGCGTAATTTTCAAATCTAACTTCTTTGCGAAAGCGGTCCACTGTTTCTGTTTGTCGTCGTTCCGAGAGAATTCCGGCGTTAGAGCCAATGGCAACTCGTCCGGAATCTCGGTTTCCCTTCGCTCGAACGTAGCCTTAATTGCTTCGGCTAATTCCCGGCCGTCAAATTCGAAATTAAGTGCGAATGCATAAAGGTCGAAAAAGTCCTTCATTCTGCTGTTGGCGATTCCGAGATCGACCATTGCTTGAAACTTTTCTGCGATCACTGTTTCTTTTTTATAAGCCCAAATATTTGGCGCAGGGAGATCGAGCAGTACGGGGTACTCGACAATTTCCGGATCGGGAACTGTGGCGTCACCAAATCCGATATCAATTTGCAAATTGATTCGCGCGTTTTCCAGATAAGCCACGAGTGACACTCGGAGTCCACTGTACTGTTGGTCATCTTGCATGGTGTCCACGACGAGAGAGTCTTTGTCGAATACCAACCCATCTTCGTACTGGGTTGAAATCACTTCCGTAAAGATTTCCTGGAAACGCTCTGGTGATGGATCGCCCGTTCCAAGAAAGTCAATATCGCGTGTGGGTCGGTGGAGTTTTTCCGTCCAGCAGTAGAAGAGCGCACCTCCCTTCAAAACGAACAAGTCTTTTGGCTGTGTTACTGTAATTCGATACAGTAGGCGCTCGAGACCGAAACGAACAAGGATTAGGTTGAAGCTTTCGCCTGATTCCTTTGCATGATTTTTTAGCCGCTGCCGTATCGAGGCGGCGAGATTGGACTTACTCACACAACTGCCTCCATGTATGGCTTCATCACTTTCGACATTCGACAAACTTTTGCAGCTTCCCAAAGTTCGTCGATCGTTGCTGCTCTTTTTCTTCGGCAATCCTTCAGCGCCTCGATGGCTACATCGAGGCCAATTTTGTTTCTAAATCGGAAACAATCGGCAACGGTCTTGGCGGGACTGTAAACACGGATTTGAGTTGTGTTTCCCTTTTTGGTTTGTACGCCAAACTCAAAAAGTTTCTTTGAGAAGCGTATTAGTCGAATTGGCGGATAGGTAATTTTTGGTGCGCGCGATTTATGTTCAATTGCGACCCAGACGGAACCTGGTATCTGGGTCGTGAGATTATGGTATTCGAGTGCAGAGATCAGCGAGATGACACCTTTGGGGATCTGACGACAAACCTCTTCGATTTCAGTTCCTTCGTCGAGGTTGGTTTCAGGAAGAGTGTAGATGCCTCTGACGACTCGCTTGAGGAGTCGTTCATCACACATGCGACTTAGGTAAACCCTTGCGATCTTGAATTGATCGAGATCACGTGGCCGCAGCACACCTTGTTTACGGACCAGTTCCAGAACTTGTTGTTTCTTTGTTTTAGGCATTGTTTCGCGGCTGTTACTTTTTGTCGGCAATTATACACAAGTGCCGACATTATGTAACAGCAGTCGGAAAAAAGAGTTTTTCTGATGACCTTAACTTGTCACACGAAGCGATGTATCGAGCTCTGAGGAAATTAGAAGATGCGGGAAAGTGTCAGTTCGCGGGTTAAAAGCGGCCACGAAGTTGCGGGTTAAAAGCGGCCAAGTTGGTGTTAGTTGCTATGGTTAATTGCTTGGTTTTTCAGGCTTTTTCAAGCCTGAGCCGGTTTGCGGGTTTGGCCGCTTTTGGATTT
>CALJOA010000037.1 GCA_937981585.1 uncultured Pirellulaceae bacterium | reverse complement strand
GTCGTAAGCCAGACCAACAAGATCGCAACAAGGGACAAACCGATCAGGACCATACTCGTCTGATCCCGCGGGTCGAACCCAATAAAGCTGAAGGGCATCTGAACGAGCAAGATCAAGCTGAGAAAGTCAACGATCATGAAGCGAAAATTCGCTTGCCCATACGTCTTCTTGCGTTCCTTTGCTGCTCGATCCAATTGCAGGAGGATGTAGATCGCGAAAATGAACGGGCCGACGACCAGAGCAAACCCAAATAAAAACAGAAGTGAACCGCTTACCAAATCTAACCAACCGACAAGCCCTGCGATCAAGTCGATAGATGCCCGAGTTTGCTGGAACATTGATTTTCCGTGAGTAAGCAGTAAGCCTGTTTCGTAATTTCCGGCTTAAGGCTAGCGCCCAATGGCCCTTACTTCGCCTGCAAAATTGTAGCGTTTGGGCGCGAGCCCTCCGGTTTCTCAGAGTTCCGCTTGAATAAAACCGGGGAGCTTGCGCTCCACCGCTACAAAGTAAGGGCCATTGGGCATTAGGCGCTATTGCATGCCTCTCCCGCGAGCCCATAGCCCATCTCTCAGTTTGAACATTAGATCGGTATGAAGAAACACATTGCTCAGATTACCGACTTGCCAAAAAGTGCTTAAAGCCATTGTTTTAAAGGTTATCCTCAAACGATCATTGACCACTGAAGTCTTATTAATCAAAATGTCCAGTAACGAGGCCGAAGGAGTTTGAGTCGATGTTGACGCGAGTCCGTCGAAGCAAACCCATTATGCAGGAAACGCCACTACGGTGGAGCTTCCTGCATTTTTTGTTGCAACCACTCTTGCCTGGCTCCAATAGTCTTCACCAACTCTCCAGCATATCTGCAATCCAGACGACGAAATGCCCCCAAACAAGATTAAAGCCGTGGCTTTCGACATGGACGGTTTGATGTTCAACACGGAAGACCTTTACGACGAAGTCGGGATGATTTTGCTTGACCGAAGAGGCCAGAAATTCTCTCGGGAGCTAAAACTGGCCATGATGGGTTTGCCAGGCAACAAAGCCTTCGAGATCATGCGAGAGTGTTGCGGTTTGGCTGATTCGATCGCCGAGCTGCAATCCGAATGCGACACAATCTTTGAATATATGCTTCCAACTCGAATCGAAACGATGCCCGGATTGGAGTCGTTGCTGGAGTTGCTTGAAAGCAAGAAAGTCCCCAAGTGCGTGGCGACCAGCAGCCATCGACATTTCGCTGCCCGAGCGCTTGGTTTCTTTGAATTTGAACCAAGGTTCGAATTTGTTTTGACCGCCGAAGACGTCGTTAACGGCAAACCTCATCCGGAAGTTTATTTAGCAGCTGCTTCAGGGCTGGGCGTTGAGCCCGATTCAATGTTGGTGCTTGAAGACAGTTTCACGGGAAGTACCGCCGCTGCAGCAGCGGGAGCCTACACCGTTGCGGTTCCGACCAAGCACAGCATGGAAATGGATTTTTCACACGTTGACCATGTTGCCAAACGGCTGGACGATGAAGCAATACTGAAACTCTTCGCTTAGTTGTGCTTTGGGAAAACTCGTCGCCTAGCGCCCGTGGGCCAATTGGTCGGATCTAAGAAACAAATGAAATACTAGGCGCGGATCTGGATGCCGTGCGAGGCTCGAAGAGGCCGTGTTTTTTTCAATACCCTCCCTAACAACATCCGCCGTTTTGGCGATAGCCACAGTTAATGCCGGTTCAACCGGAGCTATCGCCAAATGGCAAATAAAATCACAGCCTCAACGCGCAAGCCTGTAGGCTTCCCAATTCCTCCTGCCCCTGGACACGACATAGCAACGTTTAATCTGGGCAGGGGTCTGGAAAAAGAACGAGCAATAAGGTTTGATGGAGCAACTCAATTGTCGTGGGGCTCCAACGCCGCGACGCTGACGCTTAGACCAAAGCAATACCTCCGGAAGAAATCAAAATGGACGCACCGATCGCAATTGTCATGGCCGCCGGCAAGGGCACCCGGATGAAATCTGAACTGCCCAAAGTTCTCTGCGAGGCTAACGGACGTCCGCTGGTTGATTATGTACTCGACGCATTGCGAACCGCTGGCGTATCAAAAATGGTGGTCGTCGTCGGATACAAAGCCGAACTTGTGAAAGAAAAGCTCGGCAACGACGACTCGATCCAGTTTGCCCTGCAATCTGAGCAGCTTGGAACCGGCCACGCCGTCATGATGTGCCGTGAACAATTGGCCGGCCACAATGGTCCTGTTGTTGTAGTCGCCGGTGACTCGCCGATGATGCAGGCTTCGTCGATCAAAGCCCTGATTGACGATTTCCAGGAGACCAACCCCGCGTGTATCCTCGGAACCTTGATCCACGAGAACCCAGAAGGACTTGGCCGAATTGTGCGAGATTCCGATGGCAAATTCACTGGGATCGTGGAACACAAAGACGCGACCGACGAGCAGCGAAAGATTGCAGAAGTCAACATGAGCACCTACGTTTTCGACTGCCAGAAAATGCTGGGGGCTTTGGATAGTTTGACCGACGACAACAAACAAAAAGAGTATTACATTACTGACTTGCCCAAGATCCTGATGGGCAATGACGAAGACGTGCGAGCGTTGCCGGTTTTGAAGCCGATTGAAGCACTTAGCGTTAACACGGTAGAGCATCTAGCCGATGTTGAAAAAGCGATGAAGGATATGGCCAACTGATTTACGTCGTTTGCAGCAACGCTCTTGAGGAAGTGTTTTTCTATGCGTGAACTGAAGATCTTTAGCGGCCGAGCCCATCCGGAACTTGCCAAGAGTATTGCCGATTACCTGCACTTGGACATCGGCCAGTGTCGATTTTCGACTTTTCCTGACGGCGAATTCCATTGCAAGATCGAAGACGTTCGAGGTCGGGATGTATTCTTGATCCAGCCGACATCGCCTCCGGTCAACGACACGTTGATGGAGCTGTTGATCATGATCGATACGTGCCTGCGAGCCAGCGCCGAGCGAATCACTGCGGTTATTCCGTATTATGGATACGCGCGCCAAGATAGAAAAGACGAAGGTCGTGTTCCAATCACCGCCAAACTGGTCGCCAACATGCTCACCCGGGCTGGAGCCGATCGCGTTCTCGCGATGGACTTGCACGCCGCTCAGATTCAGGGCTTTTTCGATATTCCTGTCGATCACATGTACGCCGCGAGAGTGCTGAACAATCACTTTCGCGAAATGAAAATCCCCAACGAAGACTTGGTGATCGTGAGTCCCGACGAGGGCAGCATCAAGCGCGCAGTCGGCCATGCCAAAAGACTTGGTGGAAACATTGCGATCATCGACAAGCGTCGTTTGTCAGCCGATGAGGTATCCCAAGAGAACATTATCGGCGGACCGATCGAGGGAAAGATCGCCCTGATGTTTGACGACATGATCAGTACGGCTGGGTCGATTTGCGGAGCCGCAGAGCTAGTCAAGAAAAATGGCGCCAAAGAGATTCACGTGGCGGCTTCACACGGAATCTTCGCTGGAACACTTGTTGATGAAGCCAGTGGCAAAGAAGAGAACCTGGCAATCAAACGGCTTCGCGAAGCCCCGATCGACAGCATCGTCGTGACCGACAGCATTCCAATCCCGCCTGAAAAGCGGCTGCCCAACATGAAGGTGTTGTCGGTAGCCCCGATTCTCGCCGAAGCGATCAAGCGAATCCACCAGCACAAATCCATCAGCGCGATTTTTGGCTCTTCGCTCGCCGACTCCGATAGTTAGCCAGACGAATGGGCAGACTTAGCATGGAGACTTGAAATCGCTAGTCCCGCGTCGGTTCGTCCCGACGAAATACTGCAACGACGTCTTCGGCTGGAACGACGAAAAGCTGGTTGTCGGATTCGAAATCAACAGGAATCGCATTTCCCGGGTGGAAAAGAACTTTGTCATATTGGCGAAGCGGCAAGTCTTCGTCGTGTTCGATTGCCGCAGAGATAGTCACGATTCGTCCGGTGATGGTGGGAATCTCGGCAGAGTCGGGCAGAGCAATGCCGCCTTTGGTTTTCTTCTTCGGTTCGTCTTTACGGACCAACACGCGCAAGCCGATCGGTTCGACGTATTCGAACTTTTGAGCACGAGCACTTTTGCTTGGCTCTTTCTTTGCCATTCCCTGTATCCTCTTCAAAAGGTGATTGTTTTAACTGCGCGAAAGCTCCTTGCGAAGCTTCAATTCGGCTCGATTATCGCTTGTTTTTTCTGTGAGTCGAGGTCTAAAAGCCGATTCGTGTGGACTGTTCTGTTGCTTGGTCAATCTGCCGTCTGCGTCAGCATCAAGGCCATGGAGTGGGGGGTAGGGTTGTGATTTTTTAGGTTGTGATTTCATTAGCCGTTTGTGCGATAGCCCCGGTTTGATGCTGTTGAGGAATGTTTTGAAAAAACCGCAGGCTCGGTCGCAGATCGTTTTGGCATCGACCACGCAAACCCAACCCAACACTGCTGGGCGAATCTCCCAAGCACGTTTGCCGATGCACTTTCACACCAATGGCTTTGAAAAGCTTGCAAAAACTCAACTTGGGCTTGTAAAAGCCACAAATTCTGCCAAAATGCCGAGTCCAAGACAGCACATTTTTTCAGCAAGCCAGCAAAGTCATTTCGTCCTTGCCAGAGCTTGTGCAAGATGGGTCCAGATGGATCGTGGGCCGCGACAGTTCCCAATCAACATTTGGGTATCTGTCTGTAAATACAATTCTAAGAGACATTTTTTTGGGTCATTCAAGTGGCAGAAGTACTTAACGTTACCAAACGAGAGCAGACCGGATCATTGAGAATGAAACGGTTGCGTCAGACCGGACAGATTCCTGCAGTGCTTTACGGGCATGGCGAGGAAGGGGTCATGTTGTCGGTAAGCGAGCGCGACCTGAGTAAGGCGATCGATCAAGGTAGTCATATCGTTAATCTTAAAGGCGGCGCGAATGAAAGCGCATTGATCAAAGAGGTTCAGTGGGACGCTTTTGGAGTCAAAGTCCTGCACCTAGACCTAACTCGGGTTGACGCCAACGAAGCCGTTGAAGTCACGTTGCCGATTGAACTAAAAGGCGAAGCAGCCGGTACGCGACAAGGTGGAACTCTTAACTTCCACCAACACGAACTTACCATTCTTTGCCCGGCCAACATGCTGCCTGAGAAACTTGAAATCAAAATTGTCGACCTTGAGGTTGAGCAGTCAATCTCGGCTGGTGATGTCGAACTGCCTGCAGGTGCCACATTGGCCGAAGCCGCGACGACACCGATCGTTTCCTGCTCTGTCTTGGTCGAGAAAGAAGCCGGCGAGGATGCTGAAGGTGGTGCCGACGAACCAGAGATTATCGGAAAGAAAGACGAAGAGGAATGACCAACGACTGGATTGCATCAAGGTGTGCAATTTAGCTGAGGTCAAAGGGTAACAGATCAATGAAACTTGTCGTTGGACTGGGTAACCCCGGAAAACAATATCACGCAACGCGTCATAACATTGGCTTTGAAGTCTTGGCTTTTTTGGCTGAACGTTATGATGTCGGACGGCCCAAAGCGAAATTCAACGCGGAGGTCGCCGAAACAATAATTAACAATCAGAAAACGATTTTGCTTAGCCCGCTTACGTTCATGAACCTTAGTGGTCAAAGCGTGAGGGCGGCGGTCGATTTCTACAAGTTGCCTTTGGCCGATATTCTGGTCATCTGCGACGACATAAATTTGGATGCCGGACGGTTGAGATTTCGACCTAGTGGCTCCGCAGGCGGACAAAACGGACTTAAAGACATCATCAATCGCCTTGGTTCTCGAGAGTTTGGGCGATTGCGAGTCGGAGTTGGACGTCCTCCGCCACAGTGGGACGTCGCCGATTATGTCCTTGGGAAATTTTCTCAGGAACAAGCCGGTGAAATGGAGCTTTCGGTTGCTCGAGCAACCAAGGCCGTAGAAGTTTGGGTAGCTGAAGGAATTCAGCCCGCAATGAATCAGTTCAATGCAGACCCTAACAAGCCGAAAAAGAAACAAGATAAAAAGCGACAAAATCTGGATTCAGAAATTCCAGACCAGTTGGCAGGCGACTTAACTCAAACAACACAACCAAACGAAGATTAAAAGGGAATTCGAACGTGGCTGAGAATGTTTACGAATGCATGTTCATCTTTAATGCGAACGCTTACGCTCGCAATCCAACCGGCGCGGCCAACTCTGTCGAAGAGATGGTAAAATCAGTCGGAGGTGAGCTGCTTGCCAGTCGGCTTTGGAACGAGCAAAAACTTGCTTATCCAATCAACGGCCATCGCAAAGGTGCATACTGGCTGACCTACTTCCGAATTGACTCGTCCAAAATGACGAAGTTCAATCGTTCATGCCAACTAAACGATACAGTGCTTCGGCACTTGGCGATCAAGTTGGACCCTCGCCTAGTCGAGCCAATGGTTGCAGTCGCCAAAGGCGAAGTGCCAGCGGAAGCTGAACAAGCCCCAGCTGCTGAAGACAAGAAACCCGCTGAGACAGTCGCAGCAGCGGCTGAATAAGCTGAAACTTCGACACTGGTGACCTAACGAGTCATCGGGTCTACGTACAATCATCAAGAGGTTTTCCTTTTGATGCGGAAACAAGGGATTGAAAACCGCCTAAACCTCCGCCAGGGATTCGGCCCCAACGGGCATTAATTTTTGGCGTGTTTAAAGTTTTTTGGAGAATGAAATGGCAAGTTACAACCGAGTCGTACTAATGGGCAACCTCACTCGTGATGTTGAGCTTCGATACACACCTTCGGGCACAGCAGTAACCGACATTCCTCTGGCGGTTAACGAACGAGTCAAGAAAAATGATCAGTGGACCGACGAAGTCCATTTTTTCGATGTAACGCTCTGGGGACGAACAGCCGAAATTGCGGCAGAATACCTTTCCAAGGGATCGCCGGTTCTCGTCGAAGGTCGCTTGAAACTCGATCGCTGGGAGCAAGACGGTCAGAAGCGAAGCAAGATCAAGATTGTCGGCGAGAAAATGCAGATGCTCGGATCAAAGGGGGGTGGTTCATCGTCAGGTCCACATTCGGGCAATCAAAACTCTTCAGCGCCTCAACCAGTCGCTGCAGCAGCCCCCACACAAAGTGCTCCGCCAGATGACGAAGTGCCATTTTAAACATCACGCTTGAACAAGACACAAACTGAATGTCGAACGGATTTCGACTTGAACATAGAGAGAAATTTCGATGCCATCCAAACTGAAAAAACAACGTCGCAACAAAGTCAACTTTTCACGCCTTCCGCGTGGTGAGAACGGCGGGATTGAGCTTCTGCTGATCCAGTCGGTCGATCACTTGGGAAAGCAGGGCGAGGTTGTCGAAGTGAAACCCGGTTTTGCCAACAACTACTTGTTACCACAGGGCTTGGCCACTGTTGCCAGCGACCACCACAAGCGAATGGTCGAAAAGCATAAGGCCAAGCTGCAGGAAATTGAGCAAGGTCGATTGAAAGATCTCAAGGATCAGGCCAAGCTGATTGCCAAGCAAAGCATCACCATCGAAGCCAACGCCAACGAAGAAGGACACCTCTACGGTAGTGTCGGTGCGGCGGAAATCATCAGTGCTCTGAAGCAAAACGAGATCAACTTGACTCAGGATCAAATTCGCCTCGAAGGTGTCTTGAAAGAGCTTGGACTTTACACGGTCAAAGTTCACTTGCATCAGGAAATCGAAACTGAGATGAAAGTCTGGGTGGTTCCAACGGTCGAAGGCGACGCGAGCTAGGTTTCGACAGCTTTTCAAAATCATGATCGGGGCTGGGTTTTACCTGGTCCCGTTTTTTTGTGCAATCAACAAACGAACATTTGAGACTTGTGATTAGGCCAAGCTGCCTTAAGATTGTCTCGGACCCAAGGTTCTATTTTAAGGTTTCGATTTTTAACCGAATCCAAGGTTCAGGAAAACGCGATTTTGAAACGCGGAGGCGCAGAGATCGCAGAGAAAGTTCATGAAGGAAACTCTGCGCTCTCCGCGCCTCCGCGTTTCTACTCCTTCCTGAACAAGAAGACTCAATGAAGGAACAACGGAATGTCAAACAGCTTTGATGCCTCAACATCTGACAAAAAGCGCCGCAAGTACACCAAGCGAGAAAAACCTGCGGATCTGGTCGATCGCCAGCCGCCCTTCAACCTCGAAGCTGAGGTAGGAGTTCTGGGAAGCATCATGTTGATGCCCGATACCTGCGACGAGATCGTCAACTTGATTCGGCCCGGCGACTTTTATGACGAGGCGCACCAGATCCTGTTTCGGCACATCATGGATATGCACGGTGCTGGGAAGAAGATCGATCCGCTGTTGCTGCGAGAGAGCTTGATTGGATCCAATGAGTTCGAAACCGTTGGAGGTGCGGCGAGATTGGCCGAGATCTTCACGTCAGTTCCCAACGCAGCCCACGTCACCTACTACGCCAACATCGTACGCAGCAAAGCCACGGCCAGGAACTTGATTACGACTTGCTCGGATTTGCTCACCGAAGCTTACCGTCCTGACGGCGACCCGGATTCGCTGCTCAATGACGCCGAGCAAAAGGTGTTTGCGATCCGCGAAAGCCGACAATCAAACAACCTGGCAATGATCGACGAAATTCTGGTCGATGCGATGGATCGCTTGGAGGCCAGGCTTTCGGGTGAGGTCCAAGAGGGCACGGTTGAAACTGGGTTCACCAAACTTGACCAGATGACTGGTGGCCTGCACGCGTCGGAGCTTGTGATCCTAGCGGCTCGTCCAAGTATGGGCAAAACCGCATTCGCCATGAACATCACTGAGAACGTAGTGATGAAATCCCGTAAGCCCGCATTGTTCATTAGCCTTGAAATGGCCTCGATCGAGCTGATTGAGCGGATGCTTTGTTCTGTCTCACGTGTCAACGGACACCGGCTACGCGGGGGAACGTTGTCACGTGATGACCAGCAGCGTGTTAAAGAGAGTGCTGGAAAACTTTCCAACGTGCCTTTGTTTATCGATGACTCACCAACTAGAAACGTTTCGGAAATCGCCGGTGCGGCTAGACGAATCAAGCGTCGTGAAGGATCGCTTGGCCTGATCGTAATTGACTACCTCCAACTGATTCAACCCGACAATTCCAATGATGCACGGCAAGAGCAGGTCGCCAAGATCGCTCGTCGATTAAAAGGACTGGCTCGTGAACTGAAGACTCCAATTCTGTGCCTTTCACAGCTCAATCGACAAGCCGAAGATTCCAGAGATCACCGCCCCAAACTCAGCCACCTGCGTGAATCGGGCGCGATCGAGCAGGATGCCGACGTGGTTATGTTCGTTCACCGCGAATCGTATTTTCGCAAAGGTGATCCCGAAGCCGAAGACATTCAGCACGAAGCCCAGATCATCATCGAAAAACAACGTAACGGACCGACCGGAGATGTCGATTTGCATTGGCACCGAGAGTTTACACGCTTCGAAAACCCGGCTCAGGAGCGGTATTCCGAGTTCGACGAATTCCCACAGGCAACGTTTTAGGGGATGTCTCGTCGTCGCTTTGATACCAACATCAATCCAACGCCCAAGATAAATAGTGCACTTGACGGCTCTGGAACAGCTTGAATACGCCACGCGAGTCCAAAGTCGGTCGCACTATCACCACTGATTCGAAGTGTGTAGTCTCCAGCGGCAAGGTCCGGCTGATAGATATGCTCCAAGTTGTAATCAGTGCTGATGCTCTGATCGACCAACGTTCCGGATGAATCGAACAACGCGAGATCTAAATTCGCCAAACCGGAGAACGAAGGACTAAACGCAAATGGGCTGTTATTACCGTCTGTTATTTCCGCATTCCAATTTAGTGCCGCTGACAACGATCCACCATCGGCGAAAACTGAAAAGTCATAAAAAAGATCATCGGCACCCGAGTCACCATCGAACTGATCGTAATCATAACCGTTGGTCCCAATGTCGGTCCCACTCCCAACCCCTGTCTTTACTCCCTCAAACTCCCCACCTTCAAAAATGTTGTAGGAGTTTCGAATATTCAGTTCACCAAACCCAAAAACTTCATCTATTGGCCGATCAATTGTTCGGTCCCAACCGCTAAACTCTTCCTTCGTAGCTCCAGCAAACAAGATTGCCTTAACTGTTTCGTTTTCAGCAGCGTTGGTCCCAGCCCCAGCTTCCTTTAATATTGCTGCCGAACCAGAAACCAAAGGAGTTGCAAAACTAGTAGCCGCCTCGGGCGCCACGATATCTGGTTTGATTCGCCCAACACCATAATTAACCGAGTTACCGTTTATATCAACCGCAACGGTTTCGCCTCGCGCATGCCCCCCATTCGTCAACCCAACAGTAACTGCATTGTAACTCGAAGCCAACAACTCTGGAGTACTGTTCCCGCTCCCGTTATTGGTGCCTACAGCAACAAAGGTATTATCTCGGTTAATCACATAATCCAAGCGTTGCGAAGCGTTCTCTATAGCTCCTGCAGTGTTTCCATTCGAAACGTAGCTGTGGTTAGTCACATCGAATGCAGCGGTGCCTGGAGCGCTGCCCCCAGTTCCAAGATAATTGTTAAGAAAATCGGATGCCTGGTAAACAGAGACATCAGTCACCCCTGGCGCTACTCCCCCAGTGTTCCCAAATAATCTAGTGGCCACGGTGGTAGCGTGAGAACTGGTTCCAGTCGCCCCTCCGAACCCTGAAGAGACATCAGAAATTACTTTTCCGGTGAACTGTGAAGACGCGGAGTTAGGGAAATAGTTGATATTTGTAGGACTAGCCTGAGCTTCCACTAGTCCGACTCGAACACCAGAGCCGTCTTCAAGAGCCGCCCCCTTCTCAGCGATCAAATCCGTCAGCCCAATTTGATCTTGCCAAGTTTGAGCGACAGCAATCGATGGAGAAGCAACAAGTCCAGTCAAAAGGAGCACAGTAAGACATGATGTCAAACTCAAGGTATCATAACGGCAAATCATACGGTTTTCTCCAAAAGGGTAGGGAATCGGGGAGGCACTTTCCGGGATAGGATACATCGCAACCTCCTGCAATTCAAATTGGAATAGTTCAAAACTCAACTACTTCGGATAAAGTTGCCCTCGTTTTAACAAGGAAAAACGAGTTTGCGGAACCGGCTTGGCTTGTTGGATTTACTTGACAATTTTCGAGTAAAAACGATTATAGAAGTTGGACACCCTTAAAATGGATGGTGAGTGTTATCACAGAATCAAATGGACCGATCGCAAGGCTTATGAAGGCAACTGAAGCCACCGACATCGTAATCATCGACGAGACGGAGTCTTGCCCATATTTGGACGGACAAACGGCCCGGATGCCACTGCGCATGCCATTGGAGCGAATCAAGCCAGATCAAGTCGATAAGCGGCTTGCTGAAGGGAATCGTCGGACCGGTGAGTTTATATACCAAACCAATTGTCCAACTTGTGACGCTTGCCAAGCGATTCGACTCAATTGCTTTGACTATCAATTCAGTCGAAATCAACGTCGGCGCATTAGCAAGGGCGATCAGAAATTTACTCAGAAGATCGGACCGCTCCAATCTGACCCTCAACGGTTGAGCCTATTCAATCGCCACCGCAGGTTGAGAGGATTGGCAAAACGAGATTCCGATATCGATGCTGACGAGTACGTTTGGGGATTTGTAAGAAGCTGTTTTGACTCGTTTGAAATTACGTATTGGTTGGACGATCAACTGGTTTGTCTGGCCGTTTGCGACCAAGGCGAAAAGACGCTTTCGGCAGTCTACACTTTCTTTGATCCTGACCTCAGCTCCGACAGTCTGGGAACATATTCGATTCTCAAACAGATACAGCACTGCCAACAGAAGAACATGAAGTTTCTTTATCTTGGCTACTACGTCGCTGGTTCTCGCCACATGGAATACAAATCCCGATTCGCTCCCAACGAACGATTGATCGACGGTCGCTGGGTTGAATTCAAAAACGTTGGTGAAACAAGCTGAATTGCCCAGATTCGTTTAACCAAGGAATTTTTTGACAGGATTTACATGATTGACAAGATATTGTGCACATCGTGCCAATCATGTTTATCCTGTCCAAACTCATACACGGCCTCGAACGACCCTCCCGAGCGATTTGAGCCAGACGCAGCGTCGGTAGGCAGCTTCGACCGGCTTGGCAGCAACCTCGGCTCGAAAGTCGCGTCCCAAGCGGGTCGTTTGTAGCTTCGTTTGTGGTTACGATATCATCTGCTTCGAGAGACCACCGACGACGTTCACTTTGATTGACATCTGATTTTCGGACATTGAGTAACACGTGAAGGCATTAGTCACTGGGGCCAATGGATTCCTTGGCTCAAAATTGGTTCAGCAGTTGCTTGAGCAAGGGTACGAAGTCACCGCGATGACGCGGCGTCGCGAAGACGTTCCGCCCGGACTCAATGTCAACGCCGTTCACGGTGACATCCGCAGTTTCGAAAATGTTCTGCAAGCCTGCGAAGGCCAGGAAGTGGTGTTCCACACGGCTGCGATATCCGGAATCTGGGGCCCTTGGAAACTCTTCCATGGCACCAACACGATTGGAACTCGCAACGTCGTCGAGGCGTGTATCCAAAACAAAGTCCGCAGACTGGTCTACACCAGCAGCCCCAGCGTGACGTTCGACGGCGAGCACCAAGCCAACGTGAACGAGTCGGCGCCGTATCCGCGAAAGTGGCTTTGCCATTACCCGCATTCAAAGGCTCTGGCCGAAAAGTATGTTCTTGAAGCCAACGATCATTACGACTTGATGACTTGTGCGCTTCGCCCACATCTAATCTGGGGGCCGGGCGATCGGCATTTGATTCCGCGATTGATCAAACGAGCCAAATCCAAACAGCTTAGGCGGGTTGGGGACGGTACCAACCAAGTCGACACGATTTACATTGACAACGCTGCGATGGCTCACATCCAGGCCGCTGAGGCAATGGGCCCCGATTCGCCAGTTTGCGGGAGTGCTTACTTTCTATCGCAAGACGATCCGGTCAACTGCTGGGGCTGGATCAACGAAGTCCTTGGTTTGGCCGGTTTGCCTCGAGTTCGTCAGTCGATCTCCTATTACTGGGCCTATCGGTTGGGTTACGCACTGGAGTCGCTGTATGAGCTGGGTAATTTGAAATCGGAGCCACGAATGACTCGATTCCTCGCCGCTCAATTGGCGAAAAACCATTATTTTGACATCAGCCGAGCGAAAGACGAATTTGGCTACTACCCGCGTGTTTCCAATTCTGAGGGAATGAAGCGGCTTGGCGATTCGCTTGCACATAAATACAGCTCAACAAGGGATTAAGCTCTTCAATGCAATGCGCATGAAAAAAGCCCAGTCATCGACCGGGCTTTGAGTTTCGATTATGGCCTCTGATTCGTAACAACCATTAGGTCAGGGCCCGCTGTTCAGGCACGCCTGGTTAGCTACGCTTGCGACGAAGGAAGAACAAACCCGTTGCAAAAGTCATCAACATTCCACTGGCTGGTTCGGGAACAGCTGAGAATGCAACAGAGTAGTTGTTGTTCAAAGCAGTTGTGTTATTTGAAAACACAGTAAACGTCGAAACGGCCTGAGTCGATTCCCACAAGAAATCGGTTGAATTATTCTCAATGATGGTGGAGGACGTGTTAATGTGATCGACAAACTGCGTAGTTACAGCGCCAGGCTGAAACGATCCTTGCTGATAGTCAGGATCCAGATTCGAAACCAATACCCAACTTTCAGTGGCTGGAGTCCGGATTCCGTCGCGAGCTTGAGTCCCGTTTGCGGCAACATCTGATCCGAGGAATCGTCCGTGGCTAACCTGTGCGCGAACTGGAACCGAACCACTCAAAGTGAAAGTGGTTTCTTCATCATCGCTGACCGTCCACACGCTATTGCCAGCGGCTGAAAGTGTGGCGTTGGTGAAACCATTATCAACCCCTAGAATGACCGAGCCGGTCGATAGGCCGAGGTTGCTGCTGATATCGAAATTGACGGTGCTTCCAGTGCTTCCAAGTGGGCCAACCCCGACACCTTGTGAGGGACTGAGGTTGTTTGGGGTAATGAAAGTGAACTGTCCAAAAGATGTGCTGCACATCAAAGTGACCGCAGCAATGACGGCGAGTTGTGTAATTCTGTTCATGTTTTTCTGCAATTCAGAGGTGAAGGTGTTGCTTGACTCATAATCGTTTTGCGGCTCGCTCTACCATTCCCGATCCCAATAGAAAACGCACTATTGCGGAAAGTAGAGGTAATAGGATTGAGCTAACCGTGTTTGATTGATCGGCAACAGCTTCGAGCTACCGCAGTTAAAAAGAGGGCTTTCTCAAATTACCCGACTAGCTTGCAATCACTTTCTGCGGGCAAGATGCAGCGTTAAACCGAGAAACCTTGATTGACTATAGCGCTGGATTCCTTGATTTCGTTTTGCCTAAACGCTGGTAACCACCCATCTTGCGGTTGAAGATAGCACCACTAGATTCAGCGTTTGATGCATCGCTTTGTAGCAGTCGCCCGCTAGCCAACTTTTAAATCAGATTCTTCTGTCAGATCGTGCTGTCTGAATTGGCCAGCTCACGCGACGACATCTCCTTTTGGCTCATCGCGACGACCATGCCTCCAATATTGCCCAAACGGTCGATTCAAGCGCGCCTGCGAGGGAATGACTATCCGAGATCGCATGGAAGTGGGACGAACTCAGTCTTTTTATTGCACGCGCGACAAACTCAACATTAGCGGTTCACTCCCAACGAATCTAAGAGGTTTTCATCACGCGACGAGCCTGGTGGCGGGGGTCGAATCGCGAGGCAAGAGCGAGCAGCCCCAGATTCTGAGGGTTCGTTCTGGCTTTGAAAACTGGGGGCTCGTTTGGGCTCGACCACCAGCAACCCGAACCCCAATCAGAACTAAACTCGGGTTAGGTTATGCTCAGGTAATATTCGCGTGATTATCTTTACCCAATTCGCCAGCGCCGGTTGTCTAAAAATGGCCCACGCGGTAACTTTTCTTGGTGCAAACGCCTCCGTTTTGTCGCTTGTTCCATGACACCCGAAAACTGTTTCTGGTTCGATTGATCTGACTCCGTGGCCTGATTGATTCGCGCGATAACCTTGCGAAACCGATTAAATGATTTCCTACCCTAAACCTGACGAGCTTCCAGATTCCCAGCGAGTCGTGATTACTGGAATCGGATTAACGTCCCCCAACGGAAACACGCTTGGCGAGTTTCGCGAGTCGCTTCTTAATGGTAAAAGCGGCGTCGAAGACTACGAAATCCGTTACTTTGGTAAAACCATCGCTGGAGTCTGCGACTTTGACGTTCGCAAGTATCAAACTCGCAAAGACGCTCGTCGTGGAACCCGCGCCGGCAGCGTCGGTTGTTATTGCGTTCACGAAGCCATCAACGACTCGGGAATCGATTGGGAAAACACGGATCGCTCGCGAGTTGGCGTGTACGTCGGCGTGACGGAACACGGCAACGTGGAAACCGAATCCGAAATTCACGAGATTCGTGGTTTCGACTACGACGTGAAAGTCTGGTCGCATCACCACAATCCGCGAACTGTCGCAAACAATCCGGCCGGAGAGGTGGCGCTGAACCTGGGGATCACAGGGCCTCACTACACGATTGGGGCGGCTTGTGCGGCTGGCAACGCCGGTTTGATTCAGGGCTTGCAGATGCTTCGCTTGAACGAATGCGACCTTGCAATCGCTGGCGGTGTTTCGGAGAGCATTCACACGTTTGGAATTTTCGCTGGATTCGCCAGCCAGGGCGCACTGGCAACTCACGATGATCCGACCAAGGCCTCGCGTCCGTTCGACAAGAATCGCAACGGGATCGTCGTCTCCGAAGGCGGATGTTTGTACACGCTCGAACGTTTGTCGGACGCCAAAGCCCGCTCCGCAAAAATCTACGGCGAGATTGTCGGTTACGCAATCAATACCGACGCGACTGATTTCGTATTGCCCAATCCTGAACGTCAATCGCAGTGCATGAACATGGCGTTGTCCAGAGCACACATCAATGCCGAGGATGTGGATATCGTCAGCACTCACGCTACCGGAACGGGGATGGGAGACGCCTTGGAGTGCGATGCTGTCAGACGTGTGTTCGGTGCGTCAGAAAAAACGTACGTAAATAACGCCAAAAGTTTCATCGGGCATACGATGGGGGCCGCAGGTGCGTTAGAATTGGCGGGAAATCTGGTCGCTTTTGAAGATCGTGTCGTCCATCCAACTATCAACGTTGACGACTTGGACCCGGAGTGTGAACTCCCCGGTTTGGTGAAAAACGAGCCTCGCGAAATCGAAAAAATCGACTATATTTTGAACAACTCGTTTGGGATGCTGGGCATCAATTCAGCAACCGTAATCAAGCGAATGTAGTTAGCGTAACTAAAAGACTCCGTTGATCGGCTGTTTGCTGTTGGTCAACGTTTGTAGTCGTCGATTGGGATGATCCTGAGTTTGGATGGTTCGGATTGACGTATGGATTGGAGAACATTGTGGCCCCTGAACAAATTAAAAACGTCATCCTTGATATCTTGACCGACATCGCTCCCGATGAAGACTTGACGGATCTTAAAGACGAAGTCAACTTTCGAGATCAGCTTGAACTCGACAGCATGGATTTTTTGGACATCGTGATGGAGCTTCGCAAGCGCTACAAAGTCAACGTTCCAGAGCAGGACTATCCTGAGTTGGCCTCGATGTTCAGCACCGTCAACTATCTGACGCCGAAAATGGTTGACTGCGTGGCGTCATAGGCAAGTCGATTTTCGACGAAGCAACAATGTCCGACAACCAACCCTACGACACAATCATTATCGGCGCTGGAATGTCGGGCTTGGCCGCCGGAATTCGGCTTGCGCACTACGATCAACGTGTCTGCATTCTTGAACGACATTACACGATCGGTGGCCTCAATTCGTTCTACCGCGTCAACGGTCGCAACTACGACGTCGGTCTGCACGCGGTCACGAACTTCACTCAGAAGGGTACCAAGAAGGGCCCGCTGGCGCGAATCCTTCGGCAACTGCGATTCAAGTACGACGACTTCGCTCTTGCTCCCCAGAAGGGTTCACGAATTGCATTTCCTGATCACGAACTGCGATTCAGCAACGAGCTGGATCTGCTGCGCAGCGAAGTCAAAAAAGTCTTTCCCGGCCAAGTCGATAACTTCGAAGCCTTGGTCGCCAAGATCGCCGACTACGATGACCTCGACCAAGCCGCATTCGAAATCTCAGGGCGACAGGTTCTCAGCGACACCATCTCTGATCCGCTTTTAATCGAGATGATCCTGTGTCCACTGATGTGGTACGGAAACGCAGCCGAGCACGACATGGCTTGGGGGCAGTTTTGCATCATGTTTCGCAGCATCTTTCTCGAAGGATTCGCGCGACCATACAAAGGCGTTCGCTTGATCCTGAAGCACCTGGTCAAACGGTTTCGAGGGCTTGGCGGTGAGTTGAAGCTCCGGAAGGGCGTCAAGACAATCCACGTGGAAAACGAACAAGCCGTCTGTGTCGAACTCGATAACGGCGAGCAGTTGACCGGTAAGCGGATCCTTTCCTCAGCCGGGCGCCTGGAGACGATGCGAATGTGCTCCGACACCAGCGAACTTGACCCGCGTCTGGCCGGCCAACTGACGTTCATCGAGTCGATTTCAGTTTTGGATCGTGAGCCATCGTCGATCGGAAACGATGACACAATCGTCTTTTATAACGATTCTGAGAAGTTCCACTGGGAGCGACCTGCTGACGAGCTTTGTGATACGCGAACTGGCGTTGTCTGCTCGCCCAACAACTACGTCTACGCCGACGAAGAGGGCCAGCTTGCTGACGGTGTCGTGCGGATCACTACGATTGCGGATTACGATCGCTGGGCGGGGTTGTCAGAGGAAGAGTACCAACGGGAGAAACTTCGCTGGTACGATCGCAGTGTCGCTGCCAGTGTGAAGTACACGCCCGACTTCCGTCCTTACGTTATCGACACCGATCTGTTTACGCCGACGACAATCAATCGGTTCACGTGGCACGACAATGGCGCCGTTTACGGATCGCCAGACAAGGTCCTCGACGGACGGACCCATTTGAACAATCTGTTTTTGTGTGGAACCGATCAGGGATTTGTGGGAATCATCGGTGCGATGATGAGCGGGATATCGATGGCGAATATGCACTGCCTAAGGGGCTGAGAGCAACCACGCCAACCTTACACTGACTGCTTGGGAATTCGTTTTCGGCTTAGCCAAAACCAGCCAGGCAGTGCGAGCAGAAACAGGTAAAGGCCCAGCGCTATGTAGCCCTGCGGCTTGTGAACGACATGCGTTCCAGTGAAATCTGACACGTCAGGCGAATGGCCGTCGGCAAATCTTAACGCTTGCCGAAGCGACTCAGGATCTGCGTTGGGCGCGATTCGATGCACCGAATCGTCAAGCACACCCACGGCCGGCCCAAAGTAGGTCGTGGTAAGAAGCGTCTCCTCACGATCACAGTGGCAACCCTCCGAGCACAGGATGCCAGCAATAGCAGCCTCAATCGAAATCCCTTCTGGTTTCATCCAATTCACGGGATTGTTGCAATCTTCCACCATCACGATCGTGCATGAACTACCGTCAACTGCATCTTCAAGATCGCGCCGCTTGTCAGCATCGAAAAATGACTCGGGATCAGAAACGAGTTTGTAAGTCGTCTCGCTATTTGAGTCGGGCATCGAAGGGCAACGGAAACCGCTAGGCATTTGGTTCGCAAGTTTAGAGTTGTTGGGGCCGTCCCAAGGCTCCTTGAAATCATAGGAAGCAAACAAGGAATCCTCCTCGAAAAAAGGGAGGATGCGAACTCTCCAACTGTGCATCGGCCTCCCTTGATCGTCAACCGAATAAGCCTCGGGCATATGCGTGTAGGCTGATTCGTAGCTGTGCAGTGCCAACATGCACTGCCTGATATTGTTGAGGCATACGATTCTTCTGGAGGGGCCTCGGGACACTTCAACCGCAGGTAGAAAAAGCCCAATCAGAACAACCGAAACTGCCAGGAAGATAACCATATTCAAACAGCCCGAATCTTCGCGGTATGCGATAAACCATCCAGCTAAAACGACACCGGAAATCAACAGACTCCACGGACCGGCAACGACTAGCCCAGAAGCAATCAAAGCCGTTCCGTAAAGCAGGTGCCAAATACCAAATCGAAACGACGGCGAATCGTCAGCACTTCGCGGTTTCGAATGGTTGGAATTTGACATGGCTGACTCAAACTGAGCGTTTATCGATAGTAGCACGGCTGTCCCAGCCGTGTTGATGCAGCGTGTTTACGGCTGGGACAGCCGTGCTACTTTACCAATCCAATCCCAGAAACTGGCACTTAGATCCGACACCCGCCAACTAAGATCTGAACGACCTCTAGCTCAGCTCATCATCTCAGCTTCAACCGGCGCCAAAACGGCTGGATCAGTACCCAAGGTATTCCCAAGCGACTCCCAATACTCCGGCGTATCAATCGAAGCGAGCTTTTCCTTCAGTGAAGCGATCGAAGACTCCAGATTGTGGGCTTCCTCGTTTGGCAATTCGCCTTGATTGAGCCGACGTTGCAGATAATCGATTTGACGCGTCGTCTGAATTCGGTCGACTTGCTTGCGAGCAAGCAACCGCTCTTGGTACCACTGACTGTTGAACATGGCTTCTTTGGTGAACATCTGACGAACCTCAGGATGATGCACGTCGCGACCTTCGTGACTTCCTTCGGCCATGATCGTCAACAGAACTTTCAATGGAGGGATCGCCAGCTCGACTGAACCATCTTCGAGATAAAGCTTCGCGATTCGGTTTTGAGTTGAAACGATATTGTCGATCCCGTCTACGTAATCGCCCATGCTTTGCAATTCCGGCTTGAGCATTTCCTCGGTGAAAACATTCGAAGAGTCGCTGAACACGCGACCAAAGAACTGGTTCACAAAGCGGTCCGTGATTCGGTAACCAAGCCGACTGGCCAAGACGGTTTTGCCCTCATGCTCAAAGTCTTCAAGCTTTTCCATGTAGCCATTCTCGATCAAATACTCCGGCTCACGCTCGTTGATGAACATTCGCGACCAGACCTCGGGAATCAAAAGACTGATATCGTGATCGAAACGATACTTCGGACCAATGAATCCAGCCGAGGTCGTAAAGCAACGGTTGTTGGTGAGCAAGTAACTAACCAGTGCGTTGTTTAGATCAATGATCGGCGGAAGCGAATTGAACGGCCCCTTGGTCAACGCGCCCTCGGAACCAGCACCGGTTGTTGAAGGCGATTTTCCAGTCAGACTCGCGATGAACTCCATGAACAACTCGGGCCACTCTTGAAAGTGAATCGGATTGTAAACAGCCAGCGGTCGAATCCCTGCTTGGTGATCCGCTGGGTTGTTACGCCGCCCCGGAAGAACAGAGTTGACGGGGAAGAGAACTGCGTCGGACAGCGGGACACGACGATTGAGCCGTGCACCCAGCTCCGCCAGATACATTGAACGCGGGTCCTCAAGATCCGGACGATCCTGAAGATAACGAGGGTTCTTCGATGGCTTGCCGTTGACGACTCTCGGGTGAGAAGTCGAAACGCAGAAATCAGCTTTTGACTCAACGAACTCATTGATGCTGTTCTGAATTGGCTGGCTAAAATGCCCGAACAGGATCGTATCTTCGACCATCGCCTCGGCCGTTTCGAGCGAAAGCGGTTCGTAGTTGGCGAAAAAGTTTCCTGTTGCCGAAAAGTCTCTTTCAGTTGTCTTGTCGTAGCCGCGGACGATGGCTTCGTCGGGCCGCTGGAACAACCGATGCTCGCAGTTCATCACGAATTTGTAAGCGTCCTGCTTGAGGTCCGGATGAAGATGCTTCAACCGATCCGCCGGAACGACGACGGAAGCCGTAATGTCATCTTCAACCTGAATCTTCTCCGCCGGGAAGAAGTCTTTCCGCAGCGCGAACGTACGCCAGGATCCGTCTTCTTCGAAACCGACGCGAACGTAGGTCGAACGAAGTTTCTCCTTGCGGTACTTCAGCTCAAACCCCTGCAGTCCGTTAACACTGTCAACGCTGAAGCGAGACATCCAGTCGTCGCCCCACTCGGGCCGGTAAAATCGCTTGACAACCAGAACCATATCCCGAATCGTTCGCGGAATCGAGCGCAGCCAATCGTTATAAACATCGGTATATTCGTCGCTGGGCGTCAGCAATCGAACAGCAGAACCCAGCGTTCGCTCAGGGCTGAGCAGTGGACGACTGGGCTTGACCGGTTGGTACGGATTCTTGTGACGGCCATCGTATTTCTTCTTGGTAAGCTCAACGACTCGAGCAAAATCTTCTTTGAAATCAGCCGTAATGATCGGGCCATTGATGATCGCATCCTCAATCGGCTTGGAGATTTCCGACTTACCACCACCCGAGACGGTGCAGGGCTTGTGGCAAAGCGTGCCCTCTGGGTTGGTTCCAACCAACCGCCAGCGTTGCCGTTGATCCGGACGAACCATTTCTATGCGATAGCCGGATGGCAAGACGTAGGTCACCTCGGGCTGAAGCTTCAGCGTTTGCTCTTGCCCATCAGACTCCCAGCGGATCGTTTGTTGTCGCAGCCGAATGTTGGAATTTTCGGGGATATACACGACATCCGCATACTTGGCGTCAACAGCGTAGCCTTCGGGTTTGACAACGATGCGGTCGCCCAGCAACTCAGTCAGTTCCTGGAAGTTGTGGGGGTCGTTTTGGCGAAAGTTACTTGGCTCAACGTTCTCGCCCAGATCGAATCGCGGAAACGCTAACGCTCCGCCACCGTGTTCTTCTTCGCACAAACCCATCAGGTTGGCTGCATAGCTGATGTTTGATTTGACTTCCTTCTTGCAGTAACCGAAGTAGTTGTCAGCAATTACTGTGACTGCGACTCCGCGATGGTCTCGGCAGACGATTTTGAAAGCCGTGCCGTCGTTGTAAAGCTCCGACTCATTCTCCCAACACATGCCGTCCCGTTTTTGCAAATCGGTGGCATCGTTGACGTGCGGCAAACCGACTTCTTTTTTCGTCAACCGAATTAGATGCGGAGCGAGGATCACACAGCCGGTATGCCCCGACCAATGTTCAACATCAAGTCTCGCGTCGTTGCTGGCGAGGGTAGGGTCGCCGGCGTTGCCAAAAATTGACTCCACGAAATCGAGATTGCTGACCAGATTTCCGGGTACAAAGAATCGGACTTCACATCGTTTCTCGCTTGTAAATCCAGTGACTTCAGGACACATAACCGGCCGCAACATCAACGACACAAACGTTTCGGCTTGCTCTTCTTGCGTCGACGTGAATGGCAATCGCATCAACTCGCGAGGAGGATCGAGGGCGCGTTTGAGAAGCGCTGCGAAAGTGTTCTTAGGGACAGACTTCTTGTCTGCCGGGATCGGCAATCCGCCTTCGCAAACGTGAAACACACCAGCGGTCGTACGGCGGTCTTTGTCTGGATTGTGGAGCACTCCCTGGTGAACTCGATACGATTTGACGATGTCCGAACTGAAATGGTCGCTATCTGGAGGCAACGACAAGACACGCGCCAATCCATGACGCTCCAGATTAAATGCAGGCGAAGGCAACCAACGATCGTTCGAATCCACGTCACTCAGGTATTCGCACAAAAAGTCATTGATGTACTGGTCTACGGGACATAGATGAGCAGCCAACACCTTATTCTTCTCACGGATGCTCGTAAGAAGGGCTCCGCCGATCTGAAGCAGCGGTGAATCTTCAAGCGAACCAAACGTCGGCAGATTGTTGGCCGCAAGTTTCAAGTTGAGATATTCAACTAGCTGTTGCTCGCCGGCTTTGCCGGGAAAGGTAGTCCGCTCCAGTGTTTCAATTTGCTCCTGATTGCCCAGCATAATCGGCCTTTCCTATCCCATGAACCCATGTTTTTTCAAGCCTCCATTGTCGCTGATGAAGCGTAGATTGGCGAGAGTTAAAGTTGTGTCGGCGCCAACGGATCGCCACGAACGAATCGGCGAACCTGACGGACGGCTCGCTTCCCTAATCCGCAAAGACTGCTTCCTGGATGCGCCTTATCTCTAATCGTAAGTTTGTGCGAATTCGAATTGATTTTAAATCGCTGCGTACATCACTACCGCGCCCAGCCAATGAGTTCCGTGATCACCTTGGACCCAGACAACCCTGCAACGACCAAGATCGCCAACGCGCTGATCCACAGCGTCACGTCATAGATCCGGCTGGGCTTAAGCCGCTCATCAAGTCGTCGATAGCGAAAGTAAAGCGCCGCGTAAACAACAATTAGAAGGATGACAACAGTGATCACTCCTCCAATGATCACCAACAACCCGGGTTTCTTGAAGAACAGAAACAAGAACGTCCACGACACGGGGAACACCCAGGCGAGGAATCCGATCGCCCGTCGTCTTGAAACAGAGTTTCGAAAATCGAACATACCGATCTGACTAAACGCGTCGGAAAACAGGCGAGTCCAGGCCGCCAGAGCCGCGAACATCGTCGAGTAAAGCACCACAACGGCGCCGAGCACAAACCCGACTCTCGCTCCCGGGCCGAGCGTCTGCGTGTACATTGTGCCAAGCGTCGAAATCAGTTCGTCGTTCTGAGGCACCATTGCATTGCGATGCAGGATCGCCGCACCTAACAAATAAAACATTGACGTCATCAACGTGTAACAGACCATCGCCAGAATCGCGTCCCAGTACATCACGCGAATCCAGCCCTTGGCCCGGCGAGTCCACTCGGGCGAGTCGTCTCGAGGTCCGGTGTAGGCAGCATAGCCTTTTTCGATCAGCCAATAGTTGTAAGCCATGATTTCATCGCCACCGACGCCGGTGATTCCAAACGCGCCCATGGCGACCAGCAACAGCGCCGCTTCGGAAGGAATGCTGGGCGTCAACCCCGTGCCAAGCTCCGCGCCTGTCACGGCCATCTCGGTCGTCTGCAACATGATCAATGAAACCAAAGTCATGACGGTAAACAACCCGATCATGATCAAAGAAGCTTTCTCCAGCAGGAGGTAGTAGCCGCGGTAGACCAGAACCGAAACGGACAGCCCGATCAAAAGCGTCGTCAGATACCGAACCGGGATCGTCATGGACTCGGTTTGGATCAGGTTCGCGGTCCCCAGCCAAGGAAACAACTGCTCAGCCCCCAAGACAACACCGCCGATGATTCCACCCAGTTGGACTGTCTTAATCAACATTAACACCAACCATGACCAGATCGACCAGTTGGCTTTTCCCAACCGCGGACCAGGCAAGGAGTTCAGCGACGCCATTGTTGTTTCGCCGGAGCTGATCGCGTGCTTTCCGAACTCGAGTTGCACGGCGACTTTGACGATGCAGCTGAAAATGATGAACCACAGCAGCACAAAACCTGCTTTGGCTCCAACGATCGTGGTCGCGATCAACTCGCCTGACCCGACGATCGAAGCCGACAAAATGAATCCAGGGCCGAGATATTTGAAACTATCAATCAGCCCCGAGGGCGGCTCTCTGATCATTGAAGGATCGAGTTGATAAGGATCTTTGGTCGTGTTCATTCTCTGCCTTGTTTTGATAGGCGAACCAGAAAGTCATCGGGGCCGCAGACTGCACTGAGTCAGTACCCAGTACCCAGTACCCAGTACCCAGTACTCAGTACTCAGTACTCAGTACTCGGTACTTGGTACTTGGTACTTGGTACTGTCATCTCAAATTACTTGCTCCCCAGCTCGTGGATCTTTTGCTCCATCGCGTCCAAGCGATCGTTCATTTTCTGCAGCATCGCTAGAATCAAAATGTGTGTTTTCTTGGCATCGATTCCTACGGGACTTGTGTCGCTGTGAATCTCGCTCGCAATTCGTTCATACTCTTGCTTCTCAATCTCCATTTGAAACTCCTATTTGATCAGACTTCATAGCCCAGTGTTGGGCCAGACACCAATTGTCGAACTCAGCAATTATTCCGTCTCGGCAATCTTAAACGATCGCTGCAAAACAGCACCCGGACCATTGAAGAATCTGAGGTGATGATCTATCTTGTGGACCTACCGAATTGAAACCAAACCACGAATTTTGCTTGCCCATTCATGCCAAAAGATTTCCTCAAGGGTGCCGCCGACAGCTACGACGTTGTCGTCATTGGAAGCGGTTTGGGCGGACTGACGTCTGCCAATATTCTTGCCAGAGAAGGGCTCTCGGTCCTGCTGCTTGAGCAGCACTACAAACTCGGCGGACTGGCGACTTGGTTCAAACGACCTGGCGGGCACATCTTTGATATCTCGCTGCACGGTTTTCCGTACGGCATGGTGAAAAGCTGCCGCCGCTACTGGTCCAAGGAGATCGCCGACTCAATTGTGCAACTGGAGGGCGTTCGGTTCGACAATCCGATGTTCTCGCTCACCACGACGTTCGACCGGAAAGACTTCACCCGCCTGCTGACCACCGATTTCGGAGTTGCTCAGGAGAATGTAGATCAGTTTTTCGACGCCGCGCGGAACATGAACTTTTACGACGACCAGACCAAGACGACTCGCGAGCTATTCGAAGAGTACTTTCCCGGTCGCGAGGATGTCATTCGATTGCTGATGGAACCGATCACGTACGCCAACGGATCGACGCTTGAAGATCCCGCGCTGACCTACGGCATCGTGTTTTCAAATTTCATGTCCAAAGGCGTTTTCGTTTTCCAAGGCGGCACTGACAAGCTCGTCAAGTCGATGGAAAAGGAAATGAAGGCCAACGGAGTCGACGTCCGAATCAATTGCGACGTTGAAAAAATCAATGTCGGCTCCGACGGAATTGAGTCGGTCCTGGTAAACGGAAAAACGATCAAGACAAACGCCGTCGTATCCAACGCCAACCTGCGTTCGACGATTTTCAACTTGATCGGCGAAGACAAATTCGACGGTTCGTTCATTGATGACGCCAAAGCAGTCCGATTGAACAATTCAAGCACGCAGGTTTACATGGCGATGCATCCCGAGGACACGGTTCCGCGAGAGACCGGAGACCTGTTATTCTCCAGCACCGCCGAACGATTCCAAACGGACTTGCTTCTCAGCCGTGACATCACCAGCCGCACGTTTTCGTTCTATTATCCCGACACCCGGCCTGAAGGAAAAGGCAGAACGCTGATCGTTTCGAGCACCAACGCCAATTTCGATGACTGGGCCGGGATGTCGAAAGAAGAGTACGAAGCCTCCAAGCAGGATCTAGTCGAGACGACGTTGGATGCACTTGAAAAGTACGTACCCAACTGCCGCGAGCGAATCGTACACGCTGAAGCCGCCACGCCAATTACGTTTGAGCATTACACGAAACATCTCGACGGGGCGAGTTTTGGAACCAAGTTCGAGGGACTGGCCGTTAGCCGTTCGCTTCCGCAACAGGTTCGAGGTTTGTATCACGCCGGAAGTTGCGGGATCATCATGTCGGGTTGGCTCGGCACGATCAACTATGGCGTCATCGTCGCCAACGATGTGATCAATCACTTGTCGAGCATGCCCGCAACGTCACCGGTTGCGTCGAGCTAACAATCAGCTGAAAGCCCCACCATGCCCGCATCTCATCCGACGCTTGAAAAAATTCACGCTTCGATTCCACATCGAGCGCCAATGTTGCTGGTCGACGAGATCGTTTCGCAAGAAGAGAACTCGATCGTATGCCGCAAATCGTTTCATGCCGATGAGTACTTTTTCCAAGGTCATTACCCCGGTCATCCGTTGGTTCCGGGCGTCATCCTCTGCGAAGCCGCAGTGCAATCCGGTGCTGTGTTGTTGGCCGACATCGTGTCTACCGACGATGGTGTCCCTGTGCTAACGCGGATGGGCGACGTCAAATTCAAAAAGATGGTACATCCGGGTGACACGATTGAAATGCATGTCAAACTTGATGAAGTCGTTTCGACGGCTTACTACCTGACCGGGCAAGTCAAATGCGACGGCAAACTGGCCGCGAGGCTGGGCTTCACCTGCACGATCGCGCCGCCAAATAACCACTCAGAATGAACGTTTCCAGTTTCCTTCAATGTTAAAGTTAGTAATATCAGCCCGAAGCGCGAGCGAGGGTTCCTCCGTTCGACGCTCCCTCGCTGGCGCTTCGGGCTGGTATTAGTGCTTTGGAGAATTCGTTAAGCACGTGAAAATCGAATCAACGTACGTTCTGCTCAATCTGAGTTACTAGGCATTGGAAACCAAATGGACTTTCTACAACTCTCTGGCAAAACGATCGTTGTGTTTGGTGTCGCCAACAAGAAAAGCGTCGCTTGGCACATCGGCAAGACGCTTGAAGAAGCCGGCGCCCGCGTCGTCTACGTGGTCCGCAGCCCCGAACGGCGCCAGTCGGTTACCAAGCTCATGGGTGAGCGACCGTGCTTCATTTGCGATGTCGAATTCGAAGACCAGATCGACCGTGTCCGCGACGAAATCGCCGCCGAGTTTCCCGAGATTCATGGCTTGGTCCACTCGATCGCCTTTGCTGCGTATGACGAAGCCGGAATTCGCCCGTTTCACGAAACGACCAAGCAACAATTTCTCCGCACGATCGACATTTCCTGTTTCTCATTTGTCGCGCTGGCCAACGCGTTCAAAGACATTCTGGTTAAAGATGCTTCGGTCATCACGATCTCGATTTCGACAACTACGATGGCCAGTGAAAGTTACGGCTTTATGGCGCCCGTGAAAGCGGCGTTGGACAGCTCGTTGGCGTTCCTGTCAAAGAGCTTCAGCCGGTTTTCTGAGGTTCGCTTTAACGCCGTTGCCCCCGGCTTGCTCAAGACGTCGGCGTCAGCTGGGATTCCCGGCTACGTTGACAACTATCTGTATGCCGAGAAAGTGATTCCGCGCGGCCGAGCAGTTTCGACTCAGGAAGTCGCCAATGCAGCGTGCTTTCTTCTCAGCCCGCGATCCTCGGGGATCAACTCCCAGCTCGTGGTGATCGACGCTGCAATGTCGACCAACTATTTCGATAGCGAGATTGTCAAAACAGTGATGGACAACCAGTAAGTCGCGACTTCTGATCGAGAGAACGTCGGTTATACTGAAGTGAACTTTCCAATTACTGTTAGAACCATTCTCCAAATCGTCTCGCCTTTGAATTATGGGAATTCGTTTTCTTTGCCACCACTGTGAGAAACGTCTGAACGTCAAGACGGCTCAGGCGGGCCAAGAAGGCGACTGTCCGCATTGCGGCGAAACCTTAACGGTGCCGACCAAATCAACGATTCCCAGTGAGCTGGAGAAATCCAGTCGCCCCAGACGGCGACCATCACACACCGGATCTGATTCTGTAATCGGTTTGCTTGACGCCGAGAAAGATCCGTCGATCGGCGCACCGGCATTGAATCAGGAAACAGCTTCGCCCACCGCAAGTTCTTCGGTGCAACGAAAGCCTACTAATTCAAGTTCGAGCTCAGAGGTTTTTGAACTCGACAAACCAGGCCCGCCCGATTCGCTTGGTAAAGTCGATCCGATCGCGGAAGCTCCAAAACGGGTTTGGTATTTTCGCAGCAAAGAGATTGGCGAACGGGGCCCACTTCGCGCCAAAGCCATGAGAGAGCATCTCGAAAAAGGCGACGTCACGGTCGGTTGCATCGTCTGGCGTGAGGACTGGGAAGACTGGCTGCGAGCGGAAAAGGTTTTTCCATCATTGGCCGCCAAAGCCAAAAAGATGAAGCAACAGGACCGCGTCGATCGGGCTTTCAAAGACGCCAATTACAAAATCCCGGATGAGTTTAATCCTCATTCAGAGCTAAATCGCCGGCGCAGGTTCAGAAATCGGATGTTCATCGCTGCGATTGCGGGCGGAATTTTGTTAATTGGTGTACTGATTTTTGTTCTGATTAAGCTATTGGCTGATTAATTTAGCGGCTTAAGTTTGCATCAGTTGTGCTGAGAGAATTAAAGCGGTCTGTCGCTCGGGAGCACCAGTTTTGTTGCCATTTTTGAACGACAAACGACACGTCTTGCTCCGCTAAATTTTGTTATACTGGCGGCCCGACTATTCATTGGGTAATTCGCCACCGAGGAAAGAAATGAAGATGACTTTGATTGATCAATTTTTGATTTTGGCTTTGATTGCTGCCGTCGGCACATTCTCCGGCGTCGCAACCGGACAGGCAACCCAAACCAAACCGGCTCCGAAACAGGAAGAAACTAAAGCTCAGGAAAAACAGGCGGAAGAGAAACCTGCCGCTGAAGCTGCTGAGAGTTCAGAAAGTTCGAATGAAGCGCCCGAGCCATTTGAAGTCGCCGTCGCAAAAAACAAAATCAAATTCTCCGCCAGTGGAACTTGGGCAGCTGTGCCACCGCGCAGCCGAATGCTTGAAGCGGAAATTCGAATCAATCGCGTTGGAACCGATGCAGCCGACGGACGTCTGACAATCATGGGAGCTGGCGGCTCTATCAAAGCCAACATTCTCCGTTGGCAAAATCAATTCAAACAAGCCGACGGAAGCAGCACTGCCGAGAAAACCAAGACCGAAGAGAGAACGATCGCTGGCCAGAAAGTCAACATTGTGGACATCAGCGGTACCTTCATCGACTCGCCCGGCGGTCCCTTCAGTGGTCAACCAAAAGTTGAGCGTGAGAATTATCGAATGCTTGCCGCCATCATTCAGACACCGGCCAGTGGTAATTATTTCGTCAAGCTCTACGGCCCCAAGGCAACGATCGACAAGAACGAAGAGCATTTCAAGTCGATGATCGAAAGCTTAAAAGTCGAAAACTAGTACGCCGTTAAATCGGCCGGTGAGCCTGGAGGGCATTTATCGTTCGTTCGATGTCGCTCGCCAATGGCGCCGAAATCTCCATCGGCTCGCCGCTCTCGGGATGGGCAAAACTAATCCGCAGTGCGTGAAGCGCCTGCCGATCAAGCAGCACCGCGTCATCGTTTTGCTTGTTTGAACTCTTGCGAGTTAGCTCGTCCAACCTCAGAGCTGCCCTGCCGCTGTAAAGCCGATCACATAAAACCGGGCAGCCGATGTGGCCTAGGTGCACCCGAATTTGATGCGTGCGGCCAGTTTTTGGTTTCACCAACACGGTTGCAAACCCGGCGAACCGCTCGAGGACTTCGTATTGCGAGTAAGCGTTTCGGCTAGTCGAGTGGCCTTCGCGGATCGCTTTCTTTTCACGTTGATAAGGATGGGCACCGATCGGCTTGTCGATCACGTCACGATCGCGATCCGGGGCAGGGCTGACGATGGCCAAATACTCTTTGGCGACGACGCGATCCTGAAACTGAGCCGACAAAGCGTGATGGGCTTGGTCCGTTTTGGCGACCAGAATCACACCGCTGGTATCGCGATCAAGCCGGTGAACAATTCCTGGCCGAGTCGGTCCTCCGACAGTGCTGAGTTGATTGAAGTGGAATGCGAGCCCGGCCGTCAGCGTTCCCGACCAATGTCCTTTGGCCGGATGCACTACCATCGCCGGTGGTTTGTTGATGGCCACCAGGTGCTCGTCTTCGAAAAGAATATCAAGCGGAATGTCTTCAGGAATTGAACCTTCGGCTTCAGGCTCAGGCGGAAGAAACCGAACCAACTGTCCGGTGCGCAAACGTGTCGAGGACTTTGCCTTCTTTTCATCCAGCAGCACGTTCTCGCTCGCGATTGCTCGTTGAAGCTTGACGCGACTGAAGTTAGAAAAATGTCGTACTAGAAAAGCATCGAGCCGTTCGTTTTCTTCGGACGGTTCAACGGTCAAAACCTGCCAGCCCGAACTTGAACTGTTGCCGTCTTGGTCGGAATTTGAAGGCATTAGAGCTTACTCAATCTAACTAAATACACCAAAAACCATCACAGCCCGTCGGGGCAAACTGGCTATCGGTAGAGATGGGAGGCTTTTTTCTGGAATTGCTGCAAAAAAGCGGGTAATATGTCGTTACCGAATCTCCTAAATAATGCTGGAGCTCGGTGAGCACTAGTGGAGAATCTACCATGTCATTAAAGAAATACACCAGCGGTTTTTGTAGCAGTTGCCACAAGAACGTTCCGCATCGGCGTTGGATTGGGCATCCAGTTTTGCTGGTCCTTGATTTGTTGACACTTCGCATCGGACGCTTGCTGCGAATTGGACCATGGTATTGCGTTCACTGCGACCGCCGAGCAACCCTGTTGCCTCTCCGCCGTCCCGACGCGATAGACTATCGCTCCGCGGCACTGGGTAATGAAATTGCCCCCGAGAAACGGCGGGAGAAAGTCAACTCAAACTCTTCGGAGTTTGAACCCGCTGAGTTGGCACCCTCGTCTGCCACCCAGTCTTCTGTGCAAGCTGAACTAGAGCCCGCAGAATCGGTCGGTAATTTCATCAAGACTGATTCTTCATTGCTGATGAAGTCCACTCGCTTACAGAGGTACTCCGAGAAATATCGTGACGCGGTTGTTCGACGAATCTTGACTAGATCCAGCTCCATCAAGCAGGTTCGCGAAGAAAAGCAACTCAGCGAAAGCGAAATCACTGACTGGATTGCTGATTTCTTTCAACGACAGCAAGAAAAAATCGATGCCCTGGAACTTTTCAAAAAGTCGATTGCTCAGTCACAAAACCTAGTCGACCAAACGCTCCAGGATTTTGGCGATCAATCCGGCACTGTCTCTGGACAAGTCCGACCACGTTAAAGTAGTTTGCACCCCCTGTTCTCGGTAACGCTCACTCCGGGCTGTGATTTTTTCATAACACGCCCTAACAACACCAAGCCGTTTTGGCGTTTTCGCGTTAGTCACGGTAACTGCAATTCAACCGTGGCTAACGGCTAATAAAATCACAAGCTCTCCGGGTAGCACTCACGGCATGGTGGAGACAAAGTCGCTGTTTGTTGCCCAATTTTCTCTTCGCAGGAAAAGTATTTTCGTACTGCAATGCCGCGCCTTGAAAAAGCGGCTGTTTTGCGCTCTCGTATGTACTGTAGCTTAGACATCGATGTTAAACTGAGTCGGAAGTCTTACTCTCTGAACCTACTTGATTCGAAGCAACAGCTCCCGGCTCAAAGCAGTCGAAAACGATGACGACTGGATCGAAATATGAAATTTATCGAAATGACAGGCGCAACGCTTGATTCAATCATCAACGACGGCGAATTGCACGTTCAGGATCTTGATGGGGCCGGGGTCAAACCGGACTCAATCGTCCGAGTGAATCAACAAGGCGACATCGAAGTGCGACGAGCGCACAAATGGGACGTTATCGGTGGCTTGCTCGGAAAATTCGAGGATCGCATCAAGGAAACCACTGGATTTGATTGGGCTGGCTAACGAAAACTCACCGAGGCTGTGATTTTATTAGCCGTTTGGGCGATAGCCCCGGTTGAACTACCATTAACCGTGGCTATCGCCAAAACGGCTGATGTTGTTAAGGAGTGTTTTGAAAAAATCACAACCTAACCGTGCTCTGCGGACCAATCCGGTTTGCCATTGATCTACTGCTGTGTAAGAAAACCAGGATTAGCGGCTTCGATCTCGAACAACTCGTCGATCCAGATGCGAATGTCATTCTCGTATTCGCTGGCCATATCGTTCTTCACCAACTGGCGATGAAAGGCTGCCGCACCGACGTCGACCAAATCAGCTTCTTCAGCACTGGGGAAACGGTCGGCTGGATTGGGCGCGATCAACCCACGGCAGAACGCCATCAGCAGTTCATTACAAGCGACGTCTTCAGGCAGGAACTCCTCCAAGCGATCACTAAGCGTCCGTTTCGCTTCGAGCAGCTCCTGTAAGTCGTTGATGCCACCGAAGACGGGCTTGCCAGCCAGCAATTCGATCGTCACATATCCAAGACTGGCCAAGTCACTCAGCGGCGTGTTCTCATTTCCTTCGAGGACTTCTAGCGCTGCATAGGCTGGCGTGCAGGCGCGGCGCTGTGGTGGGTCGTCGATTTCGAAAGCCGATCCGATATCGATGATTTTCGAATGGCCGCTCCGTTTGAGCATGATGTTTCCGGGCTTGACGTCGCCATGGACGATATCCTGCCGGTGCATTGCCGCGAGTGCCTCAAGGCAATTTCTAACGATCGCGACCGCAACACCGGCTTTGAACCTCGGCTGCTCAGGTCCGGCGGTAATCAGTACTTCGTTGACGTGTTCCCAACGTTTACGGCTGAATCGTTCCTTCACCACGCCAAACATTTTAGGCGTCAACAAACGCCGCAGGTCAAACCCTTCAACCCACTCCATCACCATCAACCGGATCCGGTCCCGGTCTAGAAAGTTCTCGACGACCAACAGATTTTCATGTTGAATTCGAGCAACACGCGCGGCAACTCGCCCCATCCGAGCCATATCGGAGTCGTAATGAATCGGCGTCGCATACCGCTCTGGGGAAAAGACTTTGAGCGCAACGGGCAATGTGAAACCGTCCGAGCCACGACGCTCAGTCAGATAGACAACGCCTTGACCGCCCGATCCAAGCTTCTTCAACAGCCGCAAGTGAGTCGTCCAGCTGTGTCGCTTTTCCCGAAGAATGTCCTGGTAGCGCTCACACAACTTGGCGCACTGGTTGACGGCCATCTCTCCGTCTTGGGTTATAGTCGGAGAAAGGTCTTCGTCGGCCGCACTATTATTGAAGAGCGTATCGTCGGTTTCCAAATCTAAATCCTGATTACGCAATTTGGCCGCTATTGAACTATCACAGGGATCTCAAACCCAGCCCGGGCCAAACGTTGGCTAGAGCTCGTCGAGGTAAACTATCTTATTCTCGATAACCGCTATGGGTCAAAGCCAACATTCCCCTAGCAACATCATCCCTCCCACCAATGTTACTGGGAAGAGATACCTACCATTGGCGGTTTATTGTGCGGGACGAACGCCATTAACCCCGAAACGCGAAATTGGAGTGATTGCAAGGATACAAGCAAGACAGACCGGTTGATGTGAAAGCGGGCGATCCACTCATGCCAGAGCCACTGAAAATCGCCCCGCTGCTGCAACTCAAACTCTCAAAAATCAATCCGGTTTTCAGGCCGCGGATAGCCAAGTTTTTTGTCAACCAGATTGAGCAGCGATTGACCGCTGCGGAATCGATTCAGATTCTCGCAAAACAAGTCGATGGTTGTTGGAATGCGTAACGGCGATTGAGCACCAACGTGTGGAGAAATAATCACGTTGTCCAATTCCCACAGGGGCGAGTCGGTTGGCAGCGGTTCAGGATCAACTACGTCAATTCCCGCTCCTCCAAGATGCCCCCGGGCAAGGGCTCGCACCAAGGCATCGGTGTCGACTACTGATCCCCGTCCAACATTGATCAAATAAGTGCCAGCTTTGATCAACGCGAACTGGTCGTCTGAAATAAGTTTCTCGTTGGCTTCGGAAAGCGGCAAGGTAACGATGACGACATCACAAAGCGGCAGGAAAGACTCGAGCTCATCAGCTGGGAAGACTTTTTCAACCGTCTTTTCCGCGACGATTTTTGAGCAGGCGTTGGGAAATTGGTCCGTCCCGATAATCTTGCCGACCATCGGACGAAGCACTCGGGCGATCCGGTGTCCGTTACCGCCCATTCCAACAATGCCGATCGTCTTTCCAAAAATATCATCCGTTGGGCGTCGAACATACTCCTTGATCTGTTGTGCTTTGAAGAACACGGGAGACCGTCTGACCAACCCCATCAACAGGGACATCATCTGCTCGGCGACCTGTGGAGCGAACAACCCTGAGCACCCGCTGACGACGATCGAGGAATCAATCACAGCCGGAGTCAGGCAATGATCCAATCCAGCCGCAGACGACTGTATCCAAACCAAGCGCCCTTGGTCGACGACCGATTTCCAATCGACTGGAACTTTGGCGTGACCACAGAAGATGTCGGCTTTAAAAATGTCATCAGCGATTTTGTCTTGCCCGGACACGACGACCTCGAAATCAGACTTGGAGGTCTTGCGGATCCTCTCAACGTGTGAGTCGTCAAGCGGGAAACAGGTTACGATTGTTTTTGGGGTCATTTATCAGAGGCTTCGTTCGAAAAGATCAGAGACCAATTGAACTGAAAAAGAAGTTAAATCAAGGCCCGATATCAGGTCTACACTGTGGCCTGTTGACTGGCCACGCCAGTGATGTCCAATAACGTTCACCAAGTAGCAACATTTTATTCGCAATTTGGATCACCATTGCTTACAAACCAAAATCGAAATGACTAACAGCGATAGTAGTGGCTCCTCAAAACGCCAGTGGGAAAACGACCAAACTTCCCAGCCTTTGTCGATCGGGCAGGCTCAAGCGATCGTCGACGACTGGATCAAGGATGTCGGCGTACGATATTTTTCGGAGCTTACCAATCTCGCCCAGCTGGTCGAGGAGGTTGGAGAGCTGTCTAGGATTATGTCGAGGACTTACGGCGAGCAGAGCTTTAAGGATTCTGATAAAGAATCATCGCTCGAAGACGAACTCGCTGACGTTTTGTTTGTCCTAATCTGCATTGCCAACCAAACCGGAGTCGACTTGACGTCTGCTCTTAGCAAGAATCTGGACAAGAAAACAAATCGGGATTTAACCCGCCACAAGAGCAATCCCAAGTTACAATAATCGCGAGTTATATTCGTCTGGAGCGACCGGCGGACGCCCGTAGTGCTAGGCAATCATTGAGTCCTTTCAAGATCAAATCGAAGAAGAAGCGTATGAGTATCACGGTAATGAGGCAGGTGAAGTTTTGTGCGGGTCACCGCCTACTGGGACACGAAGGCAAGTGTGCCAACCTACACGGACACAACTATCTCATTCAGTTTCACATTACTGGAAACGAGATTGATGAACTCGGTCGAGTCGTTGACTTTGGTGTGATCAACAAACTCTTCAAAGGCTGGATCGACGACCACTGGGATCATGGCTTCATCATCTGGGATGCCGACAGCAACGCGCTTAACGCGCTGGAACAGGTCCGACCCAACAAGATCTATCGACTGCCATACAACCCAACCGCCGAAAATATGGCCCGCTACCTGCTCAACGAGGTCGGCCCCGGATTGGTTTCGACAATCAAAGGCTACGACCTGCGACTAACTAAGGTTGTAGTTTGGGAAACCGAGAACGCTTCGGCCGAAGTAACCGTTGACTCTAGTCGCAACCAAGCCGACGCGATGCTTCGGCAGGTCCAGCGGTCGAATCTGAATTAGTTAGAACGCTTGGCTTTTTTGATGGCGTAGCGCGATCTTTGGCCCTCAACGGTAACCCGAAGCGTCGAGGCTGTGATTTTTTTCAAAACATTGCTTAACAACATCAGCCGTTTTGGCGTTAGCCACGGTTATTGCATGCTCATCCGTGGCTAGCGCCAAAACGCCAAAAACGGCTAATCCTAAAACTAAGCTGTAGCAAAGCTAGTCGGGTTACCAATTTGCCAAGGCAAACACTTGCGAGCTGAAGCTTGCCACTACAATCCAACGAAAGAGTGGCTGTCCAGCTAGTGCGATTGTTGCTTGGACCTGCATGGGCGATTGACCTGCTCGTTGTCGAGAGAGTTTGACATGCGAACATCCGAGAAACTCAAACTCTATTATTGCGATACGTTCGAGCTGCCACTGCCGGAGAATCATCGCTTTCCGATGGCCAAGTACACTTTGCTGCGTCAGCGGATCGCGAGCGGCGATTTAGCCAGCCATTGCGAACTGCGTGTGCCTCCACCGGCTAGCGACGACGAGATTCTCTTGGTCCATGACGCCGACTACCTTGATCGAATCAAATCAGGACAGCTCACTTCGGTCCAACTCAGGAGGATCGGATTCCCTTGGTCCCCAAAAATGGTTGAGCGATCACGGCGTTCCACGGGTGCAACTATCTCGGCGGCGCTCTCGGCTGTCAATGATGGCTTGTCGGCAAACCTCGCCGGAGGCACCCATCACGCGTTCGCGGGCAGCGGGCAGGGCTACTGCGTATTCAACGATGTCTGTGTCGCGGCAAAAGCAATTCAGCGCCAGCACCAATCGATCAAGAAAGTGATGGTGATTGATTGCGATGTTCATCAAGGCAATGGAACGTCGGGAATCGCTCGTAACGATCCAACCTTGTTTGCCTTCTCGGTTCACTGCAACGAAAACTACCCGTTTCAAAAAACAGATGGTGATTTGGACATCGCGTTGCCACCCGGCACACAAGACGTCGAGTACCTGTACCAATTGAAAACGGGAATCGACGCAGCGTTGGATCAGATGACTCCTGATTTCATTTTCTACATTGCTGGTGCGGATCCCTTTGTTGGGGACCGATTAGGCAAACTTGGTTTGACCAAGCCCGGTCTGCGTCGAAGGGACGAGCTGGTGATAAATTACTTTCGTGACCTCGAAATTCCAATCGCGATCTCGATGGCAGGTGGCTACGCTCCAGAAATTGAAGACATTGTCGACATTCATTTCAAAACGATTGAGATTGCGTCTGAGCGATTTTCCAAAGACCGACTGGGGTTGTAGCTCTGGTTTACTACAGGGCAATAAATCGTTTAAGATGAACAGGCTCAAACAAGCGCCGCCCAAACGATGAGCCGCATCTATCGCACTGGATAAATTGAAGGAACAAACAAATGTCGACGGTACAGACAGAGCAGGTGATGGTCGTCAAGACTGAGCTTTTTCACTCGTGTGGCTACTTCCAAGGATTCTGCCCCGAAACCGAGAAGTATCTGGCAACGCTGCTTGATGAAGCCAACACGCAGTACCTTCCGCGAAGTGAAATGGAAGAAGATCCCGGATTCAAGCAGTTGATACCGTATTGTCTTTTTCGATATACCGACGCTGAGGGAAACACCCACGTGTTTCAATACACCAGAGGCAAGGGCGGGGGAGAGTCGCGGCTTCGAGCCAAAAAGAGCATCGGCATCGGTGGACATATTTCAACGGTCGATGCAAACGAAAACTCGCCTTACGACCAAGGAATGCAGCGCGAACTCGAAGAAGAAATTGACATCGATTGTCAGTTCACGCAAAAACTTGTCGGGCTTATCAACGACGACCAAAACGATGTGGGCAAAGTCCACTTGGGTATCGTCCATATTTTTGATGTCGATCAACCAAAAGTCAGCGCCCGGGAAGCCGAGATTTCCGATGCTGGATTTCTTCCTGCGGATGAGATTCTGGCGGATTTGGATTCTTACGAGACTTGGTCGCAGATCTGCTTGAAAAGCCTTTTTGCGAAGTAATTCCTGCTGTCAGTCCAACACTTCACATTCGATTACATGGATCTTGGCGTCAGGAAACCGCATCAAATCGAGTTTGAGCGATTCAAACCGACAATCATTGGGGAAAACTGTCTGCTTTGCTGACAAAAGCTCTGGACAATTAAACGCCAGTTACAAAAAATGACGATAGACAGTTAAGGGCATCGGAACGAGCGTCTTGGACGATGCGCTAGAGAATATTTATTCTGGAGAATTGAGCGAAAATGAGCGTTACGGTAACCGAAAAGGCTGCAAAAGAAGTTCTGCGATTCATTGAAGAAGGTGAATACGACGAAGGTGCCTGCCTCCGTATTTCAGTCTCCGGTGGCGGATGTTCTGGATTCAATTACGGATTGAACATTGCCGCAGACTACGATGAAACCAAAGACAACAAAACTGAACAACATGGTGTTGCAGTTGTTGTTGACAAGAAGAGCGATCTGTTTCTTGATGGAACTACGGTCGACTACTACGAAGGCATCGAGCAACGTGGTTTTCAATTCCACAATCCCAACGCCAAGAAAACCTGTGGTTGTGGAAACTCATTCAGCACCTAGACCTTGCTGAACAACATTCTGAAGCTCCAACGACCGACTCATTCGAGTCTGGTCGTTTTTTAATGCGCAAGCGGTTGTTGCAGCTGCTTGAAGTCCTTCCGACGTTTGAAGTTGGAGCGGAAACCTAGGGAGGACACGGGACAATCCTCGCCAGATTAACATCCCCGAAAAAGTCTTGCTCTGTTTTAAAGTGTCGCGTTGCAAATCCAAGCGTTTGGGTCGATTTTAATTTGGTGCAAAACTAAAACTTGTCTATCGATCCGTTAGCGATATAACCAAGTATGCTACGGCTATCTCCGGTTTGTCTCGTACCAAAGGAATCTCAACCATGCCTCCTTTTTTCCTCGAATATTCTCCTGCCCTGGTTTTCCTCATGATCTTGATTGGCTTCCTCTTGGGAATGCTACTTGGTTACCTTTTTTGGGGAACCTACCGTGGCCGCGCCGACCGTGAACAGCACCAGCTGGAGCGAATCAGTGCCGACTTGAAAAATCTGAGAGCAAAAAATAGAGAGCTGAAAACTCAGCTCGCTGGACGCTCCTGATTATTAGTAGTGCTGCAAACCTGTTTATTTTCACCCTGACTTGCTTGCTTTAGTGCCCCCAGTCTCAAACTCGGAAAACAAAGATGTTTCAGAACCTGCCAGAACTTTTCGAAAGCCTAACTCCATTTTCTTTTTCAGGTATGTTCGCCTACCTAGGACTGCTGCTTGGTCTTATCTTGGCTTTCGTATTTTGGTTTCGACACTTGCTACGATTCAATCGGACGCAAAGTGCAAAGCGACGGCTTAACGCGGAGTTTCGAGAACTCTCTGCCGAAAACCAATCGTTGAGTGAGCGGCTTGTCTGGTCCGACAATCGCAAATCTGCCTTGGACAAGATGGAAGCCTCGGTGGCCAAAGAAGCGTCGAACAAGCTCCAGAAGCAACGTCAGTCATCGGGATCGTACTCTCAATCCTCAAGTTCCAAATCATCCGGTTACGCACAGGATCGCACGACTTCAATTCAAGGTTCCGATTCAACCACCTCGCAATCCACAACTCAAATTACGGGCGCCCATGCATCGGGGGGCGACCAATTCAACTGGGAATCAGTCGATGGCATCACTCCGAGGTTAGCCGCTCAACTGAATCACTTGGGAATTCGAGACATCGAACACCTTGAATCGCTTTCTCCTGCGGATCGGGAATCACTCGAAGCCAAACTTGCGTTCGAAGGACATAGTTGGAACTGGGATTGGCTGACCAACTGGAAGACTGGTGCGTCGACACTGGCTGCGGGAGCAGCAGGTGCCGCAGGTTACGCCGCCACAAGACGCAGCGTGGATGAAACGAATAACCAGCAGGAGAACCCTGCTTCTGTTTCTGACGGACAGCGGCAAGATCAGAACCAGGGTACCTTTACTTCGTCCAGCAATCCGGGCTGGCCTAGTGACCGTCGCGCTCCGTTCGAATTGACGATTCCGCGCAATAGTGCCCCCGAGGTCGACTGGTCAAAAGTAGACGGCGTCGATCCAAAGCTCGCGGCAGAGTTCCGTACTCTTGGTATCAAGAACGTTGAGCAGCTTGAGTCGCTTTCGGAGTCCGATCGAGAAGCACTCGAAGCTCGGCTCAAATCAAAGGGACTTGCGTGGGACTGGGGCTGGCTGAACAGCTGGAACGCTGGACTTGCAGGCCTCGCCGCTGCCACAGCCGGTGCAATCGGTTGGGGAACTGGCGACAAGAAAGACGAAACTAAGCCAACGGAAGATCGAGATTCCGGATCTGGCATTTTCACCTATCACGCTCAGCGCCAATCAAGCGAAACTCAGGACAGCAAGCCGGACGCCTCGCACGCCTCATTGTCGCTGACTCCCAACTCTTCACCCCAGGTCGATTGGTCGACCGTCAAAGGCGTCGATCCAAAGCTCGCGGCAGAGTTCTGTACTCTTGGTATCAAGAACGTTGAGCAGCTTGAGTCGCTTTCGGAGTCCGATCGAGAAGCACTCGAAGCTCGGCTCAAATCAAAGGGACTTGCGTGGGACTGGGGCTGGCTGAACAGCTGGAACGCCGGACTTGCAGGCCTCGCCGGTGCGATCGGCTGGGGTACACGTGACAAAGACAACGATGAAGCAACCGTTCCGACTGCGGAGGATGTCGGATCGCAATCAGACTCACCGAAATCGAGTTTGTCTGCATGGAACCAGCAGTTTAGCTCGCGCCGGTCTGATGAGAAAACTAACAAAGCCAGCCAAACAGGCGACCGGACAGAACGTTCACCATCAACCGTTGTGAAACCTGTGCGTGGCTTTGCGGCCGGGGTGAGCAATTCACAATCCGGTTCAAAAGAGTCCACATCCGGTGAGCCCAGATTCTCGCTGAGTCTTCCGCCAGTCAATGGGCCGCAGGTCGACTGGTCTGACTTGGAAGGCGTCGATGCTGATTTGGCGAAAGAGTTGAAGAACCTTGGCATCCAGAACGTTCAGCAGTTGGAATCGCTTTCCTTCGAGGACCGGCAAAAACTGGAGTCCAACATGAGATCCAAAGGCCTGATGTGGGATTGGAATCGCCTTGGAACATGGAAAACATCCCTTGCCGGCCAGGAGCAGTCGGAGGCTCGATACACCGTTACTTCAAGCCATCCTGAGAACCGTGACACTCAACAAGGCAATGATTTTGCAGCTGGAACGAGCCAATCCGGTTCTTCTTCACTAACGCTTCAGGGGGACAAACCAGAGTTCAAGGATGACCTTACGCTTCTCGATGGAATCGAAGGGCCGCAAGCTGCGGAGCTTCAGAAGATGGGAATCTTCAATTTCACTCAGCTTCACAACCTCAGTCTTGAAGACCAAGCAAAGCTCCAAGGAATTTTCCGCCAACGCGGATGGCGGCTCGATATGGACCAGTGGCGAATTGCGTCAGAAGGAAACACCGAGCATCCTTCGATTGAAGACATCCAACGAAAAGCCTTTGAAATCTATCAGGAGCGCGATCGAAAAGGATTCGGTGGTGGTGAGCGAACTGACTGGGAACAATCCGAATGGGAATTGAGAGGCAATCCAATTTTCAGCTACGGTGTTCCGCATGATATCGACGATTTTGCCGTTCACTTGACGGGCGTTACTCCCGAAGCGCGCGATGAGTTGTATCGCATGGGGCTGTACAACCGACATCAACTGGAGAATCTGGGCCATGACGCTCGGAGGATGCTCACTCGATGGTTTGCCGGTCCGCGTTTTGGTGTCGACCTTACCCAGTCATTTGGCTGGCTCAGCTCAATGGACTCTGTCCCGACTGACAAGGACTTTGGCCACGTATTTGCAATCCGTCCAACTCGTGTCGATGACCTTTCGGACATCAACGGCATTGGAGGCCCAACGGAGCATGATCTGAATCGCATTGGAATCTATCAGTTCGATCAAATTGCCAATTGGACGGCGACAAACATTGTTGCGGTTAACGAATTGCTGAACTTGGATGGGCGCATCGATCAGGATCAATGGGTGGTCCAAGCCCAGCGTTTAGTCCAGCGGCGATAGAGACCACTCTGATAAGCGATAAAACCAAGTGTGAGCGAGGGTTCCTTCGCTCACATTTTTTTGGACGCAAAGTACCTAGCATCCGATAGTCGGTGATGCGCCACCGAATGCGTGATCGGCAAAAAGCCAAAGGTGTCGTGCAGGCCGGGCAATCCGGCAATGGTAACCCGAAGCGTTAGCGAGGGACGGTCCTTCGCTAACGCTTCGGGTTACCAAATAAGAATCCACGCAATCAACGCAGGGCAATTAGCACCCAGTATCACGCAAAAACCGATATGCTCCCGGATCTGGTCTGGTCGGTGTTTGCGGCCATGCTCCCCGCTCGCGTTAAAATTTCGATCGCTTCCTTCTCAATCTAACATCTTAACCAACGTTTTTCGCAGCAGCTGTTCACCCCCGAACTCCATTCCCAAGGAACGGATCTTTGAGCAATCGATCTCGTGCTGGGGTCTCTTTTGCGCTCCGATGATCTCGCTGTCGCTACCACAAATTTCCTTTGCCATATTGGCAACGTCGAATTCGGAAATGTAGCGGTCGTAGCAGGAGTAAGCCTGGCCAGCGACCGAGTCAGCATTCAACAGAATTCGAATCGCCTTGCCAACGTCGCTCACGTGGACTTCCTTGCCGCCGCGTTTGACTTCCACAGCCTTGCCATCCTTGATATCACTTACCAAACTGTACCACTTGGAACGTTCCCGAGGATGCGCGACGCCGTAAACGCCGGTAGGTCGAATTGCGCAAATTGGAAACCCGAGTCCCAAACCATAGCTGTGAACAAATTTTTCAATTGCAGCTTTGTGAGCTTGGAATGCCCCCATTTTCTGTACCAACAGTTATGAGAGTACGGGTTGGTTAACTTCTTCGTGTGATTGATCGTTTTTCCGGCAGTGTTCCGTTGAAGGAGCGCAAGCGACTGAGACGGAACACT
>CALJOA010000036.1 GCA_937981585.1 uncultured Pirellulaceae bacterium | reverse complement strand
GACGTTCCCTCGCTAACGCTTCGGGTTACCATTGTCAGAGACGACGTTGCTTAACGAAGTGACTTTGTTTAACGACTTCGTTTATGACGCGTTTCAAAGCCAACCAACTCAGAACGCTAACCCATGCTTTCTTCGCTTCCCAATCCCGTCATCGTCGTCTTGCTGATGACTGTTGGTGCGATTCTTGGAGTGTTCATCAACCGCTCGATCTACGCTTGGGCGATGTTCCTGAAGCGACCGATCAGTCCGTGGCTTAAACCAGCCGAGGAGGAAACAGCACGCCTGCCGTTTGATAAAGTTCCAGTCCTGGGTTGGTGGGGACGCCGCCGCGATAGCCAGACCTATGGGACGGGCTTTTGGATTCGGCCGATGTTGATTGAGCTGTTTTGGATCGGTTTTTTGCCCTGGTTCTACTTTTGGCAAATCGGTGGCGGTCTGACGGGAGGATTGGCGCCATCGGCCTTGATGGGCGAAACCTGGTTCTGGTTTCACACGGTGCTCTTAGTGTTGATGTGCATCGGAACCTTCATTGACTTTGATGAGAAAACGATTCCCGACAATATCACGATCCCGGGAACGATCATTGCCTTGACCGTCGCGGCGTTTGCGCCGTGGTCACGGTTGCCAGAAGTCACCGCCGCAATGGCTGCGAACGTCATCGGCTGGATCAATTTTCGTGCGCCGGTTCCACTGGATCCGGTTGGCGGCCTACAAGCCGGCGTCTCAGGGTTAGTAACTGCTCTCTTGATCTATGCGATCTGGATTTGGGCGTTGCTTCCCAAGCTTTCCCCCTTCTACGTTGGTCTGCGAAACTCTTGCCGGTTCATGGTCGCGTTTGCGATTCAACCCAAACGAAAATCGAAATGTGATATCCGGATTCGCGAGCGGAAAACGCCTGGCCTGACGATCTTGCTGGGATGTTTGTTTGTCGTTGGCATGATGGCGATTTCGGCGGCATGGAAGTTTCTACCTACGGAAAATTGGTTGAGCTTGTTTAGCGCGATCGTTGGATTAGGCGTAGCAGGATTGATGATCTGGTTGATTCGCATTCTCGGGACGATGGCGCTTCGACAGGAGGCGATGGGGTTCGGCGACGTAACGTTATGGGCGATGGTGGGAGCGTTCCTGGGATGGCAAGCAGCAATGGTCGGTTTCTTTGTCGCTCCTTTTGCGGCGCTGTTGGCCGTGGTTGCCAAACTCGCGTTTCGGCGCGAGCAGGAGTTGCCGTTTGGTCCGTACCTGTGTTTTGGTGCGGCGGCGACCTTGTTTGGCTGGTTTGCAATTTGGGGCGCAGCGCGCCTCGGGGTTTTTGCGCTTGGATTCAGGCTTTGGTATATCCTCGGCGGGTCGCTCTTGCTGATGGTATTGATGTTGCTGTTTGTCGCTTGGCGGAAAGGGATGTTTGGTCCAGAGGAGTTTGAGGAGGAAGTTCAATGAAGCCAATTGAATCGGTCTACGATGTCAAAGCCCAACAGGAAACGCTACGTCGACGTCGCTATGGCGTGATCGAAGCCGCCGAGGGCAAGCTGGTACGGATTCAGCTACGACCGTGGCCCAAGTTCGCTTCGCTGCTGGAAGCTCATTGGATTCGGGCGATGAAGTCCACGCGTAAACCGAAAGATCTTTGCCGGCTTTATTACAACGAGCCCAGTGCGCACCCGGGATTTCTGACGCTTGTTTATGTCGAGTCGTCTTTGAAGACTTCTGCCAAGACGGTTTTTGCGACGCTGGGCGTGCTGGACCAAATCGCTTACATCAAACACTCCAATGCGATCATCGCTGATGTTAGCAATCAACGGATCTCCGACCGAGCGCTCAAGCATTGGGGCTGGGAGCCGTACATGGAGGAGACTTCAACACGTCACTTTATCAAGCGTTTCTACGGAACTTATCCCGAGCGAGTCACCAAACTTCTGCGTCCCAGTTATGAGCAGGCGATGCAGAATCATTTGGCCCAAGGGCATGTGTTGCCGCCGATGCCTCACTCAGATGCCAGCAGCGCTCAGTCCACGACCAAAGTCTGACGTTGCCCGTCAAAATAAAATCTAAAGCGATTCTGCACAATTTGTAGGGTTAGGGCGCATGCCCTGCGGTTTTTCGAAGGCAGAAGCTCGACCGGACGGCTTGCGCCGTTCCGCTACAGTGAATAGCGATTTCGAAAGTGCTTTAAGTTCAGCATGCAAGACGCTAGCAACAGCGCGGCAGCCGCTTTGCCGGCTCCTTTGATGTTTACCGGGTTTTACCACCCAGCTAAAGTCCCACCTGATTTTTTGCGGTCAATTGCTTGTCGCGGCTGAGCCGTGGCGTGACTTAGTTGGTCTTTTCGGTTGACCGCCATCACTTGTTCAAAATGACTCCCCCCGTCATGAATAGAATTCAAAATCACGTTGTTGGTTCGCGCACCGTCGTGGTGCGCGCGTCGCTTCTGTTGTCGCTTTGCGCAGCTGTGCTGATGTCCGGTTGTCGGCAGCCTGTGACAAATCGTACCGGCCAAACCGGTGTGTTTGATTTTTCGCGTCCGAGACTTTTTGGAGGTGGCAATTCCAACGATGGTTCCTACGCCTACAACCCTGGCCAACAGCGTTCGTACCTTGGTAACGGAGAGGTTTCCGGTGTTGGTGCTCAGCAATACGCGTCGATCTCCAATGAGGTTCAGCGATTGAACCAGCGGTTGGGCGCTTACGATTCAGACAACCAGTTGTTAAACACCGAAGTCGCAGGGCTGAAACAAAAACTGCAGCTCGCCAACCAATACAATCAAACGCTCAAGGATCAACTTGGCGAAACTTCCAGCCGTGTCCAAATGGCTGAAATGGAAAAGCAAACGGCGTTGCAGCAGATGGCTTCGATGCAAATGCAGGTTGAACAGCTTCGTGTCGCTCAACAAGAAGCCGAAACACGCTCTGCCCGTTACGCTTCAAGTACGTCTGGATCACAAAACCGTTTGGCTGGTTACAGTGATTCCGGTTCTCAATTCTCTGGCGGTGCTACGATTCGGGCCAACAATAGTTTGATGCAGAAGCTTTCCAATATCTCAATTCCGGGCGGTCAAGCCCGAATGGACGGCGATGTGATTCGAGTTGAGTTTCCGACGGACCGAATGTTTGTCCCTGGGACGTATCAGATCCAACCGGCTCAGCTTCCCGTGTTACAGAACATTGCCGGTACGATTCGGCAGAACTTCACCAAGCAGATTGTTGGTATCGAAGCCCACTGGGATGGCACTCCTCTCAATCCATCTACGACGACCGATCATCAGTTGACTGCGACTCAGTCGCTGGCTGTGTTTGACAACCTGATCCGGCTTGGTTTGCCCAAGTCCCAATTGTTCACGATGGCGATGGCCAGCAACCGGCCTCGACACCCGCAAGGGCCAGTGATGGGCGGCGTGAATCCCAACCGGCGAATCGAGTTGGTGATTTACCCTGAGACTTACGACGGTTCTTATTAGCAGCGTCTTAAGTTGCAGGTGGGCTGCAGGCGATCAGCCGGTTTGGCGCTAGGCTGCGGTTTTATAAATTGCTTTCTAGGGAGGGCGAAGCTTCTGCTGAGCTTGATGTGCCAGATGACGCTGGCTCAGCAGGAGCTTCGCCCTCCCGAGGACTCATGTTTTGATATTTATCAAGCGGCCTAGTCAGGGTTGAACTGCCATTAACCGTGGCTAGCGCCAAGACGGCTCAAGTTGGTAGGCCATCGCGTCGCGTACGCGACCGACCCCAAATTGTCTGACGATTAAACCAAGGGTCTATTGATAATTGACCGGAAACGTCCCGGTAGTGATTTGATTGGCCGCTCAAGCCTTCAAGGCCAGCCGACGCTCAGACGCATGCAACGTCATGCCCTGCTTGGGAATGTCATTGTTGAATCCGGCACTAGGTTTCTTGGTGTTTGCCACAGGTTTTCAACACCTTCTCCGCTCGACTTCTGGGTACTACTCCCCTGCTTCTTGGGCGTTTCGGGATTTTGCTTGAATTCTGACCCTAATCTGCATAAATGTACGCCCGTTCACTAGTGTTCATTATTTCATTTTCATGGTCGATCAGGACCAAAGGTGTCCAAGCGTTGTTCGAAACTCTCTGACACACGACGGCAACGTCAAGTCGATGTCAACAACTCGGACAATTGGAGACCGCTGGGATGCACGAAGGTAACTCATCAAAAATGATGGCGACTCAAAAAATGACGCGAGACTCTACTGCTCAGTCCAGTGTGGTCAGCCAATTGCGAAATCAAATTCGTTCGGTTGAAACGGCTGGGCGAGTTGACGGGCAAGCCCGCGTTTCGAGTGGCTCTGCGGTGATCGACCGACTGTTGCCAGGCGGTCATCAAGGTGGTTACCAGCGTGGAACATTGGTGCAATGGTTGACCGGGGGCGGTCAAGCCGCAGATTACCTGTCGTTGTTGGCGGCCAAACAAGCCGCGGTGGATGGCGGAGCGATCGTGGTGTTCGATCCTCAGCATCAGTTCTATCCACCCGCAGCCGCCGCGATCGGAATCAATCTCGACAACCTGATCGTCCTCAAAAGCTCTTCATCAAAATCTTCGCCGGGTTGTTCTTTCGAAAATGAAGAGCTGGATTCGGATTTACTATGGTCGATCGATCAAGCGTTGCGTTGCCCGGCGGTGGCGGCGGTTTGGGGATCGCTGGGTCGGATTGGTGAGCGGTGGTTTCGCCGGTTTCAACTATCGGCTGAATCGAGTGGGTGCTTGGGATTATTCGTGCAGCCCATCGCACAGATTCGCCAACCAAGCTGGGCGGACGTTCAGTGGCTTGTTTCCAACGCGGAGACCGGAGGTCGGAGGTCGGAAGGCATTCATTCCGCATTCCACACTCCACACTCCGCACTCCAAAAAACTCGTCTTCAACTGACGCGTTGCCGCGGGACGCAAACGGGAAAGAGTGTCAATCTTTGGATCAACAACATCACAGGGAACGTGCAATCTGCACGACGTGATCATGAACGACTTGCCAAAACCGGTCTCGGAGACTGCCAGCCCAATTCCAGTGCAAACTTGCCCAAACGAACATCCTCGGCGAATCCTCGGGCTATGGTTTCCTAATTGGCCGATCCAGCGAATCGTTGTTGAGAAGCCTGAACTGCGACGGCAGCGGGTCGTTCTGTTTCGGCGCGACTCGCGGCGCGGGCAAGTCATCTCGGCCGTCAGTCCGTTGGCGATGCAGGACCGGGTCTGTGTTGAGATGCCGTTGTCGGAAGCCAAATCTTTGTTGAGATCCAGCGGTCAGTTTCATGTATTGGAGCATAATCTCGAATCAGACTTCGAAGCGATCAAAGCGTTGGCTGATTCGCTTGAGTCGTTCAGCCCGGCGGTGGGGGTTGAGTCGATCGAGCCAGATCAGTTTAGTCTTGCAGGCAAACGTGGGCGTAAACACAAACGCAGTGGTTGGCGCAAACCGGATTCGTTGTTGCTCGACGTGACCGGGTTGGCACATTTGTTTGGTGATGAGAACCGGCTTGCGCAGCAAGTTTTAAAGCATTGTGATGGCCTGGGATATTTGCCACGCGTGGCGATCGGTGACACGGTGGGGATTGCTTGGGCGATCGCAAGATTCATGTCCGGTCAGCACTTTGCGATTCACGAGCAACCGTTGGTTCTGTCTGTCGGTGATCGGGAGACGGTTAAGCAAATTCCCGTCGATGGTTTACGTTTGGAACCTGGGATTGTGGATTCGCTTTATCAATTGGGCATCGAGACGATTGGCCAGTTGCAGCGGTTGCCGCGAAACGATTTGGCGATGCGGTTTGGGAATTCGATTGGTCGGCGACTGGATCAGTTGTCGGGAAAGCTGGAAGAGACATTCGTTGTCCGCCGAAAGCCGGTTGAGTTTGTGGCTGAGCAGTTGTTGGAGTATCCGACGCACCACCGGGAAACGATCGAAGTCATCATCGCAAGGCTGTTGACGGATCTTTGTTCACAGATGCGTGGTCGTCAACGCGGCGCTCTGGAGTGGACGATCAAGCTGGTCTGTCAAACTGGCCCGCCGATTGATTTTCGAGTCAATCTGTTTCAGCCGACCGCCACGACGGCAGAGGTCATGCCGTTGGTGGAGATGCAGTTGGAGCAGGTGCTTTCGCCTCACACTCGCAAGTTTCGCAAGCGTCGGCGAAGGAAAAAGGTTGGAAAGCCCGTGCCAGTTAAGCAGAAGCCAGAGAGTTCGGGGAGTTCAAGTTCAGCCGAAGACGGGCAGAATGTCTGTTCCTTCAGTGGCTCCCAATCAGACGTTCCTAAACCAGTTCAGGAACTGACGGTCCAAAGCGAGTTCCATCGTTACACGACGATTCAAGTTCGAGAGATTTGCGTCAGTGTTACCTCGGACGTGTTGTTGGTCCAAAAGCAGCGGCAGTTGTTTGATGAGAACCCACGTTTGGATCGGCAGTCATTGGCACATTTGATCAACCGGTTGGCCAGTCGGTTGGGTAATCCGAATGTCGTTTATCCGGTGCTTCAATCGGGAGCCCAGCCCGAGTACGCGTACCGCCTGCGACCGCTGGTCGATCCAAATCGCAAGCAAAGGCGTCGGCGAACCAAGCCGCCCCGGCAATCGCATGTGCTGGCTCGGCCGCTGAGGTTATTCCATCCAGCGCGGCCACTGGAACCGTGTGACCGACTGGAAATGGGACTTAAAGTCAGCTCAGAAACAGACGCGGCAGATTCGGAGTCGATTGCCCAATCCGGACAGAGAAATCGAGTCAACTCCCCTACCCTGCTGCAGTTGCGATCCGGTTCGATGAACCCTGAGCGAGTAATTCGATCTTGGGGGCCGGAGCGAATTGAAACCGGTTGGTGGCGCGGGCTGAGTGTCTGTCGTGATTACTGGCGCGTCGAAACCCAAACGAGTCAACATTTCTGGGTGTATCGGGATTTGCGAAGTGGCCAATGGTTTTTACATGGAGAGTTTTAAGTGGATTCAAGAAATCGAATTTCGAAAGACAAATTGATTCAGGCAACTAGAGGATATTTCAAAACTTGATTCGACGCTTTTTTTCGTAGTGGGATTCGCCAGAATTCCTGACGTTTAAGAGTGCAAAAGGACTTCTGGCGAAGTCCACTACAGTTTTTAAATGGCTACATACAGGCCATCGCTCCCCTCTCCCTTTTTAGGGGAGAGGGGCTGGGGGTGAGGGGTTGGCAACATGTGAAATGTTTGAATCAATCATTGCTTTTGTCTTTGCGCTGTCACCCCCTCATCCGCCCTTTGGGCACCTTCTCCCCCAAGGGGGAGAAGGAATGTTTTTGGTTTGACCTCACTGGAAGGTGCGACAACTGCTCTTGTAA
>CALJOA010000035.1 GCA_937981585.1 uncultured Pirellulaceae bacterium | reverse complement strand
GAGGCAAACCGGCGTTTCACATTTATGTTGATTGCCCAATAATGAGGGCAATGACCAAGCGTAAGAAAAAGAAGTCTGAGCCCAAGCCCAAGGCCGATTCAGCCACGCCGACCAAGTCGGATGAACCCGATGTCTATGCCCAGCGCCCGATACGCGACCGGATTCACGAGATCATTTTCGGTGCCCATACACCTGCCGGACTGACATTTGATGTTCTGCTGCTGATCGCGATTGTGGCAAGTGTTGCCGTAATCAGTTTGGAGACTGTTGGCGCTATTGGTATCCGGTGGCATGATCAGCTAGCGCTATTGCACTGGGTTTTCACCATTCTGTTTACGATCGAGTATTTGCTTCGCTTGTTCTGCGTTCGCAAACCTTGGAAGTATGCAACAAGCATGTGGGGCGTGATCGATCTGTTGGCGATCCTCCCAGATTATTTGCTGTTAGCACTGGGGTTTGCCGGCATCAAGACGATCAACTCAAGTGCATTCTCGGTCATTCGGTCGCTCCGGTTGTTGCGCGTGTTTCGAATTCTTAACCTTTCATGGTTTGAGCACGAGGCACAAGAGCTCTCGGCCGCGGTTTGGCGCGCTCGCGGGAAGATCGTTGTCTTTTTGATGGTCGTGATGATCATCGTGACGGTTGCCGGAACGGTTATGTTTGAGATCGAACGGACCTTTGCGCCGCAACTGCTCGACGCCGATGGGCAGAGTTACACCGACCCTATCACCGGACGCGATGCCTCTGCATCGCAGTTCAATTCAATTCCCGATGGAATTTATTGGGCGATTGTGACCATGACTACCGTTGGATTCGGCGACATTGTGCCGATTACTTTCGGCGGCAAGATCATTTCGGCACTGCTTATTTTGCTTGGTTACAGTTTGATCATTGTTCCCACAGGTTTCGTTTCTGCCGAAGTGATCGAAGGGAAAACGCGAAGGAAAGGTAAACGGAAACGGGCCCAGATTTCGACGATCAGCTGTGCTTCCTGCATCACAGAGGGTCACGACCAGGACGCGATTTATTGCAAGTATTGTGGCGAGCATCTGTAACTAACCGTGGTCACTTGAACTAGAATGGGGAAAACCCAGCGACCCAAACGTGCTCCCGGAATTTCACAATCGCTCGCATGTCCAACGCCATTGAACTTAGCCATGTCACGAAGCGATTTGGGAAACAGACCGCCGTCGATTCGATCGACTTGAGCGTGCCCGAGGGTTCCATCTACGGCTTCATCGGTCCCAACGGCTCGGGCAAAACGACGACGCTGCGAATGATCCTGCGAATCTACCAGCCGGACGAGGGAGCGGTCTGTGTGCTGGGCCAGACCACGGGGAAAACCGCCGACAGCCGGCTCGGTTATCTCCCCGAAGAACGCGGGCTTTATAAACGCATGAAAGTCCGTGACGTTTTGACTTATTACGCGCGGCTCAAAGGCTGTTACGACTGCAAATCGCAAATCGACTATTGGCTCGATCGACTTGGCGCCGCTGAGTGGGCGGGAAAAAAGGTCGATGCCCTTTCCAAAGGCATGGCGCAGAAGATTCAGTTCATCTCGGCAGTTGTCGCCAAACCCAAACTCGTGATTTTTGACGAGCCTTTCAGCGGTTTGGATCCTGTCAACCTCGAGTCGCTCAAAGAAGCTGTCCTAAGCCTACGTCAGTCCGGAACCACGATCGTGTTTTCAACCCACGACATGGAGATGGCTGAAAAGATGTGCGACACGATCTTCATGATCTTCAAAGGCAAAAAGGTCCTCGACGGAACGCTCGATTCAATTCAGTCGCTTTACCCAGCCGATCAAGTACGCGTCAAAATAGAGTACTTCCCTTCAGACGGTTCTTTGAATCAGTTCGGCGAATCAGCCGTTCCGGCGATCGAAGGAATCAGTGAGATCCGTTTCACAGGGCAGCACCATACGTTCAAGCTGGATCAAACCGATCAGGTTCAAGACGTCATGCAACGGCTTTCTGCCCAGCGAGTCGTTTCACACTTCGAAGTCGTCAAACCATCGCTTCACGATATCTTCGTGCAGATCGCCCGGCCGACCGAGCGAAATGGGTCGCCAAGCTGATCGAGTTTTAGTTATTCAAACTGAGCGATTTTGGGTCGGGCACTTCCCCGACTCAAGTTTTACAAAGTTAGAATGCAAGTTGAAGACAGAATTTACATGATCAATAAGATGTCTTGCGATCATGTTCACCCTGTCCGAAACAATTGATTGATTCGACTGGTTCGGCACTTCCAAAAACTCACAAGACCGCATGTTTAAACGGGCAAGAGTGACGCGCCCGATAAAAGGTCAGATTTGAAGGTGGGACAGGCTTCGGAAAAGAAAAACAAGCAATCCCCATAAACTCATGTGCAGTTTCGTGTGTGTTCGAACTGACGTTTTTCCAGTATCGTGGACCAGATGAACGTAACCCAATTCGCTGAGCAGATCGTGTTTGGCAAAACGCTCGAAGACAAACTGCTTGTTCCGGGCAAGCTGACACATCAAGTGGGCGATAGATCTCGGCCTAACGTTGATTCGCTCATTGCGCCGGGGCGCCCTCGCGGATTGGAAATGCAACATGATCCGGGGGTGGGAGCCAGAGCCCCCGGGGATGATAGCCTCGAGAATGAAAAAGCCCGTGGGCAACTGCTGCACTTTCTAGCCAATCATGAACTGCTTGCCACCGAGTTGATGGCTCTGGTTTTGCTTAAGTTCCCCGACGCCCCGTATGCCTTTCGCCAGGGCGTTCTGGTCACGCTGCAAGAAGAGCAAGAGCACACGCGGATGTACCTGCGTCGGATGAAACAATGCGGCGTGGAATTCGGCAGCTTTCCTGTCAGTGGTCAGTTTTGGCGGATCGTAGAACCCATGCAATCGCCGATGGACTTTGTTTCGCGGCTGAGCCTGACGTTTGAACAGGCGAATTTGGACTACAGCTTGCACTTCGCCAATGTGTTTAAGAAAATCGGTGATTCGGAAACGGCCGATGTGTTGCAAAAGATTTACGAAGACGAAATCGGTCATGTTCAACATGGATTGCACTGGTTTCGGCAATGGAAGAATCCCGAGCAAAGCGATTGGGAAGCGTATCAGGATTCGCTTGAGTTCCCCATGTCTCCACAGCGTGGGCGCGGGCCGCGCGGAGCATTCAATCGAGAGGGGCGACTTGCGGCAGGGTTAACCGACCAATTCATTGACGCTATCGAAGTCTTCCGGCAGTCCCGAGGAAGAGCTCCAACGGTGCTGTGGTTTGATCCGGCGGCCGAAACTCGGTTGGCTGATGAAGCCTCCGGCCTTTCTGGCGTTTCTTTTTTTTCTGGTAAAACAGAACAACTGATGAATCAGCTCACCAAGGATTTGGAATTGGTAATGATTCCAATCGCCAAACAGGACGATGTGCTGCTGGCGCAAAAGGTCCCCTCCCGCGAGCTTCGAAAGCAGTTGATCGATCGCGGCTTGGAACTACCTGAACTGATCGCGATGGAAGACCGGAACACACTTTCTCAGAGAAAGCTCAACGATTTTTGCCCGTGGGCTTGGACGCCAGCCAATCACGAAATCGCTGGACCGCTGCTCGACTCAGTGCGGCACACTCCACCGGATTGGAAGTCCCAAAACACGCAGTTGTTCACCAAATCCTGGGGAGCCCGACAGCTTGGTCGATGGCTTCAGGAATCGGAAACTCCAGATTGGTTCACGTCACTCGATTCCGTTGGCGAAGCGGTCAACAATCTCGATGACATTTCTGATCAGCTGAGAGAATTCAAAGACCGAGGTTTCGAGAACGCGATTTACAAACAAGATCTTTCTGCGTCTGGGCGCGGGCAACGTCGGCTGAGTTGCACTGGTCTGAGCGCAGAAGACATGGCTTGGTTTGAGTCGGGAGCCGTCACTGGCGTTGTTGAGCCGAAATTGAATCGTTTAGTTGATCTTTCGTTTCTCTGGCATCAACCTCGCCAATCTCAAAACGAGTCACAATCCCCAAATTACCTGGGTTGGACTCGGCCTTTGATTGCCCCGGGGCGACGCTACGAAGGAACGCGACTGGGGTCTCCCCTGAACGATCGCGACGATGAACGATTGAAGCGATTCTTGCTGGCCGGCCGAGGTGCGAGGCTGGAGACGATCTCCAGTTGGCTGGAATCGAAACTTGCTCCAACCCTGATAGAACGGGGCTTTGAAGGATACTTTGGTGTCGATGCTCTGGTTTGCGCCGATTCAGACGGTGAACTAAAGGTCAAACCCTTGGTTGAGCTCAACCCACGGATGACGATGGGCCACGTTGCGTTGCAACTAAAGAAACGAATTGCCCCGGGTGTTCAGGCTGAGTTCCGAATTCTGACCAGAGCCCAATGGGAGTCAGCCGAGAAGAAGCTTGCTTCGGGCGAGTTCCAAAGTTCACCCGATGGACGCTGGGTTGCTGGCGCGGTCTGGCTGGGTGAAGTCGATGACGACACGAAGCTCGTTCCCGTGGTGCTGGTCGGCGACCAAGCGATCGCTTCAGTGGGATAAAAGCCCTCGACCCGCGAGGCCGCGTGCTCAAAAACGAACGGCCCTTCAACATCTGCGTGACAGTTGGGTTTTGCCTCGACTCTCAATTCCACGCGAGCTCAGCTCGTTGGTTCCAATACTCATCCGGCGTTTGGACCAGCTCCGCCAAACGAGATTCGATTCCCTGGTTCCAATTGACCGCTAGGGCTTTGAAGTTGGAGCGAAGGTGATCAACGCTGGCGGCACCACTGAGAACCGTTGTTGCCCATTCTTGATTCAGAGCCGCGGCCAGCGAAATTGCATCGACGGTTGAGTCGTTTTCTTTTGCGATCCCCTCAAGAACCGCTCGACATGCTGCGAACGTTGGCGAGTCGTTCCGCGTGGTCAATCTTCCGTTGGCGAGTGCTTCTTTGATGATGACCGACAGGCCGGCGGCCGAAGCCCGCTTGAGCGATTCTGTTGCCGAGGTTTCCAAGACATTCCAAGTGGCTTGAACCGAACTGAAGAGCAGCTTGTCCTGGAAACGGATACTTAGCGCTCTGTCGATCGTTTCAGATTGCTCGATACCAGATACGGTCAAGCCGATCCTGATTCCGGACTTTCTTAGTCCTTCGAGACACAACAACACCTCTTCGTTTTCCAGAACGCCACTTTCGAGCGTTGCCGAGTGGATTTGATAGAGATCAAGATGTTGATTTAAAAGCGTGGAGCTGGACTGAAACTGGCTCTGAAGGACCTTGAGTTCATGCCGTTTGATCTCGTGCGCAACGCCCTCGGGCGTTTGCACTTTCCAAGCCGCGGTGTAGGTGTAACCCCATTTTGAACCGATTTCGACATCCGAGGCAGGGATCTGTCGTTCGTCGATCCAGTTGGCAAGAAACTCTTCGGACCGTCCATAGGATCGGGCGGCGTCAAAATATCGGATTCCCAGTTCCCAAGCTGCGTCCAGGACGCCGTGGGCATGTTTTCTCATTGCGCCAATGGCGTAGTTGGCACCGAGATCTTCGGCGTGTCCCAGGTTGATGTAGCCAGGGCGACCAAGAGCCGCCAAACCAAGTCCAAATTTTGCTGCCATTGGTTTTCGCCGAAAACTATATGTCGCTTTTTAAAGTCGCTTTAGGTGCCCGTTGTCTGTTCGGATAGCCTCACATTTTCGAGCCGCGAGGCGCCAGCCGCGGGTACTTTCGTCAACTGGCTATGCCGCTGGGTGTCTGTCCCCAGTCGCTTGCGCTTAGAGCTTGTATTTGAATTGTCAGACGCGGTCTGCAAGTTAGCTTCGATGCACAAAAAATAAAAGCCGACCCTGACGAAGCAGGCTCGGCCTTCAATCAATTAACCTCTGATTTTGGTTTAACAATTGCTGTTTTCAACAATCGCCAAATCAAATTAGCGGCAACCACCACCACAGCGGCTGAACAAATTGCTCAAGCAGCACTTTCGCTTTGGACGACAAACGTCAGCTGGCGGAGGGCAAGCTGGCTTGCAGCGACGCACAGGAGCTGGGCAGCAAACTCGTGCCGGAGCCGGTGCAGGACAGCAAACAGGTGCTGGAGACGGTGCTGGGCAGCAAACAGGAGCTGGCGCTGGAGCCGGTGCTGGGCAGCAAACAGGTGCTGGAGCTGGTGCAGGACAACAAGGAGCTGGCGCTGGAGCTAGAACCGGAGCAGGGCAGCAAGGTGCTGGCGCTGGTGCAGAGCAGCAAGGTGCTGGCGCTGGTGCGGGAGCAGGACAACAAGGCGCTGGCGCCGGAGCAGGGCAGCAAGGTGCTGGTTCAGGCGCTGGGCAGCAAGGTGCTGGTGCAGGGCAAACAGGACCACAAGATGGTGCTGGAGCAGGCTTACAACACTTAATTCTCGGACGTGGCGTACATTTTGGACGTGGCGCACATCTCGGTCGTGGCGCACATGAAGAACGCTTGAAGAGGTTGCAGTTACCCAAAAGTCGTTGGCGTGGTGCGCGAGGAGCACAGCCAGCATCTGGGCATGGGCCACACGTTGTGGAGCATGTCCAAGGGCCACCACCACCGCCACCAAGGCGACTAAAGAGTTGAGCATCGGCCGAATTGGCCACTAGAAACAAGCTGAAAACGATCAGCGAACAAAGCAGTCGATTCATAGTTGGGTCTCCTAAGCAAGAATCGTAAACTAGATGTGAGTAAGAGTTTGGGTGACGTTATGCCGAATGAAACGACCTGTCAACGACTCAGCCCCCTAGAACTCCGACTTTCTTGAAAAGTAGTTCCTGATAGACTCTTAATGGGTCATATCTCTCCTTCGATACTTCGTCTAAAACGGTCAAGCAGTTCTTGGCCAAACTGTTCAAGGCACGAATATTGGCGCCGCCTGAGACGGAACCAGTCGGTGGGGAAGGCTCCGAAGAAACTTCTGCAACCATCGCA
>CALJOA010000034.1 GCA_937981585.1 uncultured Pirellulaceae bacterium | reverse complement strand
TGTGGCTCAAACGTCAGCAACGATCGCCGAGGCCCCAAGCTCCCCCGTGGCTCAATTGCAAACGGACGGACCTTTGGTCCTTCGAAATACAGGATGGCGATTCAATCCCAGCCCTGCGAATCTTCGATTCTTAGGCTGGGCCAGGTAAACGGTCGGACCGTTGGTCCTCAACACACCCACTAAATTCCGTGAAGAGCCTACAAAGAAGGGGCCGGAGTCACATCCACCCCAAGCTCAGCCGAACGACGACTGAGGTGCAAAAAAGTGCCGGTCAGCTTAGGTAACCGGCACCAATCTAAAAGCCGAATTCAAAATCACTCAGCTGTATCAACCGAATGTACCAGGGGTCACGTTGGCACCGTTGGGAGTTGGATCCGGATTAGCGCTGTTTGCAAATGTGGTAATTCGATTGCTAGGCGTGTTCCCCGACGCAGTGACTGTGTTTTTTCCGCCAGGCACATTGCCTGACGAGATATCGAAATCGGTTTCTAAACCAGAGAAGTCATTATTGACGACTTCTAAATTCTCAGCCCCCAAAGCGAAGACACCTGCCCTGGCCGTACCGGTAAACGTGTTGTTGGAAACGGTAACATTCTTGGTCCGCTCAGAGAAGTTCGCGGTTGCTCCATGGTCCTGGAACGGCAGCACGGACACTCCAAAGCGTTGTCCGCTGGCAGCTCTGTTATTGACTTGGTTTTTGTCAATCACCACGTTCTCACTGTTGTGCTCAACATTGATCGCAGCCCCAAAACCACTTGGATTCTGAGCGGTGGTCACTTTGTTGCCCGCAATGGTCAGATTACTTGCCGCCGCGGCTGCAATTCCAAATTCCTTAGAATCATTAACAGTATTGCGACTAATTTGACCGTCTTCAAATTCGACTGCCAAGTCATTAAACCGATCACGAGCCGGGCCATTGTTTCGGAAACCAGGTGCCGGGTTGGGATTGTTCCCATCGTTCCCCGCATCTATCGAGATTCCAAATTGCGGTTTGCCGTTAAAAACATTTCCAGATAATTCCAGCTTACCTCCTTCGGTAGCTTGACTCGCGTTACCACGCAAACCGTCTCGGTTAAAATCGATCCCTCGCGCCGTGGTAAATGTGCTTTGAGTGACCGTTGTGTCTCTTGGAATATCTCCATTGTTTGAAACTCCCTTGTCAGCATTGAGGAAGCTGGCATCATTGGCAGTAAAGCCAGTTGTTTCTTTGCCTTTATCGTTGTTCAGATTAACCAGCCCCTGATTGGTGTTGGTTCTGCCGTTTCCAACCAAGGTGATGTTTTCAATAGTCACATTTGGGGCCCGAATATCAAACAAGGGCGTGTCTTGTTTTACCTGCGTGTGAGTAAGCTTAGTCCCACGCTTACCCTTTGAACCTTCGATGGTTACGGGTCTATCAACGACGATAGTGCTGTCAAAAGTAAGGTCTTTTGCGGCAGTAATCGTATCCGCATCACCTTTTAATTCATTCAGAAATGCTTTGGTTGAGCTCACAGCTACGAGCATCACGCGCTGCTCCAAGCTGGCATTTGATGTTAAAGCAAGTCGATTTCTTTTCGTTCGTGACATGAACTATTCCCCTTAGTGTGTGAAGTGGTTTGAGTGGAATCGCCAAATGACGCAATCGTACTGAGCTTCGTGTTTCCTTTACTTTTGCTGTATTAGTTATTCCACAAGGCAGTGTTGGAAGTAAATCACAAGAGAATGGGCAACGGAATTGTTGACCCGATCCTCTCAGCGGTTTTTGTATCGGACCAGTTTTCGAATTCAAGTCTTCTAGTCGCTAAGTTACAAAGTTGTCTAACTTTGGCTGCAGAATCGTTCAAAACATTCAGGGCATGGGCTCCACAAACGATTTCTAATGGCTCTCCGACTCCGATCAGCCCGACCCCTCTACGACCCAAGCTTTTTTATCTTCTTCAAATACGCGATCACTTCATCGGCGATCTTCTCAACGGGCTGAGCACCGTCAAGATGAACTTCCGGATTCTCAGGAGCCTCGTACGGCGCGTCGATTCCGGTGAAGCCTTTGATTTCGCCGGCGCGAGCTTTCTTGTAAAGCCCCTTAGGATCACGTTGTTCACAAATCTCAAGCGGCGTGTCAACAAACACTTCAACAAAATCAAGGTCTGAGCCCGTCGCCGCCACGGTCGCACGAACACGATCGCGATCCTGACGATAAGGACTCACAAACGCGGTCAACGCAATCATCCCCGTAGAGCAAAAGATCTCGGCCACGCATCCAATGCGGCGAATATTCTCTTCGCGATCCTGAGCCGCGAATCCCAAACCAAATCGTTTCGCGAATTCCTCGCCATGAACTGGCTCGAGGATTTCAAAACTTGCATTGAGACCATGGCGAATATTATCGCCGTCGAGCACGAAACTGCTGTGGCCCTGCTCATGCAATTTTGCGTCAACGCAATTGGCAACGGTGCTTTTCCCGCTGCCACTTAGCCCGGTGAACCAAACGACGCAGCCGCGTGGCCGAACGACCAATTGGTCGTGCCAGGTTACCAATGTTTTATCTGTCATATTTAGCGACTAACTTTCAATTCCTACCAACTCACACAAATTCGCGTCGAGCACTGCTTGAGGACAACTCCAAACGAGAAAGAACAAGGCTTCTTGACACCAGCGTCCGACCGGATGTCCTTCAACGTAACCGGAGCCCTTGGCCGCAACTAGTGCCGACTGCGTCGCTCGCAGCACCAAACTGTTGGCCTGAGCTCGCAATTCTTCGTTGGTACAGACGTTTACCCCCGCAGCCAATTGCTTCATTCGAGATTCGATTTCATCATATTGTTGTTCAAGCGACTCAAAAGTCACCGTCAAATCGCGTCGCGTAAATGATTGTTGCCCGATGAAATCTATTGCACTTTTACTCAGCCCAACCGCCAACGACGAAGTCTGAAATCCGCCCGTCGAATTACGACTCAAACTCGCCAGCACGTTCTCGCAAGGACCGGCTAAAACATCCGACTGCTTAATTCGGACGCAGTCGCATTTAATGGCTCCAGTTTGAGAAGCCGTCAATCCAACCAGCTTGAAACCTGGATCAATCGTTATTCCCTTGGCATCCGAAGGCACGACAAATAAAATCTGCTGTCCATCGTCTAACTGGGCGCCCAACAAAAGATGCGTTGCCGCACATCCACCTGTAACCCACGGACTGAAACCGTCGACTTGGTAGCCGTCAGCCTGTGCCACCGCCCCCAGCGCTGGCCGCTTAACATGCTGGCGGCTGGTCGTTAGATGTGAAATCCCAACGGTTGAGCTAAGCTCGCCAGAAAGCAAACCCGGCACAAGCGATTCTCGCAGCTCAGCGTTGGGCGACTTGCAAATTCGCGTCAGCGCCGCAACTTGCTGAGTCAAAACAAAAGTCGACGTTAGACAAGCCGAACTTAAACGGATGTACCCTTCAACGATCTCTGAACTACTCCATTGCCAACCGCCAACGGAACGGGGAACGAACCAGCGATAAACGCCTGCCTCGGCCATCAACTTTAACTGGCTTGCCGGCCACAGATTCGGCTGCGGGTCTCCCACATCAAGCGGCTGCATTTCGGAGTCGCGAATTCGTTCGCACAACCTGTCCATGGCCACGCCATCGGCAGATTCAACTAGTTGACCGCTGAGGTCTTTGTCATTCATCGCTAACCCAACTCATCACCGCAAAGGCACAGCCGCTAACACCGATGTTACCCAGAAGCCGCTTCAGACCTAGTGCTCCGATCAAAGCTTCAAATCATGCGTTGCCAATCTACAGCAAACTGTTCGCCTTGAAGAAAATCAAGCAAAGTCAAACATTTTTTTGAAGGAATTTCTTCGAAGTTCGTAAGCTATACGCTCACTTTCCTGTCGACCCAATCGCAAACCTACTCTATACATGTGGTAACGAGTTAAGTTCCGAAAACAGATTTATCGTCTGGTTTATTCGAAAAAATAAACATGACTGGTACGCTTGATTTTTATCGACTTCTTGCGAACATGTTGACGCAGTTGGTCGATAAATATTTGTACCCCGTTATTTCAATCATAAAGTATGATTGGAAGTCAAAGCAGCTTGTTTGAAGGCGGCTTTAAAGTCAAATTGAAAATATAACGAAACACGCAGCACTGCTGTGATAACGAACAGGATACCTCCGAAACTGACGGCTGAGGGACCAATTTTTAGGGTAGATCTAGGTCATTAGTGGCTTGTGCTTAGCACGTCCGACTTACATCTGTCTCCCAGCGACTCCCATCGCTATCTCATTCGGACGTATCTTTTTAAAACCGCATCCCACCTAACCGGGGATGCGGTTTTTTCTTTTTGGTACAAGCTAATTCAAATCACGAATTCGAAACAATCGCATGGTTTTTGTGAAACGTATTGATTTGAAATAGGTACTGATTAATGAAGCGAGGGCCAGTCAACCTGTTTGCAGCACCGCAGCGCCTTCGCCGACGGTACTACCTTAAGAGGTAAACATGAAAGACAAAACCAACCTACCGCCAACCAAACCGAACTCGAATTTGAGGAAAATCATACTCACTGCTATTGCCATCTTTTGCGGCGCGATCATCGCCTGGATCGTCTTCATCAACTTGCCGCAAACCCCGTTTGAAGTAACGGAGGTGAATTCGAACCAGCCCACCGAAACCAACTCACAACAATCTGACGAGCCCAGCGAAACCGTAGACCCCGATCTTCCATTTGATGTTTCGGTCGTTTACTCACCCGGGTATCTGATTGACCTTGGTGGCATGGAAAAGATGCATCCCTTTGATATTCGCAAATACGAAAAGATCCACAATGCGTTGATCAACGATGGGCTGCTGACCGAAGAACAAACGCTCAAGCCCACTCCGGTGACCAATGAGGAACTGCTGCTGATTCATACTCAGGGGTACCTTGATGACTTGAAAAAGCGAAAGAAAGTCGCCCAGTATCTCGAAGCTCCGATTCTTCAAATGGCCCCGGTTTCGCTTGACCGAGCCGTTCTGGAACCGTTTCGGCGAGCCAGCGGCGGCACGATCTTGGCGGCACGAGCAGCCCTCACGACTGGCATCGGCGTCAACATCGGCGGTGGCTACCATCACGCCAAGCCCGATCGTGGCGAAGGATTCTGTCTCTACGCTGACGTACCGATCGCAATACGAAAACTCCAATCTGAAAAACTAATCGAACGCGCGATCGTTATCGATGTCGATGTTCATCAAGGCAATGGCACCATTGTCTGCCTTCCCGACGACGATTCAACGTTTACGTTTTCAATGCATCAAGGCGATATCTATCCGATCCCTAAAGAGGTCGGCGATCTTGATGTAGAGCTTGATGCAGGAATGACAGACGAGCAGTACATGGAAGTCCTGTCGGAGCATCTTCCCAGAATTTTGGATGGCTCTGACGCTGACATCTGCTTCATCGTCGGCGGCTGCGACCCGCTCGACGGCGATCCGTTGGCAAGCCTGAAAATGACGCCCGATGGAATCGTCAAACGGGATCACGCAATCGTGCAAGCCTGCATTGAGCGCAAGATGCCAGTCGTGTTGACACTCTCAGGCGGCTACAGTCCTGACGCTTGGAAATCTCAGTACAAGAGCATTAAGAATTTGCTCGAGACCCATGGTCTTGCCACCGTCGCGGGCTCAGCCAGCTCTGGAGTCGAAGAAACTTCAAAACTCGAGAAATAGAATTTCAAAACTCTCGAATGACCAACCAGATCAAGCTAACAACCGTCACCAGGAACATCACCGCTGCCACAGCAATCATGATCATTGACTGACGTTTTGCTAAGCTCCTTTCGCATTTCCTCTTTGCAAGGGCCGCGGACAAACATCACCAAGCCGGCGATCGCAGTAAAGCCACCATTCTTACGAAAACGCGTTGATGCTCGGCACCCATGAGCGACGCGGAATGGTTACTCGAATTACCACTCAAACCAACAAACCGAACGCGTTTGAGGAGAAGGTCGATCGGGCTGAGTCCGTTGAATCGGGACGACTGCTGGATTGCATGGACAAGGCGGGGTTACAGAAGCCCTAAAAGTCACTGTCAACGGCGAGTCGGTGGCCATTTATACGGGAGATGAACAAAGAGTTCAGTGATTTTTTCGCTCCGCTTGAAGCGAGCCTTCCCAGTTCGCTGATCCAGGAGAACAACAGAGTTGAGGTGACCGCTCAAACTGGACAGCGATTACCTTAGTCCAGACTCTTACACATCAGTTGGACGATTGATGCACTTGGTGCGTTTCCATTGTGCTTTGCTGGCGGATGGTAACCGGGAGAAGCTTACTTAACATCCGGAATTCCGGGGTGGTCTTCGGGCCGTGGCTCGCCCAGCGGCCAGTAGAACTTTCGTTCTTCTTCACTAATCGGGACGTCATTGATGCTCGCCTCTCTTCGCTTCATTAAGCCTTCTGCATCGAACTCCCAATTCTCATTTCCGTAAGCGCGAAACCACTTTCCTTCGGCGGTTTTGTACTCATACTGAAACCGGACTGAGATTCGGTATTCCGAGTAAGCCCACAAAGATTTGGCCAGACGATAATCCAGCTCGTCGGACCATTTGCCTGCAAGGAACTCGCGAATCTCAGACCGTCCGTTGATGAAAGCGGAGCGATTACGCCATTTTGAATCTTCCGAGTACGCCATCGCGACGCGATCTGGATCTCTGGAATTCCAAGCGTCCTCGGCGGCGCGGACTTTGGCTGTTGCCGTTTCCAGGGTGAACGGCGGTGCGAGCGAAGTTAACATTGGTGATGCCCCGGGGCAATCGGCTGAAACAAGAAAGCCCGGACGTCCCTGTCCGGAACCAACGAGGCGTGCGAGGTTTAGTGCCGCACGAAAGTACGATTAGAACTGCTTGTAAGGCAGGAACTTTCCGCTGTAGGTGATCTTCACCCGGTCACCACTGGGATTGGCTTCGCGATCGACATCGATAGAAAAATCAATCGCACTCATGATTCCATCGCCAAACTCTTCCTGGGCAACCTCTTTCATTGCCATTCCGTAAACCTGCATGATTTCAAAGAACCGGTACACGAACGGATCCGTCGGTACGGTGTCGGACATGCAACCGCGATAAGGACATTTTTGTAGCAGTTTGATTTCGAAATCATCCAGTTCGAACTTCTCGCCGACGGCGATGGCTTGATCTGGATTCAGAGCGCACTGCCCTGTCAACGCAGCGGCAGTCCAAACCGGATTCTGTCCCGTCAACGAAGCCAGTTCATCCCAAGTCCAATCCTCTGCGGTTTTCTTAGCGCAGATTTTGGCGGTTACATCCGCCAGCGTAGTTAAAGGTGCGGTGGTTACAGTAGTCATAGTGTCTCCTATAGGTAAAACAGAAACGAATGTTTGCAAACCGCCGGACGCTTTGACTGTCCGACCCAGCGGTTCGAGAATCAAACGACTGCGCTCGCAGACGGTTGTTGAGATTTAGCGTCTTCATCAGGCGGTTCAGTTGAGCCGCCTTCCTCTGAGCCCGACGGCTCAGCCGCCATCTGGTGGCTGATAAGGAAATGAAGAATGTGATTGCGTATCCGGGTATATTCAGGCGAGTCGATCATCTGCTGGCGTGTTCGAGGACGCGGAATATTGACTTCGATGATTTCAGCCAGTTTCGCATTAGGTCCGTTGGACATCAGCGCAATCCGATCCGAGAGCAGGATGGCTTCGTCAACGTCATGAGTTACCATGAACACTGTGGAGTTGGTGACTTCCCACATCCGCATCAACTCGTCCTGAATCACACCTCGAGTCAACGCATCAATTTGCGCGAACGGTTCATCAAGTAGCAGAACCTTGGGTTCGACGCAGAACGCGCGGGCCAAACCAACCCGCTGTCGCATTCCTCCGGAGAGCATCGACGGTCGCTTCGATTCGGCTCCTGTTAGCCCCATCATGTCGATGTACTTTTGAGTATGCGCGTTGATCTGGTCCTTGGTCCAATCCGGGTGAGCCGAGCGGACAGCGACGCGAACGTTGACAAAGCAAGTCAGCCACGGCATCAGGGCAAAACTTTGAAACACCACCATTCGATCAAGTCCCGGGGCGGTGACCTCTTTGCCGTCGACTACAATGCCTCCGCGAGACGGCCTGTCGAAGCCAGCCATGATGTTGAGGAGCGTACTTTTGCCACATCCCGAATGTCCGATCATCGAAAGGAATTCACCTTCGTGAACGTCGAAGTTGACGTCTTCGAAAACGCAAAATGTCTCATTGGTTGGACTGCCGTTGCTCGTAAGCACCGGAAAATCTTTGGCGGCATGGTCGACCCTCATGGCCAACGCACGATTGTCGCGTTCGTTTGAGTGATCGTTATTATTCTGCAAAGCTGACTCCTTTTGCCACGCGGTCAAGCAGTGAATCGAGTGCGAACCCCAAGACTCCGAAAACAAGAATCGCGAAGATCACACCAGCAATATCGAGGTTGTTCCATTCCATCCAGATGTTGTAGCCAACGCCAAGCTCGCCCAGCAGCATTTCCGCTGGAACGATTGCAATCAAAGCGCTACCAAACGAGATGCGTAATCCCGACACAATTGCTGGCGCCGCTCCAGGAAGGATGACGGTGAACATTTTCCGAACCCATCCGAATTGAAGCAGACTGGCAACGCGAATGTAGTCCTCACGAATGTTGTTGACGCCAAATGCGGTGTTGGCGACGGTTGGCCATAGGGCCGCCAGAAATACCACCAGAATCGAGACCGCGGTCCCATCTTGGACGGTGTATAAAAGCAACGGCATCCAGGCGACCGGCGAAATTGGTTTGAGGACTTGCAGGAACGGATTGAGAACATCAAACAAAGTCCGCGACAATCCGATGCAAACCCCCATCACAATTCCAGCGATAGAGGCCAATAGAAATCCAATGGCGAACACTGTTAGGGTGTAGATAATCAACCATCCAATCCCATGATCATTTGTTCCTTTGGCATGAAATGGATCGGAAAATTCTTCAATAATTTTTTCCCATACTTTGATTGGACCGGGGAATGTAGATTGCTTTTCCGGGTTGTTGATGTAACTCCCTTCGGTCTCCGGGTCGGGAATGATGTCTCCATTCATTTCCATCAACATCAGGTCATCGGCGGACAGACCGGTTTGATTGAACGCGGCTTGTCTCGTGGCCCCATGCCAAATGAACAGGAATACGATCATCAGCAACAGTGAGAGCAGCTTGGGAACGATCTTGAATCTGTCTACATATGGTTTCATAGTCTCCAACTTCGTGTGGTGGATGGTGCGATAGTCACCGCTTTGCAAGCCTGTTCGATGTTTAGCCAGCGGCGTTGGCCGCGGTTGATATCGCTGCGGAACCGGGGCTAACGCCCACGGCTAATCTCTGAGTTAAAGTTGTTCTTGGAACACAGCCTCGCCAGTCGTTCCTTGGCGGATTGGAACGGCCAAGGGATGGAGATCTGGCGTCGTCGAGAACAAGCGGGAATATTGTTTGTCTCTCTATGGCAACGCCAGATCTCCTTGGCTGGCAAAATATCGAATTTGCCCCGTGTCGGTTACTCTTTGGCAGTCACCGGTTCAAGATTGCTGATCTTGAAACTGTTGAGGTACTCATCTGGCTTTTCCGGATCGAATTCCTTGCCCATCAAAACATGAGTCTTGTAAGTTTTCTTGGTTGCTTTGAAGCCAAGTTCTTCCGTCAACTCGCTGCACTGACCAGCCAGATAAACTTCTTCCGCAACCGTTTTGTAGTCGAACTCCACATCGACGTGCTTCCAACGTTTCATCTGAGTCAAAATCCAGACGGCCATCGAATGCCATGGGTACGGATCAAAGTCGATACGTTTTGGATCGTTCTGAATGTTCCCCAAACCGTCGGCGTATCTTCCGGTCAAGACTTGCTTAAGAACGATCTCAGGTTGATTGAGGTAGTTCTTGGGCGCGATCGCCTTGGCAATTGCGTCTCGGTTTTCCGGTGCAGATGCATAGTGAGTCGCCTCGACGATGGACTTGAAAAGAGCCTTGAACGTGTTGGGATATGTCGTGGCAAACTCTTTGGACGCCGCGAAAGCACAGCAAGGGTGGCCTTCCCAAATCTCTTTGGACAATTTGAAAATGAATCCACATTTCTCGTAAACCGCTCGCTGATTAAACGGATCGGGAGCCAGGTATCCATCAACATTTCCAGCTTTGAGGTTGGCGACCATCTCTGGTGGCGGGACAACCCGGATCTGAACATCTTTGTCCGGATGCACGCCGCCCTCGGCTAGAAAGTAACGAAGCAAGTAGTTGTGCATCGAGTATTCGAAGGGGACGCAGAATCGAAAGCCCTTCATGTCCTTGGCTTCTTTGACTCCCTTGTGTTTGTTGGCCAGCGTGATCGCTTGACCATTGATGTTCTCGACGGCCGGCATCAAGAACGGAACCTTCGGCGATCCGGCTCCCAAGCTGATTGAAAGCGGCATGGGGCTGAGCATGTGAGCGGCGTCCACCTCTTTGGTAATCGCCCAGTCCCGTACCATCGCCCAGCCAGACGCTCGGCGAACTTTCGCGTTCAAGCCATGTTTTTTGTAGAACCCCATCGGTTCCGCCATGATGATCGGCGTTGCGCAGGTGATCGGAATGAAGCCGATCGAGAGGTCCGGTTTTTCGATGTCTTTGATCTTGTCCCGCATCATCGCTTTGGCAGTTTCGACCGGGAAAAACTCGCGTATCATCGACATTGCGGCGGTCGCACCGGCGACTTTCATGAACCGACGACGAGCAACGTCGTTGCCGCCAAAAACCGCTTTGACGATCGCCGTTTCCACGACTCGATCCGTAATTGAATCGACATCCGAAGGCAAAGCCTCTGGTTGCGGCTCTTCCAGATTCGAGCTCGTTGGTGTGATACTTGATTCCGAATTTTGGTGAGTGCATGTTTCGGATGAATGACAACCGCAAGACGTATGGACGAGCGATTTTTCAGCATCGTATGGGTTGTTGAGACTGGACATGACGGACCCTTCAAAAGAAAACTGACGACTGTGAACAGCTTGATTGGATAGCGCGAAACGATGCTACCGAGCTGGAGAAACCCGATCCAATTCTGAACTGGACCTGCGGTGTTAAAGGGCAATGCGTCTTTGCATTGAAGTCTTGGATAGAAAGCCGATCGAAGTTGAACTTCTCGACCTGAGCGAAACTATAGCAGCGGCCGTGCCAAAACATCGCGTGAGTTAAGTTAATCCGATCAAGCTGACAAAACGTTTGGTCCCAACTTCAGCGTAACCATTCAGATAGCTTGGAATAAACATCGTTTCGAAGCTCAGCGCTGACCGAAGAAAATTGTTCTTGAGGAGCTAGATCAGTTCTGCACGATTTGAGAAGGTGCGAGAAATGGCAGCAGTGCATGCAAGAAACTGAAGCAGTAATCCAGAAGGCTTTTCATCAATCATTTTTATAAGCCGGCAATTGAATGAGAACGAGTTTTAATATTCGGGCGGCACGGCAGTTGCTTCCCCTACTTACCCGCTGAGGTCTTTGGTTCAAAGGAGTGTCTTTCGATCTCTTGGTACCCGCTAGATTGAAGTGCGGCAATCGATGACCCTCTGAACGAGAGCGAAATGAGCACCAGCAAGCCAGCAATCAGTCCGACTCCAAGCGAACAGCTTCACATTCTGGCTGTTGACGAATCGGCGGTGCGGCTCAAGTTGCTGGTTCAGTCCCTTCGCCTGGCCGACTTTCAGCGGATCACGACGGTGCAGAACACCACCGATCTTTTGGCAAAAGTCATCGAAGCAAAGCCAGATGTGATCTTCATCGATGTTGAGTCCCCCAGTCGTGATACTCTCGAGCAGCTCGCTTCGATTCGTGATCAGCAGCCGACGGCAGTGGTCATGGTTGCTCAGGATCAACAAGTTCAGACCATCCACGCGGCGGTTGCGTCAGGAGTTTGCGCGTACTCGGTGGGCGGTGTGAGCGCCGAGCGGGTTCGGCCTGCAATCGAGGTCGCGATGGCAACCTTTGCGAGTTTCAAGTTGCTTCGAAGTCAGCTTGATGATGCGCGACAGGCTTTGAACCACCAGAAGAAGATCGATCGAGCCAAGTGTATCTTGATGCAACAACATAGCCTGTCCGAACAGGACGCCCACCAAGCGATTCGTAAACTTGCCATGGATCGCAAACGCAAACTGCACGACGTCGCTGAGGATGTCATCGCGTTCTCGAAGCTTTTTCCCAGCTAAATCTTCAAGTGGGGTGCCATGGCCACGCGAAGCGTTGAGGGATTCCGGCAATTCGACGTGGTAAAAATGGATGAAGAATGCCACCGTCACGCTTGCCGTGACCATTTTGGAACGATGTTTCATTTCCCGTTCTTCAACACTCCGCGATTTTGCATGCTCACGCGTTGCGTGAAGCATGGCACCCGATTTAATTACCGGAATGCCTGAAGCGCAGCGTTGGCCATGATTAATCGCGAAAAAGCGATCTCTAATAGAGGCATGCTCTCGCGAGCGTGAACATGGCACCCAAAAAATAAGTTGGGCGCATTACTACTAGTGGCCACGCGGTTTGAAAAAATCACTTCTAACCTTCCTCCACATCGAGACCAATTGCTTTGGCCAATTCAGGTGGACAAGCAAGCCCCAATCGAGCGAGCAACCGCCGGTAGTCGTCCACCGAATTGATGTTGGTCAGTGAATCAAGCTCAGAGTCAACCTCCCGAAGCAATTCCGACTCGATGCGATGCGCACCAAACGCAGCCGCCAAATCGGAAACACGCAGTTGGCCGGCCTGAATTCGTTTGCCAATCTCAACATGCAGATCGGTTCGATAGATCGCCGTCATTCCGAAAACGCGCTCGCCCTCAATCGGAACGATGGCCGGTTTTTCCGCCAACTGCTCAAAAAGAAAACGGATAAGGTTCGGTTTCAACAGCGGAACGTCACAGCTGGTCACCAGCGCGAACTCGCAGCCTGGAGAATCAGATTCGGAACTTTCGCCCTCAGCAAGTCGTTTCAGCCCGACTCGAATCCCTTCCAACGGCCCTTTGTCGATCGCTTCGTCGCGAGCCACCAAAACATCGTCGGAGAGTGTGTGGAACGATAGATCTGTATGTCCAACGACTACGATCGGCCCGCAGACTTGTCCGACCTGCGCGACGACTTGCTCAAGAAATGTTCGGCCCTTGAAGTCCAATCTCGTTTTGTCGACACCCAATCGTACGCTTTTGCCACCGCAAAGCACGACAGCACCGAGATTCGAGATCTGCCCCGGATGGTTAATATTGTCCTGATTTTCGTCTGGCACCACACCGCCTGATTAGGGAAACCGGATTAAGGTAGAATCGGGCTGTAAAAGTTCTTTCGGAAATTCAAAACCAATTCGTTATCGCTTGAGCATCCTATGGCTCTGATTGTCTGTCAACAAGTCGAAACAACAATCCCGATCGAAGTCGCCGGGATTACGCCCGATGCTTTATCGGGAAAATCGAACAAACAAATTGCCAAACTCCCGATTCGACATGGTCGTCATGAGCTGGAGCTGGGCGAGCTGTTCAAAGTTTCCGGATCGCTGAGCGATTCACCGGTGGAATCATCAAACGACTCAGCAAAAGCTTCGCCAACGATTGTTTTCGATGGAATCCTCGAACCGGTCCACTGGATCGGATCAGGGCTCAAGAGCGGCACGATCCAAATTGAAACGCCCGCCGGTCGACACATCGGAAGCCAAATGTCTGGCGGTCGAATCATGTGCAAATCAAATGTGTCAGACTACCTCGGCGTCGAAATGACTGGGGGCTCAATTACAGTCGCTGGCGATGCCGGCGATTGCGTTGGGGGCCACTATCAAGGTTCGAAGTTCGGGATGAATCGCGGTTCTATTTTGATCAGCGGCAACGTTGGCAAGGGACTTGGCCAAGCCATGCGACGCGGTACGATTGCCGTGGGTGGCCATGCGGGCGAGCTGGTTGGTTGGAACATGCTGGCCGGAACGATCATTATACTGGGAACAGTCGGCGAACACGTTGGGGCTTCGATGAAGCGAGGAACGATCGTGATCGCGGGCAGCACGGCTCCGCAATTGTTACCAACGTTCTCCAGCGGTGGAAGCTACCCGGTCCCGGTTCTTGCGATGCTGGCCAACTGGCTTGAGCAACAGGAATTCCCTCACGACGTTTCTTGCTTGAGGTCGAAGTACCACGAGTTCAATGGCGACCATCTCAATGGCGGCCGAGGCGAGCTAATGGTTCGGGCGGAAACTATCTCGAAGTAGTATGTTAGCCGGGCAATCCCATCCGGGAATCCGACAGCCGGTGAAGAGCGACGGGCAGGGGATTTGAGACAGGATGAACATGATTGACAGGATCAGTGCGCGCAAGCAGAACACCGAGAAAAATGAAATGCACTGACAAACGTCATTTTGGAACTTCAAAAATATATTCACAACGGTTGCCCGGCAAAGGCAAAAGCTCGACCTTTCGGAAATCCAATTGATGCCCCTCGGCTTGCAGGCTGATACTGCCTCCGACGATTAGCCGCTTCTCGCCAAGTTCCGCCAGAAACGCTTTCGTTTTGGGGGCTTCAGGGTCGAGCCATTTTTTATCGCTTGGATCGAATTGGGGTCGGCTGTAGCGAATCACAGTTTTGCCATGCTGGCGATGTTCCAGCACTTCGCTGCCCTTAACGAGGATCTCCACCGTTTGCCATTTGTCTTTAGAAGGCGCTGGATTGTTGGACTCAATGACGTGCTTTTCGACAAGCTTGTCGTCGATCACAACGTGACTTGCAGGAGTGCAAATATTCAAGTTGTTCCGCTTTTTTTTGCCCGGCACATCAGCAAGAAATTGCATTTCGATCGACGCCGGAAAGCCTTGGTTCACACCCATGGTTTGGGGATCCTGCCCGTGAACCATCACACCGCTGTTGAATAGATTCCAGCTTGGAGCGTTGGGATATTTTTCACCGTTAAACTTATATTCAATCCGCAAACGATAGTGGCTATAAGGCGTGTTGTAAAAGAGATGGCCAAACCGGTTCTCGTATTTTTCTCCGTAGACCTTGGGGTCAAAGACGACTTTGAGCAAGCCGTCTTCGACGCGGTAAGTGTTGCCAAAATTTTCTCCCGCAGGAAAGCCAGCAAACTTGGGAGTCCAGCCCGTTAAGTCTTTACCATTGAAAAGCTGGATCCATTTGGCTTTCTCCTTTGCAGCCTGCTTTTCTTTGTTGGTGGCTCGCTGCTTTCCCTTTGGTTGTTGGTGAACCGTTTTGCGGACCAGGTCGCTAAACTGTTCCAGTTGTTGGTTCCAGATTTTTTCCAGCTGTTGAGCTTTTTCTGGTTGAGAAGAAATCAAGTTATTCGACTCGGCGCGGTCGGTGCGCATATCGTAGAGCTCCCAAGAATCTTCATCGGAAGCGACAAGTTTAAAGTCACCGACGCGCACCGCTCGATTGCCTTCATGAAGCCACCAGATCGAATCTCGCTCAATCGTTACATCGGATTCGAACGCTCGTAGAAGACTCTTACCGGGAGCCGGTGGGATCGGTTCGCCTTCCCACTTGGTTGGCTTTTCAATTCCCGCCAACTCAAGAATCGTTGGAACGATGTCGATCATGTGCCCCGGCGTGTGACGCAACTGTCCCTTGCTTTTGATGCCGGCTGGCCAATGCACAATCAGTGGCGTGGCAATTCCGCCTTCATGAACCCACGTTTTGTGTCTGCGAAAGGGCGTGTTACAAGCGCTTGAGAATCCCGGCCCCAGGCAAAGATAGCTGGCCTCGCTTCCGGGCGCGGCCTCAGGATCGTGTCCGCCTGCGCGTACCATGATCTCGGCGCTTGCCCCGTTGTCCGAGCCGTAGAAGATCAACGTATTCTCAAACTCGTCCATCTTTTTAAGCTGTTCAATCAATCGACCAATCTCCTGATCCATTCGATCGATCATCGCCGCGTGGATCTCCATCTTGGTGGCTTGGAATTTCTTTTGCTCGGCAGTCAGTTCAGCCCAGGCAAGGGGCCGGTTGACTTCGCCGGGCCCCAGTTTTTCCATCGCATCGGGAAAATCATAGGGCGGTCCGAGATCCTCTTCGAGCTTTGACAACGTCGTCTTGTGGATCCCCATCTCTATTTGTCTTGCAAATCGTTTCTCTCGCATCGCCGTCCAGCCGTCAGCGTACTTTCCCTCGTACTTGGCGATGTCTTCGGGCAATGCGTGAAGCGGAAAGTGTGGCGCGATAAAGGCGACGTAGTGGAAGAATGGTTTGTCTGAAAACTTCTCCGAGTGCTCTTCCAAGCAGTCGATCGCGTGATCGATCGTTGCGGTGGTCGCGTAATAGCCAGAATCAGAATCAACTGGCTTGACCGGAACATCGTCAATTTTATTTCCACGGTTGGAAAAAAAGCTACCTTGGTTTCGCATGTCAAGCGAACGATCGAAACCCGTTGGAAGCACTGGCCCGTCGATATGCCACTTGCCGCTGTGGTAATTTCGATAACCGTGAGGCTTGAGAAAATCCGGCAGCAGCCTGGCCCACTTTTGACGCAAATTTCGGTTGCCTCCGCCTCCACCTCCACCCAACTCGGGTAGCTTGTCACGGTGGATTTGATGCGGATAAAAGCCCGACATCAACGCGACTCGCGTCGGCCAGCATCGCCCGGTGTTATAGAACTGCGTGAATCGCAAACCGTTTTCGGCAAGCCGATCGAGATTCGGCGTTTCAATTTCCGCTCCATAGCAACCCAGATCCGAATACCCGGCATCATCAGCAAGGATAAAAATGATGTTTGGAGACTTGGAGTGATTCGTCGGCTCGTTTGCCCACACTTGTTTGCTGAACGCACAAACCGTCACACCAAATAGCAGTAAGCCAAACAAACGAACCAGGAACCTACTTTTGTTGTCCACGCTGTACTCCACTAAAACAAGGTAGCCAAAGCAAAGTATACCTAGTGGTTGGGCAAAGATGAATTGACCGATTGCAATCCGCTCGGTTCGTTGGCTGGTTCCAGATTTCGGGGCCTGCTTCCAGATTTCGAGTGCCTGCTTCCAGATTCGATGGCTGGTTCCAGATTCGGGTGGCTGGTTCCAGATTCGGGTGGCTGGTGGTCGAGCGAAGCGAGCCCCCAGTTTTTCAAACCAAGAATGAAGCTGCACGATCTGGGGGCTCCTCGCTCGTACCTCGCGATCCGACCCCAGCCACCCAGCCTCCCAGCCTCCAAATCACCAAATCACCAAATCGCTCAGTGAGCCTTTGCTAAAACTCTTCAGTAATGGCTTTGGAATACCAGTCTTCAAATAGCTTCATCCAAAACGCCAGTTTTCAAGAAACTCCCATCGAACTTTTCGCGCCAGTTTCAGTCTCTATTGAGTCCATAAAAAGTGACTCGGCCCCAATAATTTGCTAACTTGGTCGAGCCCGCAAAAGGTGCACTTTCCTCTAAACTGCCTTCGGAATCAAAGATGCCTCTCGATCATGCAACGCCTCAAGAAACTGAAACCCTTTCTCCCGAGCTGTTTGAAAAAGTAACCAAACTTTACGACCAAGGACTTTACCTTCAAGCATACGAAGCCTCCAAGCAAGTCGGTCCGTTGGAAAAATGGACAGGCGCGCGAAGCCGTGTTTTAGGCGCGCGGATTTCCAACCACGTTGGCTCGATTCGATTGGGAAGAACATTGCTGCGGCTGGCTCACCGCAGGTTTCCCGATGATCCGGAAGTCCAATATTTCTTCACCTACGCCATGCTTGGTCGGTTTGGCGCCTACAAGTCGTTTCAGCGCATGAAAGAACTTGGGGACCTCGATACAGGCGATGAAATGTTGCAATCGGATTGGTTTGCACTTCGAGGCATGCTCTACGCCGTCTTTCGCGATTTCGAAAACGCAGACAAGTGGGTTGACCGTGCCATCGAAATGCAACCTGACCGTGCCTGGCTTCACGTCCAGCGTTCGACCATTCTCGATTTGCAGGATCGCCGCGAACAAGCCGTCGCTTCGGCGGAGAAAGCAATGGAGCTTCAGCCGTGGTTTCGCCCAGCCGTTCAAAACCTCGCCAACCGTTTGGTGCAAGACCAACGCGACGACGAAGCGATCGAGCTACTCCGAGCGGCAAACCAAAAAATCGAATCAGGTGATGTGCGAATTCAGCTTGGTTCGCTCTTTCTTGAACTGGAGCGATTTGATGAAGCTCGAGAGCTGTTCTCAAACGTTGAATCTTACTTTCCGCTGATGAAGATGGCGCCCAAAGTCCTTGAGTCACTTTCGGCGATGAACGCGGACATGGAATACTACGTCGGCAACCACAAAGCTGCGGCGGAGCATGCAAAAAAAGCCAACACGCCTTTCTTTGACTCGATGGTGGAACGACTTACTGACCCGGATTTCAAAGGCAAGCGTGTCCGCCTGCCAGTCGAATTCGTCCGGCAGGATCACCTAACGTGCGCCCCTGCGACGCTGACATCGATTGCCAACTACTGGAAAAAGCCCGTTGAGCATCTCGAGATCGTTGAGGAGATTTGCTACGACGGCACCCCGGCGCACAGTGAGCGAAAATGGGCGGAGGAACAAGGCTACCAAACACGCGAATTCCGCGTCACTTGGGAATCTGCCAAAGCGTTGATCGACCAAGGCATCCCATTTACGTTGACGACTTGCGAACCAGGCTCAGCCCACTTGCAGGCCGTTATCGGATACGACGACTATCGGCGTTCACTGCTGATTCGCGATCCCGGCGACCGCCACTCGCGCGAATTCAATGCTGATAAAATGCTTGAACGTTACGAATCGTCGGGGCCGTGCGGAATGGCTTTGGTTCCCAACGAGAAAGCTGAATTGCTTGAGGGCATCAAACTTCCGGAAGCCAAATTTTACGACTTGTACTACAAACTGCAGCTTGGACTTGAGAAACACAAACGAGACTTCGCTGCCAAGGTCGTCGAGAAACTCGAATCAGTGAGTCCGAAACACCGATTGACGCTCAACGCCAATTCGGTGGTCGCAAGGTACGATTCCGATCTGCCCCAATTGCTTTCTACGGTTGAGGCTTTGATCGAAAAGTACCCCAAAGATGTCAATCTCAAAGTCGCTCGTTTGGCTTGCCTGGGTGAGCTTGGGAAAGCAGAAGACCGAATCGCAGTTCTGCGCGAGTTTAATGCGGACCCCGAGTGCCATCCAGTTTTCTGGACGCAGCTCGCCGGCGAACTGGTCGGCGATGCGCGCGAGAAGGATACGGTCGACTATTTATTGCGCCGATCACTAAAGTACCAATCCGAAAATCCAACCGCCTACAGCATGTTGGGCGGAATCCATTTTGAAGAGCAACGAAAAGACGCGGCCGTGGAAGCCCTTCGTTTTGCGGCGTGTCTGGATGATAAAAACGAAAACCGCGCCAAGGAATATTTCTACGCTTGCAGGGTCACCAACGACACACCGACTGCGATGCGTTATCTGAAAGATCGTGTGCAACGAGTTGGAAACCGGTCGAGTCTTCCGGCCCGCACGCTGTGCTGGGCATACGATCAGCTGGAGCTGACCAAGGACTCAATGAAAACGTTACAGGAAGCATATCAAACGCACAAAAACGATGGTGACTTCCTCCTCTACACGGCGGAGTATTTTGCTCGCTGGGGAAAATTTGAGAAAGCCGAAAAGCTTCTCGCCAAAGCCAAACCGATCTCGCACGCGCAACACTGGACACGCATCGCCGCGTTGATCGCATCCTATCAAGGCAACAATTCCGTCGCGCTCAAGCAGTGGATGTCACTCGTCGAAAAGGATCCGCTGGATTACGTTGCCCATCGATTCGCCACCGGGTTGCTGGCTGATGACGGAGGTTCGACTGCAGCGACGGCGCATCTTCGCAAGTATGTCGACAAGTTTCCCTACTCGTATCCGCTTCGGACGATGTTGATGGATTGGGTCAAAGAGGGAACCAAAGAAGAAATCGATGCCGAGCTTGACGAGTTTCTCAAACACCACCCCGACGACGCGTGGGCGTTACGGGAAAAAGCGATCTTGTATTTGAAGCATCGAGATTTTGAGCTGGCAGAAAAATACATCAGCAAAGCCCACGAAGTTGAGCCGAGCGTTGCCGGAACGTCGATCCTAAGAGCGCGCTTGCACCAAAGCCGCAATGAAACCGCCAAAGCGATCCAGCATTATCGCGAGGTCCTGAAGCATTCGATCGACTCCGAGTACGCGATGGCAGGCTTGGTTCATTGTTGCTATTCAAAAACCGAACGCGAAACGCAGCTTCAGTTCATCTTGGCCGAACTCAACCGTCAAGTCGGACTTGGCGAAGGATTGTTAACCTATCACGCGTTGGCCCAAACCTGCCTCGACTCGAATCAACTGCTTAACACGCTCAAAAAGACGCTCAAGCAAAACCTTGATTGCTGGCAAGCGTGGGTTGCGGTGTGCCGCCAAATGAGCGACATGCAACAGCACGAAAACGCGATCAAGCTGGCCACCAAGGGAACCCAGAAGTTTCCTTTGCTTCCGCGAATGTGGATGGAACTGGCTTCGGCCAATGCCTCGGCCGGGCGAATCGATGACGAGATCGCGGCGATGCGAAAAGCAAAAGAGATCAATCCGACGTGGGGTGACCTGACCCGATCGCTCGCCGAAGCCCTTGAGAAAAAGGGCGACCTTGCGGGAGCCAGAAAGGAACTCGAGGCCAACCTTCGGATCGAGCCCAGAGATGTCGTCAACATGGGCTCGCTCGCTTCGGTCATGTGGCAGCAAGAAGAGAAAGAGGAAGCCCTCCAGCTGGTCGCTAAAGCAGTCAGGATGCAACCTGGTTACGAGTTCGGCTGGATGGCGCTTCGATCGTGGTGCGCCGAGTTGGGCAAGCCCGACTTTGACGTGGAAGTTGCCACGGAACTGACCAACTCCCGCCCCAACGAACCACAGTCCTGGCGGATGCTGGCGTTGACCCTCGATCAGCCTCATCAAGTCGAAGACGCGATTGCGGCGCTGGACAAAGGTCTCAGCCTCAATCCGCACGATGTTGATCTACATTCATACAAGTCGATTATGTTTTCGCAGATGGGAATGTATGAAGAAGCTCTTGCAGCCGCCCAACCTGCAGCACTTGCCAACGATATGCCGATGGAACTGGTTGCTCGCGCAGCCTGGGTCGAAGGAGAGCGCGGAAATTTTGACGCCGCGATTTCTTCGATGGAAAAAGTTGTTGCAGTTGACCCCGACTACTACTGGGCTTGGCAGGAACTCGCCCAGTGGTATCGCTATCAGGGAAATGTCGATCGCTACATCGCGTCGGCCAACGAGATGGTTCGCATTCAGCCTCAGAACGCCGTTTCATGGGGCTACCTCGGTGATGGTGAGTTGGCCAAAGACAATTTCGACAAAGCGAAAGAGCATTTCACGCAGGCCGTCCATTTGGCTCCGACTTATGATTATGCGTCAGGGCGCCTGCTTGATCTGTTGGTAGACGAGAAAAATTGGGATGAAGCCAAGGAGATGCTGGATTTCGTTACGCCGCACCTTTCACCTGAGTGGGTCCTTTCAGAGAAGATCAGAATCGCGGCGCTTAGCGGTGACAAACAGGTTGCTTTTGAAAAGCTTCAAGAGCTTTGTCAAATTCCTGGCGACGATCCCTCGGCGATCGATGGAGCGGTGGAGTCGCTGTACCTTGCGGGCTGGACCGATGAAACGCTTGAGTTCCTTACCAGGGAAATTGCCAAGCCTGATGCAAAACCCGGAGTCGGGTTCGTGTTTGTGCACTTGACCACGTCGATGGGAAAATGGGATCTGTGTGAAACGAAGATCAAGACGCTGAAGAATCGAAAACAGCTTTGGGAGTCGGCGGCTCAAAAGTTCATGGTCGAATCTTCGACCGCAGAAGAGTTCGCGCAGCATCCGCGGATGCGGAAGTTCATGGCAGAGAATGAACAGGCGCTTCGAGGATCGACCAAGATGTGGGAGTGGGTTGGTTCTGCGCTTTGCATGGGTGACATGGACGCCGAAGTCTGCACCTACATGGCTGATTGGCGCAACCGCAAGGACACAACTCCTTGGGGTCTTTCGGCGCTGGCTATGTCGCTTTGGGATCAGAAGAAGGACCACCAAGCGAACGAGGTTTCCATTCATTCGATCAAGAATTTGAAGCCCGACGCAAGCACCGGTAGGCATTTGGTTCTGGCGGCGCTTTACCAAATTATTTACGGGTCACCCGAACTGGCGCTAGAGTACATTCGCGACGTCGATCCAATGGGGATGAACTCGTACTTCCAATTCAACTATGAACAGGTGATTTGCGTTTTGCAAAATATGGGAACACAACGCCCCTACGGCGAAGTGACTACCCAGCTCAAAACGATGTACGAAGGAATTGATGAAGAGGATAAAAACCCGGGTTTGACACGAGCTTACAAACTCGTTCAGTATGGCGCTGCCAGGTTGTACGGAAAGAAGTTTCGTGCGATGAAGTGGAAGTTCCAAGCCAAGTGATGTGGTGGTAGAATGAATGTTCTCGGCCAGGCAAGTTGTTCGCTTGGGTTAGCACTTAGGGTAGTAAAGTCATGAAAGTCGCCGTTTGGTGTCCCAGTTGCAGTCAAAAGTATTCGGTGTCGCAAGAGCATCTCGAAAAACGAATGCGCTGCAAAAAGTGCAGCCATGCCTTTCTTGGTCGCGACTCTACCCGCCCGCCATCGGATCGTCTTCCTCCCCGAAAGACGTCTCAGCCCAACCCGACAATGTCCCGCCCAGTTTTGACAGATCAACCTGTCGAAGCGGAACTAGTGACGGCCGAGTTGGTGCAGGCAAAACCTGCTGGAGAAGACATCAGCCAATACTTGATTGGCGGCAGCGCGGGGGCCACAGCAGTTGGCCCGGCAAGCACTGGCCTGGGAGGTTATCCGTCTCCTGAGCCAGCGAGTCGTCACGTATCAAATCCCTGGATGATTCCAGCGGTCTTGGCGGCAATCATTCTTCCACTGCTTCTGGCAGTCGTTAGCTTTCTCGGTAGAGCGGTTCATGATGTCGGTGCCGTAGCAAATCAGTTGGACGAAAAGGCTAGAGCAGAAAGCAACGACGATCGGCCCGAGCGAGCAGACCGCCCGGTGGTTCCCGACAACAATTCGATGCCCGTCAATCCGTTACCCGTCAATCCGTTTGAGATCGATACCGGCGCTCCGACTGGTGACAACGGATCAAGCCGTTCAGGGAACTCAGGTTTTACGGAAAACAAATCTCGCAAGAAAAGCCCCGCTGAGATTCGCGCCGAAGAAGCCGAACGCGCCACGGCCGAACTCAGTGCCAAACGGCTTGCAGAAAAAGCGAGAGCCGAAAAGGAAATACGTGACCGTGAAAGAGAGATAGCCAATAAGGCAAGGGAAGCTCGTCGCGATAAAGAAAGAATCGAGCGAGAGAAACGAGAATTGGCCCGTGAGGAAGCCAAACGAATTGAATCCGAGGCCAAGGAGCATCTGGCAGCGATGGAACTCGCTGCCAAGGAAAAACCACTGGATGGTTTGATGTCCCAAATGAAGGTCGAAGGATGGGGCGCCAAAGGTCTCGCGATTTCCAACGAGGGAATGTTGTACGCGACCACACCGGACAACTTTATCGTCTTTGACAGTAAAAAGGGACGCGTTGTCAGTTCGACGAAGAAGCTTGGTGCGATCGACCGATTCAGCACCGTGAGTCTTTCGGACGATGGTTCCATGCTGGCGGTGGGCGGCGATCAAGGAATCATCGAGTTGTATGACCTGTCACGTGGAAAACCAAAATCCGTCCAATCGTATGGCGGGCACAATTCCAGCATCACCTATTTGGCGTTTAATTCGGAAGGCACTCATTTGATGTCTTTCGACCGAAAGCATGGTGTCTGTTTTTGGGATGTGAATGAAGAATCCTGCATTAAGAAGATCGAAGATTTTGGAACCAAGCTCCTGACATTTCACGTCGATTCGAAGCGCAACTCCATCACGTTGGCAGGCTCAAAAAAATGGAGCGAACATAGTTTTGCTGATGGCGAAGTTTTGAAGGATGGCGAGTTTCCGTTTCACATGGGCCAGCACGCATCATACAGCGGAGACGGAACGCGAATGCTCGGTTCGGCTGGCGGTGGTGTTGAAGCACACAAGCTCGATGAGAAAGAAGAACTTTACCGACTTAAAAGTAGCGGAGTTCAATGGACGATCGCAAATGTCAATGACGAGAAGATTTTGGTCGGCGGAAACAGGATGTTCTATCTCTGGAATCTGACTTCTCAGGAACTGCTCAAAGTCTGGTCAGTCCCTGATGTTCCCTACATCCAAAAAATTGAAGCCTCACCCGATGGTTCGCTGGTTGCCGTCACTCAAGGAGGGGCACGAGATGACATCTTTGTATTCAAGCTCGACGAGGATTAGTTGATTCCGCGATCATCCAGCGAAACTGATCGGCTTCGCCCGCCAGCTACAAACGTGAGACGACTGTTTGGCGCATCAATCAAACCGTAAACAACATAAATAAATGTCACTCAATCCAGATTCTCAGCGGCTAACTACCCAGACGTCAGTTTCAGCGGTGACCAGTTTTGTACTGGGCCTAATGTCTCCCGTAGTCCTGTGCAGTTGCCTTCCTACGATCTTGACTTCGCTATTGGCCATTATTCTTGGCCATGTCGCGCTTGTGAAAATCAAACGAAGCAACGGAACGCTGTTCGGTCGTTGGCAAGCGATTACCGGATTGGTTTTGGGTTACATTTTTTTTCCGCTTAGTCTCTATCTGGCTCCCATGTATTTTAATCCGCCTGATTTCGGTAACGCTGCCCAGGCAAATCGAAACATGAGCGGATTGGATCAGGCCAATCTAAAGCTTTCCTCCGCCGATGCGATTGCCAGCGGCAACTCGCCTCAAGCCACCGCTTTGGCGAGTGATTTCTCGATAGTATTATCCGCAGCGATAAATGCGGCGATCGTGGAGGATGGCGGATCGGACGCCGACAAGGAACTGGACGATACTTGCAAGGTCTACTGCCAATTGAACAAGGATAGCGTTTGCTTTCTGGTCAAAGTTCCGCAGTATCGAAAATACGAAGACAGCGCCAAAGACGCGTTGGATCAGTTCGCGTGGGCCAGCGGATGCAATGCCGTTGAAAATTCTCAGTTACCTCAAGACGCCAGAATGGGAATCGGACTTCGTGGGCTTCTTCTTTACGGCTCGGTGCTGACAGGCAAAGCCGATTCCGAGGATCCTTTCCTGACTTCCGGCTCTAAAGAAGTTCTAAACAACTTTTTTGCTCAGGACCCAGCCGAAGGACAACCGGAGAATCAACCGAACTTTTCGCCAGATTAAGAAACGAGATTGCAAAAAAGCCTACTCTCATTTGGAGAGCGGGCTATTTGAATCACATACGCTGTCGTCCCGGCGGTTATATCCCAAACGGATCGTCGCCCGCTGGATCAGCAGCAGGCGTCGTGGCTCCCAATAGATCACCTCGGGTCACCTCTTCAACTGCTTTCGAGGTTTAAGCATCTTCTTGTCGGCCTAAACGCCGCTACCACGCCGGAAAGTCGTACTCTTCATTGCCCGGATCAAAGTCGTCAGCCGTCAGTCCAACATTGAGTTTGAGTTCGGTATAAACGTATCGCTCCAGCAGAACCGGCTTGCCACCCTCTTTCTCGGGCCAAAGAAACCCCTCGTAAGCGATCGGGATATTCAGCTCGTCGTCGATATAGATCCTTGCGATATGAAAATCGAAATGTTCGCGCGGAGCTGGATGAACTGCCTCAAGCGTCGTACACAGCCGATCATTGATCTCGACCTCTCGCTTAATCGAAACGATGCATTCGCCGTGCTCCATGTCTTTCTGACCAAGCTCGACCATTTTGACCAACAGGTTGCGAAACCCGATCATGTAAATCGGATAGCGGTTGCCTTCCATCGCCAATGGGCCATCGGGGTCTAACGGAACACGTTTGATATTGAGCAGTCCGGTTGGATGGGCGATGATTTTTCCATCATTTTGGCCCTGAACCCAAATCGCTTCCTGGCCAACGCTGGCTCTGGGTGCGAGGAATTTGGTGTAAACCGAAAACGGGATCTGAGGCTGCTCAAGATCCGAATCAGGCGCGGCTTCTGCATGGAGAATCTTGCAGAAGATGTACTTCTCTTCCTGCAGCTTGTCGTCGACACGGACCTGACTGACCAGTGTCGCTGTGTAGTCGCGGTAGTTGGCATCAATCTCTTCAATGCTCAGTTTCGCGATTCTCATCAACGGTTCAAATGGATGCTTCGCTTCATCGATCATCCGTTGATTGATCGTGGCCGTGATCGCGCCCTCTGGCAATTTGACCTCAGGATCCTCAGGAGATTTCTCCGCAGATTTACCCGTGTCATTGATAACCACCGGCTTGGTCTTGTTCGGATCAACCTCTTGGGCAATCCACGCTTCAACAAAATAGGCGGCCACTCCCAAGGCAAGCAGAATGGTAACGGCGCGAAGCACGCAACCTCCAAGTGACAACGATTTTGCTTCGTCGTTGCCAAAGCCAGGGGGCCCCATGTGTTGCGCTTGATCTTGAATTTCGTTCATACTTTTAAGTCTTTGCCAACCATAGGTTCACGGCATTGTAATTGGCAACAACTGGGTTGAATAAGCCCGGTTGACCAAGAGAAAAAGCGAAAGTCAAAGAGCAAGCAATACGATGACCATCACCGCGCTGCGAACTGTTCCGCAAATTGCAACAGCCAGTTGTCGATCATCTGGATGAACTCGTCCTGATTGCTGTCAGCGATATTGTCGAAATGGTTCCAGGCGAACAGTTCTTTGTCCCGGATGGTGCCTTTACCAACAATGTTGATCACATCAAACTCGTTCTGCGGTCGCACCGTCATCTCAACCCGGCTAAAAAACGAACCGGCTCTGCCATCAGGCCCGCGATCAAGATCATTTCGCGACAACGCTCCGCCCCAACCCTTTGAGCCGTAAATCGTCTCGTACTCGAATCCGGGAAAATGGTTGGCGATCTTCTTGAGTCCCTCTTCGATATGGTCGGAAAGGTTCAAACGAATTTCGTTGTATCGGTTGCGAATCGCTTCCTTGGATAGCTCGGTCTTTTTTTTCGCGTTGGCTTTGGCCGCGTTGCGGTCCTGACCGCGCTGGATCGCTTGCTCAAGTTTATCTTCGAAATCCATCTTTTATTTACTCTTGGAACCGCCTGGCGAGGTGGGCGTATAGCGCCTTGCCGCTCAGCCCAATATCGAAATTTCAAAACTCACTAAAAACATCAGCTGTTGACATCGAATGTTGACGTTAGCCGTTTTGGCGATAGCCACGGTTGACGGCGATTCAACCGGGGCTATCGCCCAAACGGCTAATAAAATCACAGTCACGTCAGGTTACCAATTGCCATGGCACCACCACAGCTAGCGCCAAAACGGCTCAGGTTGCAGCTCGCATTCCAAGGTGTAACACATGTGACACAAACTGCACTAGCCTTTTTGAGTTTCCGAATCTTCGCCACTGTCACCCTTTTTCTTGGGTGTACTTTTGACAAACTGAGCCAAATCGGAAAAGGAACGCATCGGTTCTTTTCCTTCAAGCATACTTTCAGTGATTGGCTTGACCGGCTTGGGCTTGGATTTGTGTTTGGGGCGATCTTTGTACGACGAGCCCTTGCTGTAACTACGAGATCTCGACGGATTGCTACCCTCATACTTGCGGCCGCCACCAAACTTGCCAGCGGGTTTCCCGGGACCAGAGCGAGCACCGCTGCGCTCCTCAGGCTTGCCGTCGGTCTTGCTTCCTTCGTATCTACGTCGACGCTTCGGCGGGGCCTTTTTGCTACCAGGACGCACAGCGGTCAATTTGACGCGGCGCCGCTCAGTGTCGATTTCAGATACCCAAACTTTTAGCACATCGCCGACAGCGTAGAGCTGATGCGGATCACGAACGAAGTGATTAGAAAGCTGACTCACGTGGACCAACGAGCTTTCGCCCAATCCAATGTCAACGAACACGCCAAAGTCGACAACATTGACGACTTGACCTTCAAGTTGCATTTCAAGTTTGAGGTCATCGGACTTGATGATCCCACTGCGAAAAATCAGTTTTTTCGAGTTACCACGTGGATCCCAGTCAGGTCGCTTAAGCGCCATCAAGACGTCTTTGACCAACATTCGACCGGCTGAATGATCTTTAGCGATCTCGGCGATGTCGAGCTCGGAAATTCGTTTGAGAATCTCTTTTCGCTTGGCCAAGTCCTCGGGACTGAGCCGCGGTGCTGGCTTTGGCGCCGGGGCAGGCGGAACAGGTTCGGGTTTTGCCAACTCAGTTTTTGCCGACTCGGTTTTTGCTGACTCGGTTTTTGGATCGACTCCCGTGTCCGCTTCGCCGGTTTTGGATTCCGGTTTGACGCCGGGCGAATCGGGCTTGGTTGCTTCGGCGGCAGGCGCGGGAGCAGCAACGGTTTCTGTGTTTTCGGTCCCAGAGTCCATAGCCTCTGAAGCCTTTAGCTCTTCGGCGGTGGCCGGATTCGCTTCGGAGCTGGTTGCTTCTGTAGCTGTATTGGCGGCTGCAGGAGCTTCTACTGCAACGGCTTTTTCAGTTTTTTCGGCGTCGGGTTTTGCATCAGCCGGCAGAACTTTTTTTGCTTCTGATCTTGGCTCGACCGGCTTGGGCCTGATGAAAAGTTCGGCAACTGAAACGTTGGCCCGCTTTAGCACTTCGTCGGCTAAGCCATAACTTTCAGGATGAATCGAGGTCGAGTCCAATGGCGTGTCGCCGCCATGAATCCGCAGGAATCCAGCCGCCTGCACGAAGGTCGCATCACCAACTCCACTGACCTGCTTAAGCTGTTCACGATTGGCGAACTTCCCGTTGGCTTCACGATGTTCGACCAGTCGACGGGCCGTCAATGCGTTCAATCCAGAGACATACTTTAACAGTGAAGGGCTGGCCGTGTTAACGTTAACGCCAACTTGGTTGACGCAAAATGCAACGACGTCGTCAAGCGACTCACTGAGATGCTTCGCCTTGACGTCGTGCTGGTACATTCCGACACCGATATTGGCGGGACTGATTTTCACCAACTCGGAAAGCGGATCTTGCAGGCGACGGCCAATCGAAACGGCACTACGAATCGACGGCGCCGCGTCGGGCATTTCTTCACGACCGATTTCGCTGGTCGAGTAGATACTGGCGCCGGCTTCATTGACCATCACGTATTTGATTTTTGACTGGTCGGGATTCTCAGCAAGCAAGTCCGAAACCAATTGCTCGGTTTGTCGACACGCCGCCCCATTTCCGATCGCGATAACATTGGCGCGGTGCTGATTGAGCCAGTCGATCAGTTTTTGCTTACTCTCATCTCGCCGTTTCTGATTCCCGACCACGAAGATATGACCAGAGTCAAGCACTGTTCCACACGGATCTACGACAGCAACCGAGCATCCGCGTTTAAAACCAGGGTCGATCGCCAACACAGTTTGATTACGCAGTGGAGGTTGGAGCAGCAGATTACGCAAGTTGTTGGCGAAGACTTCGACGGCATGTTTCTCAGCGGCATCGGTTAGCTCGCGGCGAATCTCCCGTTCGAGACTCGGGACAATGGTGCGATTGAGCGCGTCACCAGCACATTTCTGCATGAATTCCTTGAACGGATGTTCAGCAGGAACAAGGGCCGCAAACGTGGGCTCTTCCAACTTTTGATTGTCGATGCTGATTTTGGCTTTGAGCTTCCCAGCTCGTTCACCGCGATTGATGGCCAATATCCTGTGATGCGGAAGCTCCTTGAGCCCCTGTTCGAACTCGCGGTAATCCTTGTAGGGATCTTCGACTTTCTTTTTTTTCTTCTTCTTTTTCTTTTTCTTGGGCTTCTCAATAGTTCCGCCGGCTGCTGCGGATTCGGCTGTAGGCTGGTTGGCGGCTGGTTCGCCGCCTGCTGATTCTTCTGCGGCGTCTGATGTGGGCTGCTCTTTTTCAACCGAAGTAGTTTCCGATTCCGAAGTTTCTGTTGAAGCAGATTCTGATGCCGCAGTTTCCGTTGATGTGGCGTCGGTCGGGGTAGGATCTGCCGACGTCGATTCTGCTTCTGTAGTGGCTTGTGCTGGTGAAGTTTCAGCAGAAGCAGTTTTCTCAGCCGAGACTTCGGCTACAGCGCTTTGCTTGGGCTCAGACTTAGACTCAGACTGAGGCTGTTTATCTTCAACCGTTTCACCTGCAGGTTGCTGAGGCAACGACTTTTGTTTGGCATCGGTTACGGTTTCGGAGGAAGCATCAGTAATAGCCTCATCGGTTTTGGCCGCTTGCTCATCGCCGCTGTTTGGCTTGGGTTCGATGACCTGAGTTTTGAGCTTGCCTAAATCCCAAAGAATCTTTCGCAGTGTACCCCTGAGTTCCTCTTTGTCGCTGAAGCGTTCGGCCAGAAGATCCCGCACACCCTTGAAGACTTCGTCGACGGTCTTCAATCCCTTGTCAACTCGCACAAAATCGGTTGCGCGAGTCGCGAGATCAACATCGGGAGAGATCCCATTGAAAATGTCATCGGCCAACGGCTCGAGCCCTTGTTGCCGAGCGACCAGTGCGCGGCTCTGCTTTTTTGGCTTGAAGGGAAGATACAGATCTTCTAAGCGGCGACTGGTCGACGCCTTTCCAATTTCAGTTTTGAGCTCATCGGTCAGTTTGCCCTGAGAGTCGATCGACTTGAGAACGAATTCTTTTCTTTCCCCAAGAGCTCGGAGCTGGGCAACCCGGTTCTTGATTGCCTGAATCTGTCGTTCGTCCAGGCCACCGGTGAGATCTTTTCGAAACCGAGTAATGAATGAAATCGTGTTGCCTTGATCCAGCAACTCAACCGTCGCGTCGATTTTTTCGGGAGGCAACTTGAGATCACGCGCAACAATTGTTACGTCAATTTTTGTTGGTTCACCCGGGTTGGGTTGGTCCGTTGGTGCGATGGAAGACAAGCGGCGGCCTATTACAAAATCAGAATTTTCTTCAACCGTAAGTTTATCACGGTGCAGTCGTCAATGAACAGGGCATACGCGGTTTGAGTTTGAAAAAACCGGGATCAAAAACCAGCCAAAGAACTTCAATTAACACGATCTCAGGCGACTTTGACATTGATCAGCTCGAAAGGTTCAGATTGGCTAAGTTGCTGATGGACCGCATTGAGTTGCATGCCCGACCGTCAACATCATTACGACCCGTCGTACCCGACGCTGAACAACCCAAGTTAGCCAGAAGTGCGAATATCCAAGGAGTAAAGGGAGCGCCAACGAAGCCATAACCCACATTTAAGCTCAATTTCCTACCGATTTCACGTGCTCATCGCGTTTTATTGCCTGAGCTAGTTCCAACTTAAAATCCTCTCAACGTATGTCGTCCGCCAACGTAAAAAATCGAACCGCAGAGCTGTTTTGTAGCCCTGAATCGAAACGCGCCAAATCCGAAATGGTTTCGGATACGATCGCGGCGGGAGTGATTTTTGCGATCGTGTTGACGATAGGACAACGTCTGGTCGGGTTTGGCCGAGGAATTCTCTTTTGCCGCTTGATGACCGACCAACAGCTTGGTCAGTGGTCGATGGTGTGGAGTTATTTGATGCTCTTGGCACCGCTGGCTGTGCTTGGGCTACCGGGGTGTTTCGGAAAGTTCACGGAGTACTACCGCCAGCGCGGACAACTCAAAAGCTTTATTGGCCGGATCGCCATTATCAGCTTGATCACAACAGCAATGATGTCCGGAGCGATCGTCGTTTTCTCGGAGAAGGTTTCGTACTTTCTCTTCCGCGACCCCAACCAACAGGGCCTAACGATCTGCTTGGGAATGGCGTTGATTATCGTCTCGGCGTCGAACTTCCTCGGTTCGCTGATGGAATCGCTTCGGCAAGTCCGAATCGTTACGATCATGCGATTCATCACTGGAATATCGTTCGCGGTTGTAGCCACGGCCTTCCTGTTGACTTGGGAAGACTCGTCAACGGCGGCGACAGCTGGATTCGCGATCAGCTGCGCCATCGGAGCGATTCCCGCCATCTGGATTCTCTGGAGATATCGCGGTGAACTGACCAACACGGGCTCACAACTTACACAGTCTACGATGTGGAAACGAATTGCTCCGTTCGCGGTTTGGCTTTGGGTTTCCAATCTGCTGAACAACCTGATCGAAGTCTCTGACCGCTACATGTTGATCCACTGGTCCAACACGACAGCCGATTTGGCACAAGGATCCGTCGGTCAATACCACAGCGGTCGAGTTGTACCGCTGCTTTTGGCAAGCATCGCAGTTGTTGTCTCCGGCGCGCTGCTTCCGTACATGAGCAAAGCATGGGAAGACAACGACAAACCTCGAGCCAAAAATCAGCTTAACCTAGCCGTGAAACTGACTTCGGTTCTGTTTACCGGTTGTGGCGTTGTGATTCTACTGCTCTCGCCAATCCTGTTCGAAATGATTCTGCAAGGAAGATACTCCGACGGGCTGGCAGTTTTGCCAATCACGCTTGTGTACTGCATCTGGTTTAGCCTGATGGCAATTGGGCAGGATTACTTGTGGGTTGCTGAAAAGGGAAAGTGGGCTTCACTGGCGCTTGGCGTTGGCCTGATCCTAAACGTGATTTTCAATATGGTTTTGATTCCGCACTACGGTCTCCTCGGAGCTGTCTACGCAACAGCGATCGGTAATGGCGCAATTGTGCTGATCATATTTACTGCGAACGCTCGATTCGGATGTCGGCCCGATTTCGGAATCTGGGCTTCGACCGCAATTCCGCTTCTGTTGCTCCTGAGCAAACCGGTTGCTGCAATTGGAGTCCTCTTGCTCGTGTTGATTGTGGCAAAGTCGAACCTGATTCTCAATCAGGACGAAAAGTCACTCCTCTTTGGCGAACTCAAAAAGAAGCTGGGCGACCGGTTCCCGATGTTTCGGTAGAACCGCCAAGCCAGCCCGGCCATGCACGCCCAGGCCACCTTCCCAAATCTAAAGCTCGCTCAAGCGAGCTCATCCGCTTTGAACAAGAACGCCTGCTGGCGAACTGAAATAGAGCGTCTGGGGAAACTGATCCAACTGTCTTGTAAAAAAGTTTCGGATTTAGCTATTTGAAATTCCGGCAAATGGACGTTCTAATCATAAGATCGGGACTGAATCGCGATTTTCATCGAACTTTCCCAACCAGTTGCTTAGAATTCCATTTTGGCAATGGCGCATTTCGCCTGCTATGCCGGCTGGGTTTTGTCTCGGTAGATCTTTCAACGAAGGCCTGAAACTGGCTGGAAGTTGCTCAATCTGATTTACCAAGAATTCTGAATTTCTAGCGAATCACTGATCTCACAGGTATATCGAACACCTGTGACCACTAAATAACTTTGGAGTCTGAAATGTCTAAATATTTGTTACTTGGCCTACTTATCGTCGGCGTGGCGGTAGTGAGTTACGTCGGTTGCGACGGTGCGGGAGCCCGTGCTGGTGTGGCCAAGGACGCGATCATCAAGAAACTTGATGCCGCACTGGGAGAACTAAACGTCAAACGCAAGAAGATCGAAATGAAGCAAACTGAGCTTCAAGACAAACTTGCGACTCTGCGTGAGCAACGGTACCGCACCGAAGCACGTTTGGATCTTCTGAGAAAGAAAAAAGGAAACTCTGCTGATGCATTGGAATCAATGCGTGGAAAAGTTGAGCAAGTCAAAGCTCTTGTGGCCAAGGTCAAAGAGTCATCAGAAGGAACGATTGAAAAGGGCGGCAAGACGTATACCGCCGATGACATTCAGCAGACGGCTGAAGACGTAGCTCGCATGTTCAAGACTGAGCAAACCAAGCTCGCCAGTTTGGAAACAAGCTACAAAGCGCTTGAGCAATCAGTTGCATTCCTCAAGCAACAAGAAACAACCTCCAGCAGCTTGATGAAAGACCTTAAGCAGAAGATTTCCGAGATCGACGCCAAGAAAATTGCTGTCGATGCCGTCCGGGATTCAACTTCGATTGCTGGCGACAACAAGTCGATTGGCGAAGGACTTGAAGCCATGGCCAAGGAAATCGAAGATCTTGGTGTTGATGTAGAAGCTGCACTTCGAATCGAAACCGATCGAATGCAAGACATGGAGAACACGTCGTCAGTTGCTGATGAGCTTCTTTCAGCCCCTGCTGACATGCAGTCTACAGAAGACATGCTCGACAAGCTTCTTCAGTAAATTTTGAACCGATTCAGCCAGCCGTTGCAAAACGGCTGGCTATTTTTACGTACCGACTTTACGCACGACCAGCAACCTCTGTGGGCGAACCATGAAAAACTTAGTGACTCTACTCCTCGCTTGCTTGGTAACAGCTGGGCTTGTTTATTTCATCATGGAAAAACCGGATCTACCGGTTGACGACAACGGACCCAAGCCACTTAGAACCGAAGCCGATTTCCGCGAAAAAATTGCTGAAATCAGAATGAACAAAGAGGATCTCGAACAGGGAATTGCCCGACTGGAAGACCGTAAAACCGAAAACGTAAAGTTTTTAAAAGACAAAGGGATCCGATCAGTTGCCGACGCCGAGGGTGACCCCAACGCTGAAATGGCGATTCGGAACCTCAAAGGTTGGACCGAAAGCATCAAGGAACTAAAGGGCCAGTTGGCGATTTACGATTCCACCATTTCCCGTCTAGATGGAATGCTGACGAAAATCGAACGCGACATGATCAACGAGTCGGTTACGTTGACCGAAGAACAAGAAGTCGAAATGCTCTCCATCATCAAAGGCTTGAACGAGCAGTTGAAAATCAACGAAGACGACCCGCTCATCGACGCGGAGCTGGATACGCTTTTGAGTGAAGAACTGGAATAGGAAATCCATTCGCCAGTTTGCCATGGCTACCAACTGAGCGATTGTAGGCCTTGCTCTACTGTTGTTAGCATCGTGGTGAAGGTAATTGACAGGATTAACATGATCAACAGGATGTTGCTCGACATCATTTCAATCATGTTCATCCTGTCAAAACACATTCTCGGTCATAGCACTAAGCGAACGAAAAACCAGCCTGCGGGCTCAAGCCGCCATTGAGATCGACTCCCGGAATGAGATCGACTCCCGGAATGAGATCGAACTTTCCATCGTTCTGCTTGGGCTTTTTGGGCTTGCGAGGTTTGGCTTTATTCTTCTGGCGGAATTCGTCTGTTTTTTCGGTCCAGAACTCTCGCAATGCTTCATCACTTTCCTGAATCCGAAGGGTGTCTAAGCGCAACCCCTCGTCCCAAGCTTTAATGATCCACTCGCGTGCGTTGTCCGAGTCTTTCGCATATTTGAATTCATGTCGAATGACTCGGCGATATAGAGTATCGCGATCGTCCATCAACCAATGACGCCCTGGCTCGATTGGATCACTTTTGACCAATAGCTCCTTGTAGATCTTGATCGCCCCAATCTGTTGCTTGGAATCGTTGGACTCCCACATGGCGTGAGCTTTTTCAAGCTGCTTTTCCGGCGAGAAATGGTGTCGGTAAAGAAACCACCCTCCAATCAGTGCACCAATGACGAGCAACGGAATAAGCGCACCACCTCGGCGTGAACCGAAGAGAATCTGCATGCTCGCGATCAGGTGAATCAATCGCTCAATCTCGGTTAAGTTACCGTTATTGCGGCGCCCACCAGGAAAGTACTGGCCGTGCCGATACTGTCGAGGGCCGCCATACCCAATTCGGATTCGCATATTGAATTTACCCGGGTTCCAAAAACTACTCGCGGTTTTGCAAGACTACAAAGTCGGAATGTCATTATTAGCCAAACCGAATCGACGACAAAGTCACCTTTTCGGTTGGCACGCAAACCCTTACTGGACAGCTTAGCGTGAGAGAATTGGACTAACCACCAGTCATGCAAGGGCGACAGAATGGTCTGGCCTCTCCGATTGGGGCGGCTTGGTTTAGTGGAGCTTCGACAGATGCCGCGAACTAGCGATCGTCAAAGCTGAAATGAACAGTTCGCAGTACCGCCTTTAGGCGAAATTGGCGCAATTCCAACTAAAGCCGAGACCACAAACCAGTCAACTCAGTTTTGAAAAAGACCACTAAGTTCCGTCGTCTACCTTGGCTTCTTCAGCACCGTCCGATTTTTCCGAGCCAGCCGCACCCTGATTGTCATCGGCAACCGGCTCGGGAGGTGAGACTGAATCGCCGCCGGCTTCACCAACAACCGTTGGCGTTGAAGCAATGACGGTTTCGCCAATCACTGTCGAACCATCAATGATCGCCCCCGAGGGAACTGGAAAACCACCATAGGTTCCCGGCAGGAAAGCAGGATAGCCTTCTTGAATCGGCTGAGCGACAACCCCGCCCCCAACAATGCCTCCACAACAACTGCCCACTGAACTCGGGTAACCCGCAACTGGCAATGGCACCGGATAGGAAACCGTCGGTTGCGAGTAGACCGGCAATGGCTGAGAGTACAAACTGATTGGAGTTTCAACTGCTGAGCTAATGACAGGCGAACCATAAACCGGCTCGACGTAAGAGTTCGCTGAAGGAACCGAACTAACAAACGGTGCCGAAGAATAGACCGGTGTCGAATCGTAGATAGGAGCTGAGCTGTAGCTCGGCGCCGCGCCGTAAACTGGAGCCGCGTCATAGACGCCGGAGTTGTAGACTGGTGCTCCGTACGACTGAGCCGTGCCTAATGATCCAACGGTGCCCATTGGCTGAGCGAACACTGGCGCAACGCCCTGTGAACAGCCTATGCACTGAGCACTTGAGTAAGACGAACTGGATGCAAGCGCAATCGTTATCAGCGAAATGGTGGCTAAGGTAAGCAGTTTTTTCATTTGAAATTCCTTTGAAATTGCAGCAGCTCTTGAGATGGAGCTGGAAATGTTATGGTCGATCTCCAGATTAGAACGGTAACTCAATTTCAAGTCAAAGCAAACTGGGTTATCGAACAGCCCTTCGATGAAACTGTAACCCACGGCACGTTTGTCAATTTGCATCCCACTCACGATACACCACAAAAAAAGCCGCCCCATAAAGAGCGACTTGATTCATCTAGTAGGCTCGAAGTCGAGCGGAGTTCTAGCGATCCCGGATCAAACGTCCGAGCAAGGCTCCACCAATTCGAGTTGACATTCCGCGTCGCAAACGACTGTTTTGCGGGCAGCAAGTCGGAGCGGCGCAGGAGACAGCTGCACTACCGCAACTACCACATCCTGAAGAAACTGCAGGAGCTGCTTCGACGTAGCTAGTCTCAACTGGAGCGTAACTGAAATCAACCGGAGCAGCTGTTGGGTAACTTGCTGCCGGAGCAGCTGAGTAGCTAGGGGCATAATTTACAATCCCGCCACCGCTGCAAGAACCGCATCCGGGAGTAGCCGACTGCGAGTATACTGCCGCTGGAGCAGGCGCAGCTGTCACGATCGAAGTGGTAGAAGCTTGAATCGCAGGAACGGCTTGAGCAGTCGTGTCTTGGAAAACTGGCTGGTTGAATACGACTGGCTGAACAAACGAAGCGTCGCCACAACACGAGTTGCAGCAAGAAGACGGAACAAAAGCCTGACCGTAACCTGCGTCGACGAATCCGCCGCCGCTAATAACTCCGGCATCGACCATAACCTCTGAACCAACTGCGGGAGCCATCGGGACTCCTGGCTGATCCAACGCAACGCCATCACTAACCGACTCTTGTGCGTCAACCGCTACGGCTACCGGTGCAACTTCCTCAGCCGGTGACGAAGCATCAACAACAGCTTCGACAGTTTCCGCAGCTTGGGCGTCAAGTTTTTCTTCGGCTTCTTGAGCGACAACAGCAGATGAGGTCACCATTGAGGCCGCGACAACTAAACTAAAAAACACTTTCTTCATCCTAGATCTCCATACAATTAGAATTAGCTTTTTGCTCGAGCAACGAATGATCACGAGCTTATGGTCAAATTTCCGCTAAGTGTAACCGTCGTCAAAGCTGCTTCAACCAGATGGGCGCTTTTTTAAGTCTAAATGTCAAACCAGAGAGACTCTACCCAAACCCGCCTGCTTACCTGTTCCGAGCAGTTGTTTTGCTGCCGCTAGGTAGAAAGGTCAGTTGCAAGGGTAATTTACATTGAACGTGTTGGTCCAACTTCATTCAGCGCCAGCTCGATTGCGGTTCAACCATGGCAACCGACAAAACGCCAAAACGGCCTAAAAATCACAAGCTCCAAGCCTGTGCATTAGTTCAATATTCACTGGGTAAGCCGGTGTCATCGAAACGTTTTTAGTTGGCGGATTGGCAAGCCAAATTCCGATAAACGATATATGGATTTGAGTCGCTTTTTTGACTTTGTGATTATTGTCACGAAGTTGCAAAAAAACTGCGTCTGAGAATGAACCTGTGGTCCTTTGGATCAGTCTTGCAGTCAGATTAAACACTGGTGTGCAATTCTCCTTGACTGCCAAACACACTCAGACCCGTTATGGACAAGTGTTTTCAAGGACTTAGAGGAAAAAGGCGGCATTCCGAGTAAGCTCGGCACTGAATTTGCATACTTTTTATAGAGGACGCAAAAACCTGACTCGCTGCGTCGACAAATGCACACCAAAGTGCGACCAAGTGCGACCAACTTTAGTCGAAGACACGGCCATTTGATCGACTTCGACAGAAACGGTAGACGAATGTTCAAAACAAGCCAGCCCGACTCCGATCGTCCTCGAGACGAACGAAAAGCCAACGGCAATCCAACTGAATCGGAATTCAAAACTCTTGAAGAGTTTTCAGCTTGGATCGACGAACAACTTCTCATCGTTGAATCAAAACACGACGGCTTTCAAACTTGCACATCAGTTCGCAAGTTTTTCAATCGCGGTTAGTCGTTACGAGTTTCTATTAATCAAGAATACTTTGCGCGCTACACAGCCCGCTCCCTTTCTTGCCTAGCTGGAAACTGTGGAACATCTCAAGGCGTTCGCTGGGAGGGCGATGCGGGCGAAACTCCTGCTGAGCCTGAAACGCCAGATGACACCGGCTCAGCAGGAGCTTCGCCATCCCAAGAATTTAGAGTTGACGGACTGACTCGCCTCGCGGCTATCGGCTCTTAGCCTTGAGCTTTTTTAACAGCTCGACAGTCTTGGTCTCGCCAATCACTCCTTTGAGAAAAACATAAGGCCTAAGTCCCAGCACTTTGCTTTTGCGAATCTCGTGCGGGTGGCCATATCGTTTACACGCCAAGCACTTCTGCTGACCCACCGCCGGCATAGCAAATCCGCAATCGGGACAACAACCTGAAATCTGCCACGTCTGACCGTCCGAGAAGCCCGGCGGGACTAGTTCGACATGCAACGTGAGTTCATGTTTGGCGCACCGTTTTAGCGCGGCCAGAAAATGCTCAAGGTCCGCTGGGCGAGCTTCGAACTGATCGGCCAACTGATTAAAGGCTTTTAGGAGAAAATCTAATTTCTGCTGAGCAAAGCGCTTGGACTTCCAGATGCCGTACCACCTCGGCCGAGTCGGCTTGAACAGTTCTTCGGCCGCGCCACTTAACCCGAGCTGATCGATTGCCTGATCGAGCATCGCAACAATCGCATCAGACTCAGAGCCATCTGGAGGCGGTCGTGATTCGACGGCTTGCTGCGTAACATTAAACTGAAACTTCGGATCGGCGGGCAGCCAACCGTAACAGCCTGCCCAAAGTTCTTGGCCCCGGTCCTGTATCGCATTTGCAGGGCAGGAATTGCAGCAGCTTTCTACGAAAAGCTCATCACCGTGAGCATCAAGAATCTCTGAAGCAAAGAAACCGCGCACTTCAGATGGCTCCGATAGACTCGCAGTTGGATGAACACAAACACCATCGATCACGCGGCCTTGGGAGCGACCAACTGAAAACTCTCGCAACGATCTGAGCTGCCGAAACGACTGATCTGGGAGGTTATCATCGGACAACGAACGCAATTGGCAAGGATGAGCGATCGCCCACCGAAGAAATTGAGGCGTGTGGCCCAAGACTGCGACGCTACGTTTCATCGGTCAGCCTTGTTAGTTAATGACGGAAATGTCGGTTTCCTGTCAGCACCATCGGTATTCCGTGCTTGTCGCAGGCTTCGATGACTTCCTGATCCCGTACGCTTCCGCCTGGCTGGATGATTCCAATGATTCCGGCTGCAGCAGCAACCTCGATCGAATCGGCAAACGGAAAAAACGCATCCGACGAAAGCACTGAACCTGCCGCACGATCGCCAGCTTTCTTGATCGATATCTCAACTGAATCGACTCGGCTCATTTGCCCGGCTCCAACTCCCACCAACGCTTCGTTGTTGGACAGGCAAATTGCATTGGACTTGATATAGCGAACCATCGACCATCCGAATCGCAACTCGTCCATGATCGCGTCGGTCGGCTGAGCGGTCGTCGCAATGTTCCAATTCGATTCGTCATCGGGCTGATTGTCGGACTCTTGAACGAGTAGACCACCAAGCACGTTTCGAAATTCCAAACTTGGCTTGGAAGGTTGCAAGTCACCGACTTTGACGAGCCGAACGTTCTTCTTCCATTTGGGTTTAGTCGTCAGGATGGATTGGGCCTGGGAAGTAAAATCAGGCGCAACGATCGCTTCGATAAAGAAATCGCCAGCCGCCAGGAACTCCGCGACCTCTTCGTCCAGCGTTCGATTGATGCCAATCACGCTTCCAAACGCACTCAAAGGGTCGCCAGCGACCCCCTTCTCACAGGCTTCGAGCAAAGTCGCTCCCACGGCCGCGCCACAGGGGTTATTGTGCTTGATCACGCTGCAAGCAGGTTTTGAAAACCCTCGAACCATCGACAACGCGCTATCGAGATCAAGCAGATTGTTGTACGAAAGCTGCTTTCCGTTGAGCTGCCGCGAGTTAATAAGATTGGCCTCCCGGCAGTTTTCGCTGCTGTAAAGCGCTGCAGCCTGATGGCTGTTCTCGCCGTATCGCAAGATGTCTTTGCGGTGAAGCCGTAGTTGCATCGTCGAAGGAAACGTCTCGCCCTCAGTCTGCCCCGAAAAGTACTCGCTGATCGTGTTGTCGTACTCGGCCGTGTGCTGAAAAGCCTGAGCCATCAAGTGCCTGCGAAGCCCATTGGTTGTTGCTCCGCCTGATTTGATCTCGCCAAGCACTTGCTCATATTGCTGCGGACTGCAGACGATCGAGACAAAATCGCTGTTCTTGGCCGCCGCACGAATCATGCTTGGCCCTCCAATGTCGATTTGCTCAATCGCTTCATGCAACATCACGTTGGGACGAGCAATCGTCTCAGCGAAAGGGTAGAGATTGACCACGATCAGCTCAAATGTGTTGATCGCATGCTCTTCGATCGCCGCCATATCGACAGAGTTGTTGTGGCGGCAAAGTATTCCAGCAAAGATCTTGGGATGCAGCGTTTTAACGCGTCCATCCATCATCTCGGGGAACCCGGTGTAGTCAGCAACGTCGGTGACGGGAACACCGGCTTGTTCGAGGTGCCTGCGGGTTCCACCAGTACTGTAGATTTCTATTCCGGCTTCGACCAGACCTTGGGCAAACTCGGTGATGCCAAGTTTATTGCTGACGCTGATCAAAGCACGTTTAATTGTCGGTGAATCCATTTAGAGCGCTGACCCGATACCAGAAATTGAAAATCTGTTCAGCCTTTATTGACATCGTGACACTGAACAACGAGGCACAATTGTTGTGAACAAAGTCTTGATTTTCAACCGGGTAGAGATTTCGAGATCCCCACGCTATTACTGGTACGCCAAACGGTAGCATCGGAGAACTCAGAACCAGCACTCTTCAGAACCAGCACTCTTGACGATACTACTTAAACGGATCGTCTTCTAAATCACTGCCGCCGAACGGATCATCTTCCGTTTTGGCAGGAGCCGCAGGCTCAGCTTTGGGTGTTGACGCAAATGGATCGTCCAGTGCCCCTCCTGCCTTGAACGGGTCTTCCAAATCGCCTCCGGCATCCTCCATGGGTTTTTCACCCGCATCAACTCCACCCGAAGCCTTTTTCATATCCACGGCAACTGCCCCGAAATCGCCTGAATGGAAAAAGGGAACGGGACTAGAGACTTCGCGAATGCACTGGATCATTCCCTGTCGATTGGCAACAAATAAACGATCGCTTTGTGCGTTGGACAGGATTCTGTCAACCGAGCCAAACGACACCGAACTTAAGACCGATCCAGAGTTTTGGTTCAGTGCTTTGAGGTTTCCGATTTTATCAAGAACAAAAATATCTTTTTTCCCCGCACCGACAATCTGGCCGATGTTCTGCTGAGGCTGCTCCCAGCCAGGTGCGGTAGCTCCGTTTTTCACATCAAGCTTAAACAGCTCGTTGTTATCGTTGACAACATAGACGAAACCGCCAAAGACCTGTGCCGACTGTGAAATGCCTGCGCCGGTGGAAACTTGCCACTTCACGCTGCCTTGATCTTCGTCTACGGCGTAGACAAAACCATCAAGCGATGTGACGTAGAACATTCCTGACTGGTGCACGGGCCTTGCGACAATCGCATCGTCGGCGCGAAGCTGATACGCAACGCTTTTACCATCATATTTGGCGGCGACATTCATCAGACCACGATCTGTTGACCAAGAAACTGTTTTCTCAGTCACCAGTGGACGTGAAGTGCTCGCGCCCAGTGCAGCAAACGAAGTCGTATTGACTCCTCGGTCGCCAATTTTGAAAACCTCCAGTCGTCCGTTGACCAGCGGCACGTAGATTTTCTCCTCCGAAATTGTTGGAGCAGCAGCCACCGCGTGGCGACACTGGCCTGAAAACATCAACTTGCCATTGTCTGCTTTGAGGCAATAGAGCCTCGAACCATTGATCACGGCCACATGCGCATTGTCGGCTCCAACGCCAACACTTTTTAGCAATGGGTCACCGACCTGGTTTCGCCACTTGACCCTCCCAGTATCGGCATCGATTGCGGAAACTGCACCGTTATTGGTCAACAAGTAAATTGTTGACTCGGGCAAGGAATACTGATCAACCTTGATGGTTGGTTTTTCCTCGCCCAAATACTCAAGCTCTTTCGCAAGAACCATTTTGCGAACGTCGATATACTCGGCGACACCATAGGATTCATCTTGTGAATAGGGTTTGCCAAACGGATTAAGCTTGTTCTCAGAGAACTTCTCTTTTAATTCACCAGCAGTGATCGTGTAGTAAGTCGTCGGCTTGTTCTCGTCGACGTACAAATGCCAGTCAACAATCTTGCCGCGAGTTCCAGTCCCGGAGTGAGTTGACCATTCGACCTGGAGTCCAGCCCGGTGGATTATTGCATTGGAGACAACACTATCATTGGCCTGTACAACGGGAGCGGCCTGTACAGCGGTAGCGGCCAAACAAACAATCATAGTGGTTGAAGCAATTTCACGAATCATTGATCTCATCTTCTGGCCCTAAACTCTGGAATTCCATCTAGCGATAATCGTTGCTCTATTCTACCAGCGAAAAACCGGTTGGTGACGGATTTGTTGCGGTTCCCTGAACTCCCAAAGCAAATAGATCCCAACCATCGGCCAGCAGGCTAAATAACCCGAAATACCGTTCTGATTCGACGCCTTGTCAAGCAACCATCTGCCGCTAGAAAACACTCCCAACTTTCCTCCGGTTTGGAAAACGTCGCCTGATCAATTCGCAGCTATTTGTTTAAACGAGCCAAAGCCACCTAGGAATTACGGCGGGAGCAAAAAACATCGCTTTAATTGGCCGATCCTTCAATCGCGACTAGACCGATCGCAAACCGATTTTTACGATGATTGATCATGAGGGAGCCGACACTTGGCAAGCAAACGTAAACCTTGACTGTAACTCTTGTTATTCACGAACCCGATAACGGCTTGCTTTTCAGAGCTATAACAAATCTGAGTTATAACAAAGCTGAGTTATAACAAATCGAAAAGCAAAATTCGTCGGCGGACTTTTCCATGGGATCACCCAAACCCGAACAACAAGTTAACGCGATCCTGGACCAGGTTCTTGGGTATCTCAATTTCTCCTCGGGTAATCACGATCCGAAATTCCTCGCCAACATCAATTGGCTGTTTGAATATTTCCAAACTCAGCAAGCGGTCCAGCAAAGCGACGATTCGGACGAAGCTCCTTCGCCACGCAAAAAGCGTAAATCAACCCTCGCCCGCTCCAATGATCATGTGCTCGCGTTTCAAATCGGCCAACACCTTTCCAAGCGACTGGACGAAGCCGAAACGACAAACCCAACGTTTCGGGACGCCAGCCAAGCCAGGTTGGTTCTTGACCTGACTTTCTCCAAAATGCTGTTGGCTTACCGAAAACACCATCGAGATCTGCTTTTTCATCAGTCAGATCAGATGTTGTTCAACTCGTTGATGGTTGGCCAAGTCCTGGAAACGGTGCTACGGCAAGAGCGCCCTTGGGACGAGAATCAGATTGTCCCGCAAGTCCTCCATCGGCTTAACGACTACATTGGACACCGCCCGATCGCAACGCTCGAGTCCCGGAAGATCCAACCCTACGATCACGAGTGGATTCGTCCGATTCCGATTTACATTCGAGAAGTCGGCGCCGCGGCGGGCCGCTATCAAGCCATCACTGAACACGCGATCCAGATTCTCAGAGAAACCGATCCGCATATCCTGCGCGCGGCCCACTTCGACGCCTCCAAGCTCAACGAGCTGGCGATTGATCCAAGGGCATTTGATTTTGACCATCCAATCAACCAACGACCCAATCACCATTTTGGACAATGGGATGAGCACGGGATTGATGGCTCGGGCTACTTTCGCCGATTCATCGTTCATCAGGTGACCATTGACGCGCTGCTTGATCGAGCCGAAAGCTGCAAGAACGATCCCGAGAATCCGATCGACTATGAAGAAGCGATGATCGAAGCCAGCGCCGTGATGGCTGGCACGATGCTGATGGCCTCTGGAATTTCTGGCTCCGGCCCGGGGACTTACGACTCCAACACAACGCTTTCTTCGCTGCTTCCTGTGATCGCTGGCTACCGGGATCAGTTCTACAAAGACCTCATGGGACGGCTGTCACCTCAACATCGAAAGCGGTTGGAAGAAGAAGCCAAGACCAAATACCAGCCCTTTGGCGGCGTGCGTCAGAACCTCAATGCCCAGCTTGCCCAGCGCCGTGCCTCTCAGTTGGTCAATTGCCGATTGGCTTCGATTTTCGCGCGGATGGGTTACCCAGACGCAGCCGAGGAGCAATCGCAAATTGTGCCCGTCGCCGCGGCGCGGATCAACTGTCAGATCGATTGCCTGCTCAACGTTGCCGCCGAAGAAACAACCAAGGGAAACCTCGACGACGCATTTGCGACGCTTCCCAAAATCATGTCTCGGGTTAAGCGCGGAATTCACTGCGGCGCGATCGTCGATCCATGGAACATCATCGGCTTCGACGCCAACTACAGCCTTTTTCCGGCGGTCGAGAACTCGGTCCGCGACCATCGAGTTTTTGATTTGGTCGATACGATGGACCGAATCTTTGCGACTTGTTCACGGTTGTGGAGTGAAGCCGCCGCCAGCGACCGCGAATCAATGTGCGTAGCGATTCGCAAAGAGTTCGTCGAGATCGTCAACTGGTGGCGAAAGTACGCTGCTCACGAAGTCATGTCGGTCGAAGCGGTGGACGCCGACGACATCTTTGCCGCCGCTGAACTGGTCGCCGATGCACTCAACCTTTGGCACAAAGGCGGTGCCGCGGCCGGTGACATCGAATTCTGGGCCCAGCACGCCGAGATGTTCGACTCACCCAAAGCTTACACGTTGGTGATCGACGCCCTGATGCAACGCGCCGACTACAAAACCTCGACCGCGATCATGGTCCATTGGCTTTCCCAAGCGGACTTCATTCCGCTGCAACAGGGCGATAGCTCGTTCCACAATCTGCTTTACCGCTGGATCTCGGAACAGAAAAGTTTGCTTCGTCACGCCGATCCTGAAGAAGCCCCCCCGGAAGAGATTTGGAATCGAATCAGAAAGTTCTACGACTTCATCGAAGCCAACGCGGAACACTATTGGGAAGTCCCCAAGTTCGAGGTCAATCGAAAAATCGTCCCGCCTGAGTCGCTTGCCGACCTCTTCAACGACCCCGAAAACCTCGATGGCGATCCGTTTGGCGATCCCGATAACCCCGACGAGTCCGAGGAAGAAGAACGAGATCTGTACAAAGCCGCCTACGACGAGGTCACGTATCTCGACACGACCGACGACGGGTTTGAGGGTGAAGTATTTGACGACAGCCTTTCGTCCGATGACGCTCTGGAGGCGGAAGTCGATCGGGTGTTCGATCGGCTTGAGTTCCACAGCGCAATCGCCGAATACTGGACCGTCGCGGCAACGATTCCACTGCCGATTGTCCGCCCAGAAGATCTGACCGAGTCGATTACCAAACGAATGGTCAAACGCCGAGAGATCATTTTGGCTTGGGTCAAGCAAGCGACCAAGAATCGGGAACGTCTGTTTAATCTCCTACGGACGATCAACCGCTATTCGCTTCCCAAAACCGGATCCGATCACGACGCAATGCTGCTCTATGATCGCTACCGGCTCAACAAGGACGCGCTTCAGGACCAGGCAATTAAGACTTGCATCGAAACCGAAAATGCAATTCGCATGCTCGTCGCGGTCGTCCATGCCGTCGATCACTTGGTCGATGGCAAGCCACTGATATTTGAAGCTGCAAGCTCTGACAAATCAGAACCCGATCCGGCGCAATCGAGCCAACCCGATCAAGGCGATCCTGGCGCTGCCGATTCTGGCACGATCGCTCCCGATTCTGGAACGAGCGCTCCCGATACAGATGATCGTGACGCCAGCAACGGCGGCGCACCGGTGGTATGTGTCTACGCGGCACTGTTGATTCAAAACCCGAAACTTGTCGTCGACAACTTCGAGGCATTGACCGAATATTTGAATAGCCAGTCAATCCTATACGTCCCGCTCTCCAAGGGCGGCGACCCATTGGAGATCGTGCGAACGCGTGGCGTGCAAACTGCGATTCTCGATTTGCTCGACCGGATGCCGACTCTGGGACTACTGGTCGAAACCCATGACTTAACTCGGACCGCTCTGGAAATGGAGCGCAACAACCCGATCGGTCGTGGTGCGGTTACTGAATTCGACGAAGTCTTCGAAGTCGCGTTCTCATCAATGGTTGATGCCCTTGTCAAATCAACCGCTCAACTGAAATCCGACCGCAAAGCAGCCGGGGAATTGTCGCCCCCAGAGATCAGCAAGGAGTCGCACACCGTATTGTTCGACTGCATCGAGATGCTGACCGAGTCGATGCTTATTCTGTGGTTGGATCACAGCAAAACACTTCGCTTAAGCGTACTCGAGAAGGTCCTCGACTCGTCTTCCTGGGAAAAGCTGGTCGAGTTTACCAAAAACTATGGCGGCGGATTGTTCACGCAACAGTTCCTCCACCTTTCAAACATTCGTGCGATTCTTCATCAAGGAGTCGATCACTGGTTGACTCAAGTCCAACAGTCGGCCCGTGATCCAGACTTGAGACTGTTCGATGAACTCGGTCATGTCTTGCCACGGCAAAAAGCCGTTCGTTACCTGACGCTGGTCCTTGAGTCAGTGATTGAAAACTACAACGAGTATCGCGACTATAACACCACGACCACGCAATCCGATCATGGCGAGTCGCTGTATATGTTTCTTGATTTCCTGCGACTGCGAGCCAAGTACGATCGGGTTTGCTGGAACCTAAAACCGGTTGTCTGGGCTCACCGAATTCTGGTTAATGAGCAGGAGAACTCAGTGGCAAGAATGTGGCGCCGATCGCTAACCGAAAAAGTCGGTCCCGAGGCGGACAAGTACCTCCACTCACTGGCGACGCTTCGCAAGAAGTACTCAATCCAGATGGCTTCTGTGGCCCGAAGACTCGAAGGCAAGTTCGGGCATCAGATGCAAATCGATCGACTCAAGGCGTTGGTCGAACCGGCAATGATGGAACCCGCTACCAAGGAGTCGTCTCGCGCGTTCGAGCTGCTCAAGAACGAAGCCCGCGCGTTTTCCCGCTCAACGATGGGCGTCGGCATCGACCTTCCGGCTTGGTTGGCCACGTTGGAAAACGAAGTCCGTCAGCATATTTTGCCAAAACGTCTTCGGGAAATCCTGTACCAAAACCCGTACCTTGACTCTCCTCCGATCCCAATCGCCGAGCTCCGCGAAAAACTTGAACGCTTGCCACGGCGAGAAACGTGAGTCTTCCAACTGGAATTCCTACGAGCACCCATTTCAGCTTTCGCGCCCTCAAAAAGAAACGACTCTGTTTCTTAGCTCGGCCTCGCCCTCAAAAGTCGTTCAAGAACCGATCTCTTCCAGTTCTTCCCACCGCGCGTACGCAGTCGCCAGTGAATCTTCGAGCTGCTTCAGCTCAGCTTGAGCACTGGCGATCTCGGGTCCGGATTTTTGATAAAACTCGGGCTGAGCCATCAACTCATGCGACTTCGCGATTTCCGATTCGAGCTCTTCGATCTGCCCGGGCAGCTTTTCAAGCTCCTGCTTCTCTTTGAATTTTAGCTTTCGCGGTTTATCGGATTTGGTTTCTGCCTGCGATGTCTGAGGCAACACCGGTTTCTTTTTCGTAGAAGCCGTACTGTCGGCTTTATTGGCCGATCGTCGCTGAGCGACTTGGCGTTGCCAATCGTCAAACCCACCAACGTACTCTCGCAAACCGTCTTCTTCGAAAACCAGCGTACTGGTCACGACGTTGTTGAGAAACGCCCGATCGTGAGAGACCATTAGCACAGTCCCAGAATAGTCGACCAGCTTTTCTTCGAGTAATTCAAGCGTCTCAGCATCGAGGTCATTGGTTGGCTCATCGAGCACTACGACATTGGCCGGTTTGGCAAATAGCTTGGCCAACAGAATTCGATTCCGCTCACCGCCGGAAAGAAACTTGACCTGGGTTCTGGCTCGCTCGGGAGCGAATAAAAAATCTTGCAGGTAACCAAGCACATGTTTCTTGACACCATTGATCACGATCGCATCAGAACCTTCTCCCACGTTCTCCTGAACAGTTGCTTCTCCATCGAGCTGATCGCGTAACTGATCGAAGTAGGCGATCTTGAGATTTGTCCCAAGCTTCACCTTGCCGCTAGTCGGTTTAAGCTTGCCAAGCAACACTTTTAATAACGTTGTTTTGCCAACTCCATTTCGACCGATGATTCCAAGTTTGTCATTCCGCATGATCGACGTTGTCAAGTTTTGGAAAATCGTACGATCGTCATACGAAAACGAAACGTCCTCAAGTTCAATCACCAGATTGCCTGACCGTTCGGCTTCCTGAATCTGCAACCTGGATGTCCCTACGTGCTTACGACGTTCACGGTGCTGCTCGCGCATCGCCTTGAGTGCACGAACTCGCCCCTCATTCCGTGTTCGGCGGGCCTTGATTCCCTTGCGGATCCAGACTTCTTCTTCTGCAAGCCGTTTGTCAAACAGCGCGTTCTGTTTGTCTTCGGTCGCCAGCGCTTGCTCTTTCCGCATGAGAAACGTGTCGTAATCGCAGGACCAATCGAATATTCGGCCACGGTCAATTTCCCAAATTCGCGTCGCCAGTTTCCGCAAGAACATTCGATCGTGCGTTACAAACATCAATGACGCGTTGAAGCGCAGCAAAAAATTCTCTAGCCAGTCGATCGCGTCGATGTCCAAATGGTTGGTCGGCTCGTCCAGCAAAAGCAGGTCGGGCTTGGAAACCAACGCCTGCGCCAGCAGCACTCGCCGTTTCATTCCCGACGAAAGCGTTTCAAACCGGGCTTCTCCATCGAGTTCCATCCGTGAGAGAATCTGCTCGACGTCATTCTGCTGCTTCCACTGCTCCTCTTCTGGTAACTCGGTATCGCGCAAACCCTCAGCGACAACCTCTTTGATTTGGGCGGTCACATCCTGTGGAACGTCTTGAGAAAGTTTGGCAACATGCTTGCCCGGAGAAATCACAACTGAGCCGTGATCCGGCTCAACATCACCCATGACCAGATTCATGAGCGTTGTTTTACCGGCGCCATTGCGCCCCAACAGACCGATTCTTTGCCCCGGCTCAATCTGGCAATCGACTGAGTCAAGCAAAACAGGACCGCGGAATCCGATCGTTAGCTCGCGGATGGTGACAAGTGACATGAAAACGGGCTTTGATCAGGCGTGAAATCAGGAAAGCAATATAGTAAGTGCGGGTTCTGAGCGGTCAATAGTTGCGTGGGAACGAGTTCTCAACCAATTTGCTACGGCAAAACACTTAAGCTGGCGCGGATGAAAACTTGCTTTCGATCTCATCGATTGAAACACCGAACACCTTCTGAGCGATCGACGTCAGCGCGTCTCGATCACCCTCCATCCGAATCGTGCGGTGAATGTGGGTAAACGATTCTTTGGGGTCAAGCGATAACGCCGGACTGATTGTTTCGAGTTCGAAGAATCCTCCGAGCTTCGCACCCGTTTCGTTGGGACCATCGTTGTATCCATTGATCACGTCACCCGAATACGGCTTGTCCTGATGCTCCCAAAGATTATTGTTATATCCATTTGGCGCCTTTTTAGGCAGGTTAAACTGAACCACTGAAAGCACACCTCGCTCTTTGTCCCAACTGCCAAGCCAAGGTTGAGCACGCTCGAACGTGAGGCCAAGTTTGGATCGCATGTTGCCATCGCCAAGAAAATAGATCAAGCCAGCTTCTTCATCGACTTGCAATCGCGATCCATCGAGTTTTCCAAAGTAATCTGCGTTGACGATCGCTCCTTTGGTTTCGACGTCACCTTTTTGGTACGGCACAACCAGCGTCGCACCGGGCGAAGGCTTGTTCATGCAGAGATTCCAAATCCCGATCAACCCGGTCGCTGGCTGCCATTTTGAATCACCGACATTGGTCAACCGGTTGTAACTTTCATGAGCCACAAGCTTGATACCAGCAAGTTCGTCAGCGGAGACTTCCAAAAACTCAGCCGCCGAAGAACGATCAAGCAGGACAACATCGCGATCCATCTGGACGCGAAATTCGAACCCACTCCAGTTAACTAACCGAGCCGTTTTGGTGAACGAGACAGAATCCGAGTCCTGCCGGATCAGGTCGAACGCTTCTGTATCAAGCACCGGAGGAGTTCGCCAATTTGCGTACTCCATTTCCGCTCCCGGCTCAAAGAAGACCGAGAACTGACCGCCTTCGGGGGAGATCCACATACGGTCTTCGCCACCGTATAGATTGACCTGAGGGTCGTGCTTGTCGCTGGAAATGCAGCCGTAATTGATGTAGCCGTAGCTCTTGCCTTCAGAACCACCCGAAGTCGAGGTCATCGTGCGACCTTGGTATTGAGGAACTATCGCAACTCTAGCGCCATCTGAATTCGATAGCTCAATGACACCAACGTGCTTTCTCAAAAACTCAACGTCTTCACCAAAAGTGTTTTCTGACATTTCCGACTTACCTCAAACTGTGTTGAATCAAAAAGAAGAGACTGGGGAGGAAGGCTGGAAAGCCATATTGGCTTAGGTTGACGTCCGCAAAAAATCCTACATTTCTTTCCCGTTGCCTTCGTCGTCGTATCGCATCACGCCAAAATAGAAAAAAGCAAATACCGCGATGGGCAGCGCCGAAAGAAAGATCCAGTGAAAGAATCCTCCGACCAAGCCAAAGACAACGATCGTAATCCAAGCCCACCACGAATCACGCCAAAGGGCACTGTAACGTTTCAATGTCAAAGCCTCTGTGAGATTCAATAACTTGGAAAAACTTCGATTGATTCAGCGCGCCGAACAAAATCGGCAAGCCAGATCGTTCATCAAAAACGATGCTGTATCAAGCCAATGGCGCGCCATCGTCAGGCCACAGGCCTAGCGTTTCACTCGAGCGCTGTCACCGGCAACCAAAGCCTCAACTTCTTCCAGCGACGCCTGAGTTGTGTCGCCTTCGGTTGTCATGGCCAATGCTCCGTGAGCCGCTCCGTAGTTGACCGCCTTGGCAGGGTCGCCCGTGGTCAGAAATCCGTAGATCAAACCAGAAGCGAAACTGTCACCGCCTCCAACGCGATCGAAAATCTCCAGATTCTCGCGGTGGATGGCTTGATGCAGTTCGCCGTCTTTCCAACACAACGCGCCCCAGTCGTTGATCGAGGCCGTCTTGACGGTTCGTAGTGTCGTTGCGATTGCCTGAAAGTTGGGAAAGTCGGAAATCGCTTGGGCGATCATCTTTTTGTATCCTTCAATCGGCAACTCTTTCATCTGCTCATCAAGCCCCTCGACATGCAGCCCAAGACAAGCGGTGAAGTCCTCTTCGTTTCCGATCATGACGTCAACGTACGGAGCCAGTTTTCGGTTAACGTTTTGGCAGTTTTCTTTTCCTCCGTAGCCCTCCCAAAGCGAAGCTCGGAAATTCAAATCGTAGGAAGTGATCGTGCCGTGCTTCTTGGCACACTGAAGCGCCTCAGCGATAACGCCCGGAGTCGTATCGGACAACGCGGCAAAGATCCCACCGGTGTGGAACCAGCGAACACCAAGCGTTCCAAAAATGTGTTCCCAATCAATGTCGCCCGGCTTTAACTGAGACGCCGCCGTGTAGCCACGGTCAGAAGTTCCCAGTGCTGCGCGAACACCAAATCCACGCTCAGTAAAGTTCAGCCCGTTACGGCTGGCTCGACCGCAGCCGTCGAAGTCTACCCACTTCACGAATTCCATATCGACACCGCCGGTGAGAATCAGATTCTCCATGAGCCTGCCGACTTCGTTTTTGACGAAAGACGAAACCAACCCGGCTCTCAGTCCGAAACAACGGCGAAGGCCACGGGCAACGTTGTACTCGCCACCGCCTTCCCAAGCGTCGAAAGTACGAGCGGTCCGAACACGACCGTCTCCAGGGTCAAGGCGAAGCATGACTTCACCCAGTGAAAGAATATCAAAACGGCACTCATCAGCTGATCTAATTTGCATGGTAGGTTGGTTGGAATCTAAAAGTCTTGGTCAAAGGAATCACTCGAAAACGCCGAAATCAATCATGGCGAGGCAATCTGTGGAAGCAGCAATCGCATGTCGACTTCAAAGCTCCCGATTCTACACTAAATCCGGTCCCGCGCGACGGTGTTAACTTGGACGAAATCCGGGGACAAACGCACCACAGCTGACGGCTCCAACGACTTTAACGATTTGCAACCGTTGCCGACTTATCCTGCTTGCTTTGGGGCGAAGGATCACACTGAGTGGCTGGGATCAGATTGCAGGGCGGCCGGGTCGGATTGCAGGGTGGCTGGGGTCGGATCGCGAGGCACGAGCGAGGAGTCCAGATCACAAAGGGCATTCGGCAGTTGAGAAACTGGGGGCTCGCTTGGGCTCGACCCCAGCCACCCAAATTAAGGAAACAGCTAACCAAAAATCTACAACCAACCGATCGACAGGGTGGCTGGGGTCGGATCGCGAGGCACGAGCGAGGAGCCCCCAGATCACAAAGGGCATTCAGCAGTTGAAAAACTGGGGGCTCGCTTGGGCTCGACCCCAGCCACCCAAATAAGGAAACAGCCGGCCCAGGAAACAGCTACCTGAATTCTCCTATCGCGAGGCCTTGAGTTGCAGCACGACGCTTTTCCAGTCCAACCCTGGGACCTCATACTCTGCAACGACACGCAAGTCGACGTTCTTGAGTAAACCAAGTTCGTCGGCTTCGGCTTTTTCCTCAATCCACTTCGGGCCTTTGACCGCGAGAAGTCTCCCCAGCGACGGCCAAACGTCGACAAACCAAGTTCCCATTTTCTTTAACGGTCCGACCGCCCGTGCAGTTGTGTAGTCGTAGTTAAAGTCCTCCAGCAACTCCTCGGCTCGGCATTTGTAAACCTCAACGTTGACACCAACGGTTTCGGCAAGCTCCCCCAACGCGACGGCTTTCTTTCCCACCGAATCAGTCAACGCGATTTTCAAATCGGGGCGGATGATCGACAACACCATCCCCGGCACACCACCTCCGGAGCCAATATCGAGGACCTCTTTACCCTCGGGAATCAATTTCGAAAGCTCGACCGTATCAAGCAAATCTCGGGTCACGAATTTCTCGTAAGTCGTGTGCCGCGTCAGGTTGAGATCTTTGTTGATCTCCCAAAGCGCCTGACAGTATTGCTTCAACTGAGGGTAAGCGGTTGGAGGAACGTCCAACTCAAACATCTCGATCGTTTTTTTAAGACTCGCCAATGGTTGCTTTCGTTTGGTCGCGTTTGAACATCTGGTTTGCTACACAGAACCTAACAGTTGGGCAACCGTTTCGACAACCGACTTGCCAAATCGATTCTCTGCGTGCAAAAAGAACCGGGTTACGTGGAAAAAGATGGGAGCCGCAAAGCAAAGCGAATCGATTCGATCCAAAACTCCCGCATGCCCCAGAACCAGAGTTCCATGATCTTTAACCCGCCGATCGCGCTTGATTGCCGACATCGTCATGCTGCCTGAAGAGGCCATCACGCTGATCAACAGCGCCATAAACCCGGCTCCGTACCACGTAAACGGAGTCACCGGCAAGACACTTTGAATCAACATCGCAGCCACTGACGTACAGCAGGCCGAACCGACTAGGCCTTCCCAAGTTTTGGTTGCGTTGACCGTCGCGGCGATCACGTGCTTTCCAAACAGCCGATCCCAAACGAAATGTAACATGTCGCTGATCTGGACCATCACAATGAAGAAAAACAGCAGACCAGCGGTTGAGCCGGTCCATTGCTCAAGCTGGCCCGAGGACGGGTTAAGCGTCACGAGATCCAGATTCAACAACGCGGGTGCGTGGCTCAAAGCGTAGACACAGATCAACAGACCGAACTGGATCTTCGCCGTCCGCTCTAAAAACCGCTTGTGATCCCCAGTAAAAGCAATCCGCGCGGGAATGAACAGAGACGCGTAGACCGGAATCATGATCGAGAATATCGAGTACAAGTCAAAACCGACCAGGACATATTGAAGCGGCGTGAATCCGAAAAGAACCCAGAACAGTGTCCGATGATCGCCACGACGGGTCGGAGTCATCGTAATAAATTCACGCAACGCCCAAAACGAAACGAATCCGAACAGTACCACCGTTACGGTTTTGTGAAGCAACAGCGCAACAACCAGCAAGGCGCAAATCGTCAGCCACGAAATCACTCGCTTGTTGAAGTTTCGTATGATCGCCGGATCAACATGTGACTCGGGCTGCCGCTTGAGCATTTGACCAATGAAAAGCAAGATCGTCAGGGAAACCAGAACAATCAAAACCAGAACAATAGTCCACTTGTCCAACAACTTCGCCTGTTGGGGTGCAACAATCGCCAAAATTTCCGGCCAGTTTGCAAGTGAAGTGAGATGATTGAGCACGTTTGATTTCGGCTGAAGATGGACGAGTAGACTTTGCTTGATCAAACCTTTGACCAAACTTTTGACCAAACCTTTGACCCTTCCGATTGGGCCAGAACCCAAACTCGATAGGCATCATTATGCACTGTGGAATTCGAGGCGGAAGGAGTGAAGTTGGTCGCTTTTAAGGCTTACCGGAAATCGTCTTTGAAAACGGCAGGCGAGGAAGTGGCGAAGGCCGTGAAAGCGGAATACCAAGCGTCTTTGTTTCACGCGGCTATTTTCCTTTTTCAAACCATTGGCTTCGGTATGTCAGAATCTGGTGACCCATCCAACGAGCTTCCCCCTGGGTCAAGCCAACGATGGTGCAACACTCTGAGTCGTTGCGGTCGATCATAACGAGGGAAAAAACGTCACCCGTTGCCGCTTGATTGCCGAAGAACCAGCTGTTCTTGGGTTCGGTTTCGCGAATCTCGATCCAGGCCAAACGGTCGATCTTCCGCGTTTTTCGAAAACTCGCGATTGCCCACGAGCTGCAGCCGGTGACGGAGTTCCTGGTCACTTCCCATGCCGTAACGTGCAAAGGCATAAGCATGTTGCTGAGTACACTTAGCAGCATCCCGGCGCCAACGATTTCAAATGGAATCAGGAAGAAGAATAGCCCCCACCACTCCCCTTTGCCCATTTGCTGATCCAGAGGGACAAGTCCCAAGAGTACCAAAACAAAAAGACCGACGATTCCATTCCAAAAAATGCACGCAAATAAAGAGCCCAATAGCGAGAACCAGTTGGTTTTACTGCGGCGTCGAAAATGAATCGCTCGTGAATCTCGTTCCAGCTTCCACCGACAGCCGCAGGGCATCTGAGCCAGAGAATTATGCTCGTCCAGTACTTCACTTATCGGCTTTGGTTTGGGGTCGAGGTAGGTGGATTGGGTACCAAAAAATTGGTTCAAACGATCGATCAGCCAAATCAGCTCATTGCTCGGCAAATCAAACAGGAACCTGAGCGGCTTTTCAAGTGTTCGGGCTTCGATCCCCCAAAGATGCTCATCGTTCTGAGTGTGGAAGCTTTTGCACTTGTCGAATCCCAGAATTTCCTTGCGCGGAATTGATCGTTGAGTAATTCGGATTAAGGCGTAACGCTCAAAATAAATCCCGTCCTGATCGGCTTGGACAAGCTCCTTGCCAAACCGCTGCCAAACCACCAATCCAGCAACAAACAGCCACGAGGCCCAAAAAGGAATTGCGAACATCAGAGAGAATAGGTCGCGCTCGCCCAAAACCAAGCCACCCAGAAGAATACAAACCAAAGTCCAGATGCCCAGCCAAACCAACAGAAACCCATTGCCTCGACCGGCGCCTCTTCGTTTGACAATGGTCAGAGTCTCTGGAGACTCGACTAGCTCGACCGTAAGTTCGCTGGGACGAGCCGGCCATTTTATTTCAGTGTCTTGGTTGTCAGATGTAATCGTTTCCCTTTCGAGAAGTTTTCAACTGTTCTTTGTCAATTGTGATTCGGATTCGCAAATCTGATCTTGGAAAATAACTCTCCGCTCTACTCGGTCTCTTTTAAATTCATGACAGACTCCCGCGCCTTTTTCAAAAACTCTTTTTTGTTTTCACCGGACTCCAGAAAAATCGGAGCCCCAATCGAAATACAACTCAACAATGGAACCGGTAGAAATTCTCCTTTGGGCATCACCCGGTTCAAATTGTCGATGTAGACGGGCATCAATTCCAAATCGGGCCTTTTCTTGGCCAGGTGAAACAAACCGCTTTTGAACTCCCCAATCTCTCCAGTCGTGTTTCGACCACCTTCTGGAAACACGATCAAAGAATTCGTGTTGCCGATCTCCCGAATCATCATGTCGATCGGACTGTTGTGAACCTTGATCTTCTTGCGATCAATCATCAACAGGTCAAACACAGACGCCATGTATCGCCGGACCGGTCCGCCTTGCCAGTAGTCGACCGCAGCAACAGGCCGGGTCAAGCTCCGAATATTTCTGGGCAACGACGACCACAACACCAAGGCATCAAGATGGCTGGTGTGGTTGGCGAAGTAAATTCGCTGGCAAGTGTCTGGCTCGCAATCGACCCAGCGCACTGTCGCACCGCTGAGCGCTTTGGCGATCGCGGCCAATACCGGTACCGTGATCTGCTTCATTCAAACAACCATCGACGAGAGTAGATTTAGGCCCTCATTGTTCTCAAGATCGCCGTTGTTTCAAGCAGTCCAGTCCCCAATTGCAAGGTGAATAGGAAGAAAATGATGCAAGAGCAAGCAGAGGTTTCTGACGTCGTGCGCCACCCGAGCAGAAACAATCAATCAGCAGCGTTGCTGAGCAGATTCGGCTGAAGCGTCGAACTCCCATTCGACCCAACCATTGAGGTCAGAAACTGGGCGATTGGTTTTGCGAGCATAAAGACTTTCGACAAGCGACGCGTACCCTTCAGTCATGCTGTCCAGCGAACTGTTGGCCACGATATGCTCACGACCGTTAGCGCCAAGTGTTTGAGCAAGCGTTTTGTCGCCAAGTATTTCTAGCCACCGTTGTGACATCGCGTCTGCGTCGTCACAAGGCACAAGGAACCCGGTTTTGCCCTCAAGCACCGACTCGTCAATCGAACCAACGTCGGTTGCGACAACTGGTCGCTGGCAAGACAATGCCTCCATGATCGAAACCGGACTGGCTTCGTTGTGCGATGAAAGCCCAAACATATCCGACATCGAAAGCACTCCAACGACATCCTGTGTGGACCCGATAAAGTGAACCCGATCTTCAATGCCTTTTTCGCGAGCCAGCGCCTCAAGTCGCGATCGTTCGGGGCCGTCGCCAGCGATCACAAATTGCGCATCTGACATCTGGCTGGAAACTCGCTTTGCCGACTCCAGAAACAGATCGTGGTTCTTTTCGGATCGAAGGGCCGCCACGATCCCGACAACGGGAGCATCAGCCTGGATCCCCCGTTCATTTCGCCAGCGTTGACGCGCCTCAGGATCGAAAACGAATTTTTCGGTATCGATGCCATTGGGAATCAAAAACACTTTTCGCCGTGGAAACTTTTCCTGTTCTACTTGATACTGTGCATGCTGACGAGCAACAGCGATGAAACCGTCAGTGATCCGGGTCAACATTCGGTTAAGCCGTCCGACTCCGTCAGGCCAGCCAGTCGAGTGGAGTGCCGAGAGAATCACGGGAACCTTGGCCCTATAGGCCGCCAGTCTGCCCCAGAACATTTTGTCGCCAGCACCGATCGTAACCAGCGCATCAACGTTTTGCTCGATGAAAAGTCGTTTCAACCGACCTACGACGGCGAAATCGTATTTGCTCCGGATAAGATTCTCAAAGACCGGGACTTCGTTGGAAAGGACTTCACCCAGAACGTCTTTCTGTTTCATGCAACCAATCAATGGCTCAATGCGATTGCGATCCAATCGGCGAACCATATTGACCAACAGAGTTTCAGCTCCTCCGATCGGCATGCTGGTCAGCAGGAACATCAACCGTAAAGGTCGAGGTTCTTGGTCGGTCAACTTCTTCAACATCTGTTATCCCTCTTGATTGGTCGTCGTTGAGTCAATAGGCGGAACATAAAGGTCGGGAAAGGATGAGCTTGATTCGCAAGTCAAATCCGTTTCCTTGTCCGCAATCTGCCGCAACGACTTGGAGGTCGCTTCTTCGCTGTGAAGAATTTCAGCGTTTTGTTTGTAATCGTAACGCTGGACCTTATTGATGCGCGGATCATAAGTGAGCCAGTTCTTCATCCGGGTAAAATCCGGATCGCCGTGAATCCGCTGAATATGAAACGCGTCGCTTCCGACGTCATTCCAGCCGCCGTATGCAGAGCAAACGCCAAGAAAACCGGCTTGGCGAAGCAATTCAAACACGCGTGGATTCAGATTGTGGTACTGACCAAATGGAAACGCGAAGTACTCAATCTTGCGCTCGATCAGCCTCTCCATCTCCCGAGACGCGGTGATTACTTCGTCTACCAACTCGGCTTCGCAAGTCACTTGGCCCAAGTCCGGGTGGGTCCTGGTGTGAGCTCCAATTTCAACTCCGGCCAAATCCAATGCACGCAATGACTCAATCGTATTGACTGGCAATGGTGCTCCTCGCTCGAGATCGTGAGCAAAACTTTGCTGCTCGGTTGTGTGATAGGTGGTGACAAAGTAAGTCACCGGGATGCTTCGTTCAATCAGCATCGGCAATGCAAACTCACAGTTTTCTGCGTAGCCGTCGTCGAAGGTGATTGAGAGCGTTGGGCGGTTGTTGAATCCCGAATTGATCCGGCGCTGACACTCACGTAAATCGACGATTTCAAAGTTCTCTTGGAACCAGTCAATCTGACGTTGGAAATCGTCACACGAAATCGTCCAAGGATTCAACTCCGTGTCGGCAACGCGATGATAAAACAACGAGTAAACCGGGAGTTTCCCGTTGCGATATCGGTTGAGGTACTGCCAACGACGATGCGGCCACGACGCAATGCGGTAGGCCTCAATCAAATTGGATTTCCAACTCGGCATGGTTTTGATGTTTCAACGACCAGCACATTCGCCCACATCTTGGTGAGTGGAGAAAGCGAATGCTGCACACATTAGTGTTGGTCACCGTTGGGATTTCGGGGAGTTTGCCAGACTTAATTCAACCTATAGAAAGTGCGTTTCGAACGAAGAACCCTCACAAATCCTACAAACATCCCTGACCGTTTACTTGGGGTCGAGAAATAGGCGTGATCGGTACATCCGCTGGTCGCGACAAAGCTTCTGCAACCTACGTTTCTCCAACTGCAGGGGCTTTGCGCTTTGGCAGCATCAATCATTTTTCCTTTACGACCAACGCGGAATCAGACATGTCAGCAAAACGCAACCTGTTCGGAATTAGTATCGATGCGATTCGAATGCCGGAAGCCGTCGCCAGCTTGCGATCTTGGATCAATGACGACAGTGGTGAGTGTCGTTACGTGGTTACCCCCAACGTTGACCACACTGTCTTGCTTCAAGAAAACGAAGATCTTGTAAAGTCGTATCAGGAAGCCCACATGATCCTCGCCGACGGTCACCCAATCGTGTGGGCATCCCGTTTGTTGCGGCAGCCGCTGCCCGAGCGAGTTGCTGGATCAGAATTGGTCCCAGCGATGTTTGATTCGTTTAACACAAAAGGCAACTTGAGAGTCTTTTTGCTGGGAGCCATGCCCGGTGTCGGCGCAATTGCGGCCGCCAACATGAAAAAGCAGTGGCCCAACGTTGAAACAGTCGGGGTCTACAGTCCGCCGATGGGATTCGAAAAAGACCCGGAGGAAAACAATTTCATCCTCGGGCGAATCGCTCTTTGCCGACCCGATGTGGTTATCGTTGGCTTGGGCGCTCCCAAGCAAGAAATCTGGGTAAATCGTCATTACAAACAGATGAACGCGAAGGCGGCACTTTGCGTTGGCGCAACAATCGACTTTTTGGCCGGCGAGCAAAAACGAGCCCCTGTCTGGATGCAGAAAGGTGGTGTCGAGTGGCTTCACCGAATGTGCAGCCAGCCCAAACGATTGGTCAAACGCTACGCCAAAGACGCTTGGATTTTTCCACAGCTCGTCTGGCGTCAGATGATGGGTCGGCAAGCGTCTTACTAAACGCCAGCTTGAAACCAGAAAAGGGAAGCCATTCAGTTATTGGACGGACAACCGCAGTTAGCTTCGCCCTCGCTAACGCGTCGAGGTCGACATTGCCCAACTAATTCTCTTTGAGAAACAGCTTAACCTCATAAATGGTCGGGCAGAGTTTACCAGTTACCAGAAAATGGTCCGTTTTCGGATTATGCGCAATCCCATTGAGAATTCCATCTTTGGGGCGCTCGCGGTTCGGCCATAAACCGCCCATCTCGATTAGTCTCGTGACGTCTCCAGTGTTGGCATCAATCTCGTAAATCCAATCGGAGCCATAACTGTTGGCGTAGATTCGCCCACCCAAGTAATCGAGGTATTCAAGCTCGTTCAATTGTCCAACTGAAACCCGATCTGGCCTCAAGACGCGTATTTGGCGGCGCACTTCAAATGTCTCAGGATCCAGAAACTTCAAATACGCTGATCCGTCGCTGAGAATCAAATCGGTACCATTGGACGTCAATCCCCACCCCTCACCCTGGTAGCTGCGCTCACCGACTTTGTTGAGATCAAGATCGTAAACGAACGCTTTGCCAGCTTTCCAGGTCAGCTGATAAAACAAGCCATCGTGGTACGTCAGGCCTTCTCCGAAATACTTGTCTTCCAAATTCTCTTGCTTGAGAACCTCACCAGTTTCCAGCTCGATCTTGCGAATCGAGGACTGACCTTTGCGACCAGTGCTCTCCCAAAGAAACCCATCATGAACCTGCAAGCCCTGAGTGAACGCTGCCGGATCATGCTTGTAAGTCTTGACTACCTTATAACCAAACCTCGGCAACGGAGGACGGGGGCGCATGGCGTTTGCCAAATAGGTTCCGCCAACCGCGATCGTTAAAAACAAAGCCAATAGATCCCAACGGATCGGAGACTTGGCGGCCTTCGTTGCAGGAGCTGGTTTGTTCTCCACCGCCGGAGGAAACCCCTTGGCTCTGGATTTACGATTTTTTGAACTGTTCTTTGCCATCTTAATCTCAGATTCTTCACTCGATTTCGGAGAGGTATATCAGTCAAGACTTACTGATGGATATGATCGTACAGAAGAAGCACGGTCTTTTTAACCGCTAATAAACACTAATCGGCTAATGACAAAGGTGGCGCGCCTCCAAGTGCGTGGTCGGCTGAAATACAAGCCCAGTTATTGTGCAGCCCCGGCAATCCTTAAATGGCAACCCGAAGCGTGAGCGAGGGACGGTCCCTCGCTCACACATCGGGTTACCAGTAAGCACCAACGCACTCCATGGAGCGTTACCATTACACAAACTTTCAGAACTCGCATCGGCGTTCCCCAGCGGTTCCTTCATTCCTGCGAAGACTGTTTTGCTCTAGCGACGACCTAGTCGGATTCACCAGACGGCTGATAGTCGGCTTCGCAGTTCCAACAGACGGCAAATCCTTCGTCGACATCTTCGCCGCACTTGCAAGTCCAAGCCGGGACAGGCTCGTCTTCTTGCGCCATCAATTCCTCAATTAACTCGCCGGCCTTTTCAAAATCGTCTGGCGAGACAAACAACTCGATTTCAGGATCGTCCACCGCGCCACCAAATACCGAGCCCCCACTGTCGAGCCCGCGCACCATGACTTTGATTCCATTCTCTTCAAGGAAACCTTTGGAAACCTGGGCTTCAATCTCCGTTTCGCAAACAAGCAACCGGAGCAGATCGAGTTCTTCTTCCATTCTATTCCCTAGTTTCAAAACTTAAAAAACGGACAAAGCGGATAAATCAACTCAACAAGATTATGACTGTGCAGATTCGACAAAGACGTCTTTCTTAGAACATTCACCCCACCAATGCCTTGGAGGCAGTTTAACCGATTTTGCAAGCCGATCAATTTCCGTCAGCTCTGCACTCGAAAAGTCCCGGTTCTCAAGCGACTTGCTTGAATTGACAAGCCACCTGTTGCCAACGAAACTGCACTAAACACTCACAATCAACTAAACGTTGCCCTTTGAAACAGCACCGCATCTTGATCGCAACTGATGTACCGTTTTGGCGAAAGTCAACGGGTGCCCAGACGCGCATCAACTCGCTTGTCGAGTTTCTTGTTTCCGAATCGTTTGTCGTACGGACTTTTTATCTTGGCCAAACCGGGTCCGATCGCTACACCGAGAATGATCGCCAACTGATCGCCGAGCAACAACTTGACGTTGACCAACAATCGTCCGATCAAATTCCAAAATCGTGGACGCGAAAAATCGGTTGGTACGCCGATCAGATTAGGCCAAGACGTCCAGCTAAACTGAGCAACGGGAAAGACAGAACTCCCGATGAACCTGCATCAGATTCAAATCCGAGGCCCGGCTTAGAACCGCTTGCTCTTGATCCACTTTGCCTCGATGACTTTCGCTGGCCGTGGGCGTCCAAGGCGTTTTCTGAAACGATCGACCAGTTCAAACCAGACTCCATTTTGATCGAGTATGTCAAGCTAAGCTACCTGATCGATTGTCTCAGTTCGCAACAGCGAAACTCTATCCACTGCGTGATCGACACTCATGACGCACTTCACGTTCGTTGCGAGCGATTCAAAGAGCGAGGGCTGAAGCACTGGATCGAGATCAGCCGAGATGAAGAAGCCAACGAACTGAACAAGTTCGATACCGTAATCGCAATTCAGCCAGACGAAGCCAAATTGTTCCAAACGATGGCTCCAAGTGCCAAAACGATCGTGTGTGGCCATGCCCCCCGAGTTGGTAGATCAGGTGGGCAAAGCGAATCGACTGAAGACTCGCCCAGTTGCAACCAGACCAAGTTTTCGATCGGCTACCTCGCTTCAACCAACAACTCAAACGCTCAAGCGATCAAGAAGTTTCTGGATTTCGTCTGGCTGCCCGTCAGCAGAACGCTGAATCGTCAAGGCTCCAACGCGAAAATCGAGCTGGTCATCGGAGGCAGCATCTGCGAGTTCGTTGCTGGACATCTTGAAACCAACCTCTCAAACATACGACTGATCGGTCACGTTGAAGAACTTGTTGACTTTTACGAATCGGTCGATGCAGTTATCAACCCGGTCGAATTTGGAACCGGACTAAAAATCAAATCTGTCGAAGGACTCGCGTTTGGCAAACCCTTGCTCACCACTGCCGAAGGAGTCTTGGGGCTCGACCTAGCTCAGTCAACCCACGATCCGATCGTCGTTTGCGATACTCCCGATCAATTTGCGTTGGAAGTAGAGCAGTTGGCTCTCAACCCTTCTCGACTGATGTCACTCAAAAACGCTGCGGCGGCACTCACAAAATCCGCATTTTCGCCACAACAATCCTACTCAGAGCTCAAGCGGAGGCTGCTTTGCGGAAAGTAAATTCCGGTGATTTCGATGCTTAGGTTTGTTCGCTGTTGCACATCGCAAATTCGTGCTTTTCCCTCCAAAGTCAATTTTGCAAGAACAAGACTGGTCTAGTTTTCGTCATAATAGTTTCCCAACAGACTACAGTCTTTCAGGCGGCATTGGCCGCCACTGAACAATCGGATCAATGAAGAAAACTCACGGATTCACACTCGTTGAACTTCTCGCGGTGATTGCGATCATCGGAATACTTGTCGGCATGTTGTTGCCGGCCGTTCAAATGGTGCGCGAATCGGCTCGCCGGACCGAGTGCTTGAACAACTTGAAGCAGATCGGGCTGGCAGTCCACAGCTACGAATCCGCGCGACAGCAATACCCTCCCTCTCGCGCTGCCGATCAATTTTTGACTTGGCCCGTTTATCTCATGCCCTACCTGGAATTGGGGAACCTTCATGATCAGTTTGAATTGAACAAAAAGTATCGCTTCCAGGATGAAGCGGTTACCCGAACGGTTATGCCCGTGATGAATTGTCCTTCTCGATCGAGGCCGGGCAACCTTGAGGTCAGTCATTTTGAAACACGCGGGCCGATCGGCGCAGTCGGCGATTATGTTGGCAACGCCGGAACACAAAGGCACTTCCCCTTCGACGTCTGGGCTCGATTTACCGAACCGGTCGATGGCGTTTTCAATTCGGGATTCTCTAAAGATAACAAAGTCGTCAACGACGAACTGGTTGGCCCGGAAAAAGGCCGCTACTCGCACGCTTCGATCGTCGACGGTTCATCCAACACGATCTTTGTTGGCGAAAAATATGTCAGCACCGAGGGGTTCAATGACGCACGTGGTTGGGGAGATAGTTGCATCTATAACGGCGACGAACCCGAAACGTTTATGAGGATCGGCGGCTACGCCATGGGCTTAGCCGACAGCCAACGGCTATTCCTCTCTCCAGGTGAGTTTCCAATTTTCGGAAGCAGCCACAACCAGGTCGTTAACTTTGTGCTTGGAGATGGTAGCATCCACTCGCTATCCACCCAGATCTCAGAGTCAACGTTGTCCAAACTTTGTTCTCGCAACGACGGCGATGCGGTCAGCATCAACGACGATTAGTTCATGTCACCAGCAACCATCTTTTTTGTCGGCCAACCTCACGAAGTCGCGCATCATGCTGCGCCGTTTCGCGATCAGTTGAATATTCAAATTGCGGCACCTGAAGTCGTTCTCCGCCAAGCTCAGCCCGGTGATCTGGCGATCTTTTATTCAGAGCACTTTGAGCGATTCCGCGAGTGTTGTCAGCAACTCAAATCGCGCAACGTGGCAACGCTTTACATGATCGACGGGATTTTGGAGTGGCGAAACGCGTGGGAAAATCGCCCCGATGAACTCGCCTGCCCTTACACGATGCGGCCTGTGTTGGCGCACAAAGTCGCCTGCATCGGACAATCCCAAGCCCGCATTCTTGATGGCTGGGGCAACGTTGGAAAAACTGAGATCGTCGGGATTCCCCGCATGGATCACTTTTATGATTCATCACAGCCGATCGCCGCAGCAGAAACGTCCAATGATTCAAATCAGTTTCGTGTTTTGGTGATGACTGCCAAGACGCCGGGATTCACGCCCAAGCAAATCCAGACGACCACCCAAAGCCTCCGTGATCTAAAAGCTTGGCAAGCCAACAATCCGACTATCAACGGACGGCGCGTTGAATTGGTTTGGCGATTGACGGGTGATCTGGCTCAGCAGTTGGAGGTTGAAAATCACTTAAGCGACTTGAGCGGCGGTGAGCTCAAAGAAATGCTTATCGGCGTCGATGCGGTTATCACGACGCCGTCCACGGCGATGCTCGAAGCAATGTTGATGAGACTGCCGGTCGCAGTTCTCGACTATCACAACTGTCCACACTATGTCAGCAGTGGTTGGGATATCTGCTCTGCTGAGCATATCGAACTTGCGATGATCCAAATGGCAAACCGCAACTCAGCCAGAATGCTTTTCCAAGACAACGAGCTTCGTGCGTCGCTTCATTGCTCTACCAGTGCGACCGAGCGATTTGTTGACTTGGCCCAATCGATGTTACAGATCGCCCAGCAGAAAAATTCAACCGGGCAAGCATTGGAGTTCCCGGACCAACTGCTTTCTGATCCTCCGATCCACCTCTCGGAGTTTTCACACAACCGGATCTATACTAACGCGGAAGAGTTTCGAATTACCGACAAGACTGAACTACAAGTCCAGTGGTCCCACGCTCGTCGCGAAATTGATCGCCTCAAATGTGAACTTGAAAACACCCAAGCAAACTTGGACGAAGCTTACGAGATATTTGAGCAAATCGAGAGTCACCCAATCGCTGGTCCGGTGGTGCGGATTCGAAAACGATTGTTGGACTGGATGGCTGCGTTTGGGCAAAGTAAGCAGCAGTCTGAAACGAAAAACGAAGTCGAGCCACATTCTATACCTCTTAACAACCAATGATCCTCCAACTTGGCAAACATCAAACAACACTCAGCTCGGTCTCGCAGACCGACCCGATCGTGCTGTGCGCCTCGGACGACAACTACGCCAAACCTTTAGCGGTGATGCTTCATTCTGCGGCCAGCAATTTGCGAACTGGATTTCATCTCAACGTGGTTTTGATGGACGGCGGGATCAGCGACTCAAGTTGGATGGGACTCAAGGAAACGTTGATTGACCTGCCCGTCACAATCCACGTGTTGCGTCCTGATCGGGACGAGGTCAGCGACCTGGGGACCTCGCATCACATCACTCACACCGCTTACTTTCGCCTGCTCGCGGCGCGGCTGCTTCCCGATTCGATCGACAAGGTCATTTATCTCGACTCCGACGTGCTGGTCAAAGGCGACCTGATGGAGCTTTGGGATAAGAAGCTTAATGGCAACTACTGCCTCGCCGCGATCGACATCGCGTGCCCGTTCGTTGATGCGTATGCGGCCCAGAAAAAACTCAAATCACTCAAACCATCCATTCCACACTTGGCAGCGATCTCGCCGATTCCCAACTGGAGCGAACTTTCGCTTGACGGATCGGCGCACTATTTCAACAGCGGTGTCATGGTGCTTAATCTCGCCCGTTGGCGGGACGAATCAATCGACCAGGAACTGCTTAGCTGTCTTCGTGACAACGAAAAACATGTTTGGTGCTGGGACCAATACGCGTTGAACGTCGTGTTTGCGGGGCAGTGGGGCAGACTACCGAGCCGTTGGAACCAGGGGGTCCATGTTTTCGAATACCCAGATGAAGGCTGCAGTCCGATCTCGCAAACCGAGTTCATCGACATGCGTGACAACCCGTCGCTGATTCATTTTACAACCGAGTTCAAGCCATGGGACTTTCGGCCGTACCATCCGCTGCGTGGCTGGTTTTACGACGCGCTCGATCAAACGGCGTTCAGCGGCTGGCGTCCCAAACAACCTGAGTTCAGTTTACAAGCCTGGTGGGATCGACAGTGCATTGGCTTCATTCGCAAGTGGGTCGTCAACTATCGAAGAGTTCGTGGACTGTTTACCAAGTGATCTTTAAAAAGCCGATGACACGAGCCGATCTAAATCCGGACCTAGGGCAATCACAATTTGCCCAAAACGGCAACTCGACTGCTGCGCATGCTCAACCGGATCAAGTCGATTCAAACTCGGCTCCGCTAATTACGATTTTTTCGATCCCCAAACCTTTCGATAACACTCAACACGGCACCGACCAAATCCAGCAAAATGCGATCAACTCGTGGACGCGACTGGGCCCTGACGTGGAAGTGCTGTTGATCGGCGATGAAGACGGGATCGCTCAAACTGCTGCCGAGTTGGAAGTCCGACATTCTGATGGCCTTGAATTTAACCAGCACGGCACGCCTCTGGTGAGTTCGGCGTTTCAAATCGCCCACCAGAAAACCCGATCGCCGATTCTTGTTTACTGCAACTGCGACGTGATTTTGATGCCAGACTTTGTCGACGCAATCAAAACGCTTGTCGCCGACCAAACTTGCTCCCAGTTCGTTGCGTTTGGACAGCGTACCGATTTGAAAGTCGATCACGTTGTTGACTTTGATGACGTCGGACAAACCCAGCAACTGCTCGAAGATTGTGATCGTGACGGAACACCAGTATCCAACGCGTGCAAAGAATATTTCGCTTTCAATCGCGAGCTTTACACCAACGTTCCTCGATTCGCGGTCGGACGAGGCAACTGGGACAACTGGATGATCCATTTCGCCAAACAACAAAACATCGCGGTAGTCAGTCTCTCAGATCTCGTTCGAGTCGTTCATCAGGAGCATGACTATTCGCACATGAAAGCCCAACGTTTTCAATGCTACGTTTCGGGCGACGAAGCCAAAGAGAACCGGCGGCTTGCTGGTGGCCGTCATTTGATTTCCGGGTCAACTCCTTCCTGGCGTCTAACTCGCGATGGACTTGTCCGGGAAAACCCATTCTTGCTCAGCCGAAACTTTTGGGCTGACGTGCCACGTTTTGCTCGGCTGATGCTAAACCTTTTAGGACGTTAAACGATTTGAACTGAGCCGTTTTGGCGCTAGCCACGGTTGCTTGGCCCAACCAAACCGGGTCTAGCGCTCAAACGCCCAAACGGCTTATATGAACTAAAACCAACCAATGATTCTGATCTCGATCATCTACGCACTTTTGCTCATCGGCGCTGCCGGTGTGCAATGGGCGATCGCGATCATGTTTCGAAGGCGATTCAATACGCTCAATCCCAATCCGCTTCCTGAATCGCAACAAGAAGACGCGGTTGTCGTTATCAGCGTTCGCGGCTGTGATCCGTCATTGGAGTCCTGTCTGCGCGGCGTTTTAAATCAGAACTACGCCAACTATGTGGTCCACATGATCGTCGACCACCAAACTGACGAAGCCTGGAACCTCGTCCACAAGATTAAATCCCAGCATGACGATCGCAACCTGCTCTCTATTATTGAAATGGAAAGTCCACTCGAAACTTGCAGCTTGAAATGCAATGCGATCGTGCAAGCCCTTCGAGAGGTCGACGAAAGGACCAAGTATGTTGCTTTCCTCGACGCCGACGTTGCCCCACATCCTCAGTGGCTGGCCGAATTGATGGGTCCGTTGACCGACCCATCGGTTGGAGGAGTGACAGGCAACCAGTGGTTCGAGCCTGAACCAAGATCGGGAATCGGCTCATTGATCAGAAGCACCTGGAACGCCGGGGCCATTGTGCCCACGATCATTTTCACCAACCCTTGGGCTGGCAGTTTCGCGATGCGAACGCAAGATATTTTCGATGCTGGACTGGAAGAGATTTGGAGCCAATCGGTAGTTGATGACGGGCCGATCAAGCAAGCGATCAACGACATCGGACTGAAAGTCGAATTCGCTCCGTCATTGATCATGGTCAATCGCGAGTCATGCACGTTTGGGTATACCAACCGCTGGGTCACCCGAATGTTGACTTGGTCACGGCTTTACGAATCAACGTTCTATCTTTCGATCATTCACGCGATATTCAGCAACTGGGTCATGCTCGCCAATTTCACGATCCTGTTCATTGGGTTCCCTTCTGGCGTGCCAGTTGCCAGTCTGATTGCGGCTGTGGCTTTGATCGCCAGCGGCTGGATGTGCGCAAAATCTTACGAAGCAACTCGTCAATGCGTCGCCAGGAGCTGTGAACTGCGTGGACAGACACTTGCGCCAATGCCCAAACGTCGTTTCTTCGACGTCTTTGCGGGAGTTGCATTGACGCATTTGATCTACGGAGTCTCCTGCGCTCGGGCGATCCTGGCGCGGCGGATCCAGTGGCGAGAGATCACTTATGAGCTAAAAAGCCGCAACCAGATCAAGCGACTCAACTACGCGCCCTACCTGCCCAAACAAACCCGCGGCGACGTCTCAATTTAGGACGTTTCAAAAAATATCTTTTATTGAAATTAGATGAAAGAAACCAGCGATGTGCTGACATTAGGTATGTGCAGGCGTTACATATCCTAAACTTAATCGAATAAAACCTCATGAAATTATCCCTTTCAGCAATTGTTTTGATTGCCAGTTGCATTCTGGCCTCGGTGGCAAATGCCCAAATCCGTATTACAGAAGTAGATTTGGCGAATGATATCATTGAAATCACTAACGATGGCGGCGCGGACATAGATATATCGAACTGGTGGGTCTGCAATCGAGTCAACGGCAGCCCCTTTTACAGCCAAGTGAGCAACGCGATCTCAATCAATAACGCCAGTTTTGAAGCAAGCGGCGTAGCTGATCTGACTCTTGAAGCAGGTGATGTGCTGGTCCTGGACGTTGCTGCCGGTTTCTTACCGGATGCAGGCGGCGAATTCGCGTTCTATAACACCAATTCCTTTGGGTCTTCTGCGGCTATTGAAGATTACATCGCTTGGGGGGGAGACGGAATTCGAGATAGTGTCGCTCAGGGGGCAGGTATTTGGACCGGTGGAAATTTTATTGATGTCAGTGGGCTTGGTGGGAACACAATTCAGTTGGGTTTTGGCGAAACTGGTGAACAAGCTGGCGATTACTTATTCGCTTCGTCAACATTGGGTAGTATCGCAGTACCCGAGCCAAGTAGCTTGGCCGTCGTTGGTTTGATTGGAATTGCAGGTATCATGCGTCGACGCCGATAGCTGCTCCAATGACCAAGCGTCGTTTCGTAGCCGTCTTTGTGGGATCTGCATTGACAAACTTGATCTACAACCTCAGCGTTCATGGCAAGAACCATCAGTCGATCACGACCGACAAAGCGCTACCAAACGGATGTCAAGATATTCTGACTGGGCATTTAACAAAGTTCCCGTTGAGTTTGGCCAAAATTTTGGCTGAGTCAGCCAACGCGGTTTATCAGCAGGCGCAGCTAATATATGTCGAATTGATTGAAACGCCTGCCAACTTTGTAATTCTGGATCGCCATGAATACCCTCCTGCGAATCTCTTTCTACTTTCTGGTTCTGTTGTTTGTTGGAGATTCGATTTGCCTAGCGCAGTCTCATTATGGGAGCTATCAACCAGCTATTGAAGGTTCGATAGACCAGATGTATCAGGCGAATTCTCAAAAGCCGCTGGGGGGACTGTTCGCACCTGAGTTCACGAGAACCCTCACGCTGATGGGCGGTGCCAACTTCCTCGACACTGGACCAAATGTTTCGCTTGAATCTGGTGGAGATTTACCTGGCTCGGGTTTTGGAGCATCAAGTGGCTCGGCACTGAGCTTTGCATTTGGCCGACGTCATAACTATCGGTTGCGTTCTGAGATTGAATTGGCTCTTCGAGAAAACGATGTGTCTGTCATTGGCCCTGACGAAACGCTACGCGCCTATTCGGTGATGAAGAATTTCCTTTTTGACCTCCAGACCTCTAGTCGATTTACGCCCTACGTCGGAGCTGGCTTGGGTTGGTCTTCGATTGAACTCGACCGACCCGGTGATGCGTTTGACAATGACGCAGGGACGTTCAGCTACCAAGCGATTGGCGGCGTGGCGACGAAGTTGAGCCGTGCGGCTGATCTGGTTGTTGAGTATCGTTTCTTTGAATCCACCGAAGCCAACCTCAACGATGATATTAACCTGGGAATTGCCTACAGGGCTCACAACATCTTCTTGGGTTTGAAGTTTGAGTATTAGACGTTTTCAAAGTTATTCTGCACCGAATTTGTAGCGTTAGGGCGCAATCCCTACGGTTTTCCAAGCGATAGAAGTTCCACCGGACGGCTTTGCGCCGTGCCACTTTGTCGTTGGATTGCATTGGCAAGCTTTGGGTTTCCAATTAGTCACTCCCGCGCAGGCGGGAGTCCATTGAAGCATTAAAATGGATCCCCGCCTGCGCGGGAATGACGGTTGATAAAACCCCAAGCTCGACCCGACCGGACGGCTTGCGCCGTTCCGCTACAGTGAATGCGATATTGAAAATGGTCAGAAACAATGACTTCAAAATTACCATTTTTCAGAGCATCAGTATCAAAAAAACGCCGACGCTCAGAACGACTTCGACGGAACTGAAAACTCAGTTCAAAATCTGTTCAAGTAAAATCGGATCATCAATCTCTTCATCGCGCGCGAGCATCAACGTTTTGGAGATCACTTCTGCGGTTCTGGGATCGTTGTCAGCAAATGGCAAGAACATTCGGCCGCGATGTTGAGAATGAACCGGGACCAAACAAACCGCCCCGCCGGGAAGCTTGTGAACCACACCACTACCTAAGTGCACGGTGTACTGAGAGATTGAGCCCTTGATAGAAACGTGATTCGATTTTGGGCTCAGCTTTACATTCTTCAAGTTCAACAACTGGCAAGTCTCGGCAAGTAGAGTCCGTCGCATCTCAACCGTCGAGGCGCTTACTTCTGGATCGACATCACCGACATGGGCGACGCTGATGACCAAATCCAGATCACGCATTACCTCGCTGAATAAGCGAGCGGGAACTTCAGCCAGGTTGAGTTGTTTGTAGATTCTTCTGGACTGGAAAGTGATGTTTTCAAGCGTCAAGCCTTCGACTTCCAGCGGAGTGGTGAGTCCGAAATTAAAGCCCACGCTCACGTTGATGTCCTCCGCGTGGAACGACTTCCAGACATTCTCATACTCGTCAACTGACCAACCGCGACGCCCCCAAAGCGCAAACGCCTGGCGCCGGTTGACCTGGTGGCCAGCGTAGCGACTCGAAAACGTCTTGCCCTTTTTCTCTTGAGCCGAAACAACGTAAAGCTCGCGGAACACCTGCTTGAACGGTTGAAGCCGTTCGATGTTAAAACACTCTCTCTGCCATTTGGGCCATTGTTTCGATTTGAGTAAGTCGTGCGGATGGGCGATGTAAAGTTCATCTGTCTTCTTGACTGTATGAAACTTCCCGGCATAGTCGCGAAGCGCCTTACCACGTTTGACCGGATAGCCCATCCGTTTGCCACAAACCAGAACCAGCCGCTGAAGTTGCGGCCACAGCACCGAATGCCCAGATAACTGCGACAACTCGCCGCCCGAAAATAAATCGCCTCGACACATGGCGGACTCGAGCGATGACTTGACCCGCGATGCCTGCTGCTTAACGTGTCTGGCGCGCTCGCGAAGGGCGACAAACTTCTTCTCTTTGCTGACCGTTTTGGGAAGCGATTTCAAGAGCTTCTCACCTCGCTTGACCGACAAAAGAGGCGCCGCGTCCTCGTCCAGTTCAAGCGTAAACGAAACGTCGCCCTTGGATACCGTGATTGGCCCGGCCGCGAGATCCGCAGTACTGGCCGCTTCCAACGCCCATTGCAAGCGCATCGGATCGGGATAGCCCGCAGTAGCGGCAAGATTCTGCATGCCAATTTCCAACGCGCGAAATGCTTCAGGGCGACTGAGTGAACTCAATTTGCTGGCGTACTTTCGATAGGCCTCTAATACTTCGTAGCGGTCAATCAACTCTTTCTCTCGCTTGGCGCCAGCAGGCAACGGCAACAACCCAAGCAAACGTACGTTCTCTTTCAAATTTCTTTTCTTGATACCATCGACCAGCGACTTTTTGGATGCTTTACCGAGCAGTACTTCCGAAATCAATTGCGCCCGTTTAGCTTGAGCTGACGAAGCCGCAAATTTGGCGGCGTCTGCCATCGCATTCCACCGTGCTGGAGAAAGCGACTTGTATGCGTTGATGAACCAATCGACGTCGATAGCTCCGTCAGCTCGCTCATTGCTGGTCAAGTTTGTCCGTTCACGAATGATGCGTTCCCAGCGAGTCAGCTTTTCCGGAGCATGCTCATCGTAGTCATCATCGGCCTCAACTTGCGCTTCCAAGTCGGCTTGGGTTTGGAACGCTTGTTGAGCTCCCCAAGCGTATTTCATGTGAGCGATGAACCAATAAAGCGCCTCATCAAACCCCTTCCAACCAAGCGTCTGACCAACATGGTCGGCCCATTGCGGCGCGAGAAACGCCAACTGAAGCAATCGCTGTTCGGAAATCGAATCTGACTTTAGCTCCGTCTTCATCATCTTGGCAAAACTGGCCGGAGTATCTGCATCGGCCGGGTAAGTCTTCTCAACTAGCTCAGTGAACGTTGCCAGCCGAACGTCTGACGTTGAACGACTGTAACTTCTGTTTTTCTTAAACCCGTTTTTCTCGATCTCAGTCAAAAGCCGTCGCAGTTTGTCAGCGCCTCGCAAGCAACCAATTGCCAAAATCGGTACAGAGGCAACAGTCGCCGTTTCGCCACGACCGATTTCGATTTCAAACAAATGCTCAACAACTTTGTCGATTGCCTTCCGCACCGGTGGTTTTTGGATGAATAATTTTGTTTCTTTGTCGAATGCCCTCGCCGTTAGCTGCCCCAGAGAAGCGTACATCATGTATGACTGTTGGCTATGCGGTCCAAGCAGCGAATCATAGACATCGACGATATTGGCTTTCTTGTTTTGGTACGCCCAAGCGAGCAGTTGGATACTGGGACGATCTCTGCCTGCGCCTGGAATTGGCTCGTCAAGCCAATGTTCTATATCCCAAAAACGCTGCTTCAGTTGCTTAGGAGGCTTGGATAAATCGCTGTACATTCGATCAGCAAATTCATACCACCGTTTGATCTCTCCCGATTCACGCCAGGTCTCCTCGTATTCCCAACGTTCCAGTTCCTTTGATGATTTTTCAACCGTTAGTTCAACCAAATCCTCTTGTGGCACCAACGCATAGACGGTCTCGGCGATGTCCAAACATGACTTGACCCCATTTTTGGGAAAGTTCATTCGCACGAGCCAGAACAAAATATCGTTCAGGATTCCACCAACTTTAACTTTGGGAGTTTTGCATTCGCCACCTAAGAACTTGAAGAGCGGTGCGCGTTTTTTTGACTTTTTGCAGAACCTCTTGAAATCATTAAACCCCCAGGCATCGACGAGTTGGATCAACAACAGCGCTCGAACAAGCCCCATCCCGTCTTTGTCTTTCAATTTCGTGGGTAGACTATCGTACCAATCCTGAAACAGGCTGATCGAAGGTACACGCTCAATTTCTTTTTCGAGAGGCTCTCCCCACGAGGAACAGGGGAACCAACCGATGGTCCCAAGTGGTACGGTTTTCAGCTCGTCGTTGACTCGATAGGTGAACTCGGTTTTGTGATTGTCTTGAATAAACTTTCCCAGCGAAGCCAACAGCTTCACAGTAGCAGGCGTCCAAGCCTTTACATTGTGTTTTTTCGGCTGCTTGACTGGAGTCCGTTTGTCCAACTCCATCAAGCCAAGACAATTGTCGAACGTCAGTTTTTCTGATTCCGATTCCAGAATAGCGTCGATCTGTAGTTTTTCGTCCTTGGGCAGCTTCTTTCGCGAGTCTTGATAGCCGTTTGCCAGTTTGGCACACTGCTCACGATCGCGATCATCCTCGGCAAGCCGACGAAGCAATTCCAATCCCGCCATGCGACGCGGCTTTAAGCCGTCATGAAGCAAACGTTCGGCAGAATCAAAAACAAAGGCGTCTTTTTGTTTGAGTAGCACATCAAAGATGCCTTGCCGAACTCCGGTTGAGGTCCGGCTCAAATAGCCTTCCAAAATCAAAGCTTCTTCCGTGGTCAGTTTTAATTTCTGAATTGCATTAATAGCCGATTCACTTGCAGCGGCAGATTTATCGCCAACGAACTCGAACATGAATGCTCGAGTCTTTTTGTCCCATTTTTTTGCCTGAGCAAACCAGCCAATGACGGCCCCTCGAACATGCGACGACATCGCCGGCATCCACTGCTTTATCCGCTCCAACGGTAGATTCTTAATTGCCTCTGAATGGCGATGCACTTCAAACAACAGGTCGGCGACCTGGCATTGTCGTAGTTTGTCCTCCGTCCACGGCCAAACACAAGCCGGCAATTTGGTTCCTTTTTTGGAAACGCGTTCCAATTGAAACTCGACGTTCTTGAATACCAAGTCCGCTTGTCGTTTGTTGACAACGTTTATCAGGGAGCAGTAATGGTCCGGGCCCCCACCTCCGGTAATGGCCGCGTTGACAACGCGCAGGTCCTCGTCGCCCAACAGTTCGGCTCTTAACGTCATGGCCTCATCGGATTCCACATTGCCCGCATGCATAGCCGCGACATAGCGAAATTCTGGATCCTTGTGTTTCAACAAGCCGCGCGCCAACTTAAGGCTCGCATCCAAATCAGAAACCCCGACCGCCCAAAGCCCAAAAAACGCCAGCTCGGCATCATCGCCGGAGATCGCCTTTTTGGCGGCGGTCGGTTTTTCCAACATCTCATTAAACTTAACCAGCACCTTGTTGAACTTTTTGGAGTTCTTGGCTTCCCAGCCGGTGCCAAACGCAGAGTTGAGCGTATAAATGACGGAGCTGTACCTCGTCAGATTGTTTTCAACGATCGCGTTGATCAAACGCTTGAAAGCCTTCGGATGGGCATCGGACAACGAATCGAGAATCGATTGCCTTACCCCCTCCTGGCGTTTGGCAGCGAGCAGCAGCTTCTCGACCGCTTCCCACCCCCGAGTACTCGAAGCCATCATCAACGTTTCGTTGACGTGGACACCAGGGATACCAATCTCGTGGTCTTTGGTCATCGACTTCAACAGGGTGTCCAAGACGGCGGCGCCTGGTTTTCCGCCGCGATCAATTGCCGAAGCCAACAGCTTCCTTGCCGACTTGGAATAGCTCAACCCAATTCGCCAGTCGATATTGATGTGGCCGACCCATGCCGCGAGCCATTGAATGGAGAGAATCGTCGGATCGAAATAGCTGAGATCGTTTATTCCTTTAAGGAAAGCAAACTGTCCCCGAACCACTTCTGCCTTGGAAGGTTTGGTCGGAAAAAATTCAGCGCCGAAGATTATCCGCCCCGTTTTAACGATCCATTTAAGTCCGTATTCCACGTCGCTGGCGAGTTTTCCAAAAAGCGCCGTTAGCAACTTTTTTCGATCTGCGGCCGAAAGCTTCGCGAATTCAATTTCTTGTTGATCGCTGAACTTGCGGAACTCTTCGCCATAGTCGGCTTCGCCGTTTTCATTGGAGTTATAGAGTGCGTAGACGATATGCTTCAACTTTGTCGGAAGCTTTTTCAGGCGCGGAGCAAGAACTTCAAGTGGAGTATCTGAGTCGAGCGCCCCATCCAAGAGCCATTTCCTAAGCTGTTTATCAGCGTGCCCGGCTTTGATCATAGTTTAGGTCAGTTCCTTGCTGCGTACATTTACAGTTCCGATTCTCAAGGGCTTAGCCGCCCGCAAGCATCGTGAGCCGAATAAAGGTCATTTCGCTTTTCGGAGTCAGCAAGACGTCTGCGTCGAGATCTTTTTGCTCTGTTCCGTCAATGAATGTCAGGAAAAGCCCATCTTCGAAAGCTTCAATCGCAACGCTGACCGCCTGATCAACATCGACTTTTTGAACGCTCAGTTCCGAGCCGCCGGATTCGATCTTGCCAGTCTGTTCATTTTCATCAATTTCAGTCTGAGTTAAGACTCGAATGAACTGCCGATCCGTTTGCCGCTTGTGAAACAATTCGACTTCGTGCTTCACCACGGCGGCGATTAGATCTCTAAATTTAGTACTACCACCTTCGACGCTCGGTGGCAGAGGGACCGAAAAATCTTCAAATAACTGTTTCCGAGTTCCAATTGAGCGACCTTTGACAACGAGCATTCTCCAACACCTTTCCAAGACGGGGTGAGTTTTCCGACCACGTTGTTGCGATATGGGTCGCTCGACAAAATGATCTTTGTCTCAGTTTACCGAGTCTCGCAACACCGGCCCCATGATAACGCCAGAAAATCGGATTTCCAACATGTGCAAATGCGCAAGCCACAGTTGACAGCCTAACCGTGATTTTTCGACGTTGCGCCATTGCCGCAGCCGAAATGATGTGGAGCAGTCAACCTCCTCCGAGAGAGTGACTTGCCATGTGCCACGAAATTCATGTTCGCAGCCGTACTCGCCCTATTTTTGTGCCACGTAGACCGCCATGGCTTTGCATGGCAATGTGTGACTTCCGCTGACTGGAAGCGCTGGGCCGTTTAGCTCAGGGAAGACATCGTAGGGTGATGGCTGAGCCGTCTCGATAAACAGATTCCACTTCTTCGATTTTGAGATCGTCGGAATCATGAACCGACAACCGACACTGCGGGAGTTGATCATCAACAAAACGTCCCGCCCCAGTCCTTCAGGATCGTCGGTAATATCTGGAGCGGCAAGCAAGCAAATGATCGCTTGATCATCGACATGCCAATCGACAGCGGTGCCTGTTGGACTGAACCAACTCACGTCCGCCCAGCCGTCTTTGCTGTCGGGCACACCGGTCAGGAATTTCTCGCGGCGAACGGTTGGCTGATTGCGCCTAAACGCGATCAAGCTGCGACAGAACCGCACCAATTCCGCGTTCTTCTCGACGAAGCTCCAATCCAACCACGAAATTTCATTGTCCTGACAATAAGCGTTGTTGTTTCCGTTTTGTGTTCGCCGAAATTCGTCGCCCGCAACCAACATCGGAACGCCCTGACTAAGCATCAACGTCGCGATCATGTTTTTAATCTGTCGCACTCTCAACTGGTCAATGATCGGCTGATCCGTTGGCCCTTCGACGCCAAAGTTCTCACTGAAGTTGTTGTTGTCGCCGTCACGATTGTCTTCGCCGTTGGCGAGGTTGTGCTTCTCACGGTACGAAACCATGTCGCTGAGCGTAAATCCATCATGCGACGTGATGAAGTTGATACTGCTACATGGCGGACGACCGCCCGGCTGATAAAGATCGGCCGAGCCCGACAGCCGCGTTGCAACCGCGCCTCGGGTTCCTGAATCGCCACGCCAGTAGGAGCGGATGTCATCTCGGTAGCGACCGTTCCACTCAGCCCAACGATCGTCGCCGAACGAACCGACCTGATAAGCTCCCGCAGCGTCCCAGGCTTCGGCGATAATTTTGGTGTCAGCCAACAACGGATCCTGACCAATGGCTTCGACCAATGGCGGATTGGGGACCAAATGGCCGTTGCGATCTCGACTGAGAATAGAAGCCAGATCAAAACGGAATCCGTCGATGTGGTAGTTGTGAACCCAGTGGCGCAGACAATGGAAAATCATCTCGCGAACGATCGGGTGGTTTCCGTTGACGGTATTGCCGCAGCCAGAATAATTTTTGTAGTAACGTTTGTCCGATTCGAGCATGTAGTAGACCGAATTCTCAAGGCCTTTAAAACTCAGCGTTGGCCCGCGCTCGTTGCCTTCGCAGGTGTGATTGAATACCACGTCCAGAATGACTTCGATTCCGGCCGAATGGAGTGCCTTGACCATCTCCTTGAACTCGGAGACCTGGCCGCCGGGAGTCTGATCATGTGAGTAGCCTCGATGAGGCGCAAAGAACGCCATCGAGTCATAGCCCCAGTAATTAGGACGCTTGGCCGGATGACCGTCGGTCGCGTAGATCGGAAACTCATGGACCGGCATCAACTCAACCGCAGTGACTCCTAACGATTGCAGGTAAGGAATCTTATCGATCACACCGAGGTAGGTTCCGGGATGCTCGACACCGCTGGTTGGATGTTTGGTAAATCCGCGAACGTGCATCTCGTAGATGACGGTCTCGGAAAGATCGCGGCGCAGGTGACGATCGCCTTCCCAATCAAAATAATCATCGACCGTGACGCACTTGGGCGGACGAATCACGCCGTCATTGCCAGGCTGGAACCGTCCGGCAAGCGCCTTTGCATACGGATCAATCAGACGCGCGTTGGGATTGAATCGTTGACCTCGACTCGGATCGTTGGGCCCATTGGCTTGGAAGTGATAAAGCTGGCCAGCACCGATTCCAGGTACAAACACACTCCAAATGTCTCCCCAGCGATCATGCTCAGGATCGAAGTTAATGATCTCGACCGGCTCGGTGTCGCTAACGTTATCGTAAAGCAGCAGTCGCATCTCGGTGGCGCTGCGACTGAACACGACGAACTGAACGCCTTGATCGTGAATCACCGCGCCGTATGGCAGAATATGGGTGAACTGGAGTTTTGGATGAGTATGGCGCATGTGCATTAACATTGGTCGATTTCCTGTTGCTTGACAATACCATGCGTCGCATCCTTGCTATCGAAATGGCTCGGTCCATCGAGCCAATCTCCCCAAAGAGCCAATGACGACCCCGATGCCCCGATAAGGTGGCTTCAACTCCGATGAGCTGATTTGGGATTGGGAAAGTTGGCGGTATTATGTTTTCATCCGCATTTAGGAGCCGTTGGTTTTAATCGTTTTGGCGGCACCAAAGCCTCATGCACGACCTGCATGACTGGCTTGATTGTTAGCCTTATTCGAACCGGCAAAGGTTAACTTTAGCCTTACCGTTGGCTCCCGCTGACGTGATAGATCGGGCCGTTACTCGCCAGACGCTTGCTTGAATTGATTCCATGCGACAAACTGTGGCGTTGATGAATTTAGGCGAAGGAACCACCTTTCGGTGGGAAGGTCGCCAGTGCTTCGTTACAGCTCAGTTTTAGGATGAGCCGCTTTGGCGCCAGCCACGGTTGATGCATGTTCAACCGTGGCTAGGGCCAAAACGGCTCACTTTGCCAGCTCGCATCTGCAGTTGTAGTACCGTGCTGTGAAAATCTGGATTTGCCAGAAGCCAAAAAAGTTGGAAGTTCTCCTTTAACCCGCGTTGCAACACAAATGACCGGCGTTTCCTACAAAGAATCTGGTGTCGATCTCGACGTTTACAACGAAGCGATGAAGCGCTTGCCTCGCCTGATGCACCGCACATTTTCGCCGCGCGTTCGTCAACTTGACGGCGGATTCGCTGGTTTGTTCCAGCTTGATTTTTCGAACAAGCTGTTCCGTCGCAACTACGAAGACCCGATGTTGGTCGCCTGTACCGATGGCGTTGGGACGAAACTCAAACTCGCTCAGATGCTTGGCCGCCACGATACCGTTGGGATCGACTTGGTCGCCATGTGCGTCAACGATGCGATTTGCTGCGGAGCCGAACCCCTTTTCTTCCTCGACTATGTCGCGATGTCACACGACGACCCGGTCGCACTGGAACAGATCGTCCAAGGTATCAGCGACGGCTGCCTCCAAGCCGACTGTGCACTACTGGGTGGTGAAACTGCGATCATGCCTGACCTCTACCAACGTGGGGAGTATGATCTTGCCGGGTTCTGTGTTGGCGTTGTCGAAAAACGACATGTCATCGATGGTCGCAACATCGCAGCCGACGACGTTGTTATCGGTGTCGCGGCCAGCGGCTTTCATTCCAACGGCTACAGCCTGATCCGAAAAGCCGCATTCGATTTTGGGAAGAAAAAGCCGGAGGACACAATCGAGGGCACTGATCGTACCGTCGGCGAAACACTAATTGAGCCGACTTTGATATACACCAAAGTGATTCGGGAAGTACTCAACAATTACAAAGTCAAAAATGTAGTCCACGGAATTGCGCATATCACCGGCGGTGGCCTCGAAGAAAATATTTCAAGGATCACGCCAGAAGGGCTTGAGATTGACATCGATGCCAACAATTGGGAGCGACCGCCAGTATTCGAATGGCTGCAAAACCTCGGCAAAATCGAAACCGAAGAGATGTACCGCGTCTTTAATATGGGACTTGGCCTGACACTGATCGTAAGCCCATATTACGCCGACAGCATCCGCCGTGCGCTGGAAGAAAAAGGGCATCAAAGCTGGGTGATCGGCGAAGTAAAATCCGGAACCAAACGGGTCACCGTTCACAACAAGTAGGATTTTAGTTTTGTATTGGGCCAAGGATTGTTGGCCCAAGGATTGCCGTTGCCTTGTGAGCGGCTAGTGCATTTTTACTGCGATTCCTTCCCCCTAGCGGAACGGCGGAAGCCGTCCGATCGAGCTTCCGCCTTGCGGTGGGATGGGCTTGTGAATTTTTACAAACATGCCCTAACAACATGTGCCGTTTTGGCGCTGGCCACGGCCAGGGTTCAACCGTGGCTAACGCCAAAACGGCTCATAAATTCACAACCTATGAGTGTCACTTACTCAGGCTAACTTGGCTGACAGTCTCTTCTACTGGCTCAGACTCTTCGATATCGTTTTTCGCTTTCTCAAGAGACTCATAGACCCAGCCCTTGGTGATCAACGCGTCCGCTGTAATCGGCTCATCGAGGCCTGGACCATAGATCGCGTAAAACGGAATAGCGCCTTCAGGATTTCCAAGCTCCTGCATGAATGCAATCATCTCATCAGCTCGGGCTTCATTTCCCTTGTCGGCTTTTAGAGCCACGATATTGTTTTCTTTGAAGAACTCTTTTGTTTCTTTGACGTTCAAGGCAACTGCCTCGTTTATTACACATGTAGCTCAGTTTGGGCCAGTAAAGTCGATGAATACTAAACGATTCTCAGCTCGCAGTTCTCCCAATCGGGACTTTGAAAACTCCTTCCAGTCGAGCTTGTGTTCGGAGGGCCCGAGAAACGTAAATGCAACCAATGACCCGACAGCAATGCCGCCCAACGCCCAGCCCCAAGCCTTAACTCTTTGACCAAGCTCTGGGAATTCCTCGGACTTGCCAATCCACCAACAGCCGACCGAGATTACCAACAGCAAGCTCAGTACGGCAACAAGATATTCGCTACGCGGTTTTTCGCTAAAACCAGCCAGAAGAAAAACAACGGTCGCCATCAAAATGAAACCGGTAATTTGCTTGAACGTTCCCATCCAGGCGCCAGGCTTGGGAAGCCAGCTGATCAAGGACGGATAAACTCCGATCAGCAAGTACGGCAACGCCATGCCCAACCCGATCGCACCAAAAATCGCATAGGTAACCCAGACGGGTTGTCCGGCAGTCACAGCCAAGGCAGGAATCAGCATCGGGCCAGTGCAAGGTGTAGCCAAAATTGTGGTGAGGATGCCAAGGAAAAATGCACCCGCCAACCCTTCCTCTCCCGCCTTTTGTCCAACTGCGCTATGGCCACTAAGGCCAGGAATCGGAATCTCCCAAACGCCCAGCATGCTCAAACCGAATGCAAACACGACCGAGGTAATCACGATCGAGCCAGTCATGCTCTTGGTCAATAGGTCTCCCCAGCCGTACCCAAAGAAGGCCGACAGCGTGGCGAGAATAAGGAACACAGAAATCAAACCAAGTGAGAACACGAGGTTAAGCATGAAAACTTTCCCGCGATTTTCTCCGGCTTGGGCAACAAACGACATGACCTTCAAACCAATGACTGGCAGAACACATGGCATGGCGTTCAAAATTAGGCCGGCGACCAATCCCATCAGTAGGTAGCTGATCAAACTTGCTATCGGAATCGCTTCAACAACCTCTGGCGTGGGCTGGCGCTTCCAGAATTCACCACCGCGCGAGTTCATGTCTTCATAACTGGTATCACCCGCTAGGAAGGTCAACGCGACTGGCGCCGAAGCCCCGTTCTCTGCGATCTCTATGGGAATTTGAAAATCGGCAACCGTTGGTTGATCGCAAGCAGTTGCATCGCAAAGCTGGTAAAGAATTTTACCGTTGAGAGTGAACTTTCCTGGCACGGCATCTTCTGGAGGATTCAGATTCACCGTCCAGGTGACTTCGCCTTCGTGGTAACGTTGCAGTTCACCGGCGACCTCTTTGGAAATCAGCTCCGTCGATGGCTCTGGAATGGACGCCGTCCAACCAGTTGCTTTTTCAAAGAAGAGAATCGTTGGTTGAGAAATCGCTTCTTTGCTCTTGGATTTAGCTTTTGCGAAACTGTAGATGTGCCAACCGGGCTCCATTGTGGCGGTAAGCTCGAGTTTCACAGGAGATTTACCGTCAGTTATCGGATTCAACAGGCGGCCACTGATCGTGCCGTGCCCGAATCGCCCACGGAACTCTTGCTGGCCCATTACCTCGGGAGGTAATTTGACTTCGCCCAGCCGCGCGACAAATGATGCGTCATCCTTGGAGAACTGAATGCATCCCTCATCACTGCAAACTTGACCGTGAACGCGAACTTCAATTCCAAGCTGTGTCTCATCCACACCCTCGGAAAGCTCAATCGGAGCGGTCCATGTTACCGAGCCTTCGAATTCTTCTTTATCACCCTGTAAAGTTTCATCAAAGCCTGGCTCGGGAAACTTATCTGGTGCAAACGGACCAGCGACTTTGAATTGATCTGACTCCGCAACAACAATTCTGGTTGGAGCCTGCCCCGCAAGCTCTCGTTGTGAGTAGCCATGCAGTCCGTCTTTGATCTTCAATCGAACATTCAACTCGCCGGTGCGCAGTCCTTTGACAATCGAAAAGTCACCCGCAAAAGAATAGGCCGGTTCGTCGTCTTGATTGAAGCTCGCCAACTGCACATTTTGGGCCGCTGTGACGGCAAACTGCGACATCGCAAGTTGCCAACCAAGGAAGATGCACAAAAGCAACTGCGGCAACCAGGCTATTTCGCGAATATGTTGTTTGGACATTTTCATGGGCAAATCAGGTCCTGCTCAGCCGGACAAATAGTGCTGACGCTAGAGATTAGTAATCGTATTGGTTAATCAATTCGACTTGGGCGAGGCAGTTTTCATTTTAGGATCAGTTTGCTTGGCCGCTTTTTTTCTTGATTCAGCAAACGGTTTGGCAACACCACCGGCAAGAATCGCTTCGACGGCTTTGTCATAAAAACCCGTTGAGGTTTCAACCCATTTCACGGGAGCCTCGGCGGCTGATCCGATTGCGACCGAGGTTGAAAACTTGATCCCGGTGGGAATATCGCAGCCCGATTTATTACACGCCTGCATGCCGATGATCCCTTCAATCGAATACTCCTGAGACTGGACTGTCTCGGGGATCGTAAACTCAAATTTCCAGGTAATGGGATCGTGATGCCAAAGGACTGGAGTCCCAAATGAATCGCCCTTTTCAGGTTGCGCGGAAAGCCGCGGGCCTTTTACGGTCCAATCGTTGGTTTGCGTGAACCCAACGATGGTTGGCATAAAATCGGTGGGCTCCTCAAGCGAATATGTGTAGATGTGAAAGTCTTCGAGCGCTTTGGCTGTCAGTTCGAGGATCGCTTTGTCGCCAGCAGCAAATGGGGCGTCAGTTCCATCAGCACGGACAACACGACCTTGTAACTGAACGTGTAGTCCCTCGGGCTGGTAACTGGCGAGCTTAACCGGTTTATGGACGAAAGAACTGACTTTTAAATCCGCATCAAACCCCGCGAACGAAGCATTCACATCAACGTCGTTGATCTGCATGCACCGCCCACCCTCCGGTTTGGATTCGCAGGCCTGACCGTTGAAGATCATCCTGATGCTGAGACTCTTGGGATCGACTCCCGTGGCCAGTTCAATCGGAACTGACCAGGTTACTTTGCCCTCGTGCTCCTCAACGGGAACGTCAAAGCCTTCGACTTTGTGGACAAGGGGATCAACGCTGGACTTGAATTTCCCAACGACTTTGAACTGTTCTGATTCCGCGACCGTGATAGCAGAAGCGATCGGTCCGCCTCTTTTCTGAGTCACCGAAAAAATATGCCAGCCCGACGCAATATCACCCGTCAGGCTCAAGACCCCTTGGTTGGTATCTGTTTTGAGTTTGAAGGAGCCCGAAAACTTGACTTGATCACCACCAGCACCAACTCCGCCAATCCCGCCTAACTGGTCTTGAAGGAACAAATCCTGAGCATCAACGGTTGCGTTGAAAGCCATCACCACCAAAGCGATCGACGCCAAGGTCCATGTGAATATCGAATTCAATTTCATTTGATTTATTGAAATGGTTTCTTGAAAGGAGGAGAACCAAAGGAAGCACTTGGATCCAAACGCAAAATTTCGAAGCGTCGATATCTTAGCAACTTTCTGGCGGCGACACTACTTTCATCGACGACGGTAAAGCCCAACTTTGATTACACCCAATCTCATGAATCAGTTCGAATAAACTGACAATGGCGCCAAGTCATGGTAGCCAAGGGTATCGCCGTTCACCAAAGGCATTGCCGCAGTTCGATTTTTAGGCAGCATCCCACATCGAGACGGCATGCAGAAGCAACAGAAAAGACCAGGCCCCGAAAATGTGGAATCTCAGGATTCCGTCACGCAAGCAATGCTGATGGCTCTTGGTGCTGCGACTATCGCTGGAGTCGATCGGCATTCGAACCAGAGGAGCTCGGCTGGTCCTGAGCATTGGCTGACCTGGCTGAACCAGCGCCACCTGCTTCTTCTGACTTTCCGCGAAAATAGCCTGCGAACTTGCCAGAGATTTTCTTGCTCATGATCGGCATGCAACTGTTGGCATTGCAGACTTGGCCATTAACTATGACTTCGGCGGTCAGGCTGCTCAGCTCGACATCGGGTGCAACTTCAATCGGCGCAAAAAACTGAATGATTGACTTGTGCTTCTCCAACTGCTTGCCATCAGTACCAGTGGAGATTTCGGCCGGTCGGTCGGGAGAGAACTCTCCAGCGACGCGAAATTTCGGTGACTGCGTTACGGACAACTTCGTCGGACTGCCTTCTTGCGTCAGCGAATAGATGTAACTTCCTTCCACAATTTCGACACGAACGACAAGGTAACCTTTGTTGGTGCCCATTTGGAGATGCATTCTGGAACTCAGCAAATAAGGCTGGTTCGCATTGGGGGCCGGCTGCTCGTTCGCATTCTGGTCGGCTTGTTTGGTCGGCTGTCCCGCCGATTGAGCCTGAGCCTGCAACTGCGAATTGAGGCAACAAATGGCAGTGATCATTGCCGCTATTGTGGCAACTATAATTCGGCTTTTCTTTTTCAAATGCATTAAGATCATCCTTGATCAAACCAACGAATTAATGGGCGGCGAAGAGTACAAGCTCAATTGTTTCTCCTCAATGTCATTTCCCATTTATCGACTAACAAAATACAAATTTTCGATGAATCGGATGCTATCAATGCCCAAGGCCAGAAAAGAGCGTGGAACCCTCAAGAGCTGATTGTGAAAGATTGAAAATCGAACCCTCAGGCAGTAAAACTAAGTGTGCGACAAAGCAACAGCGGCTTGTCGTTCTCTTCGATCAGCTTTAACCCTGCAACCAAAACTTGCCATGATTTGCTTTTTAACCAAAGACTTAATGATGTCCTCCAACGCAAGCTCTCACGCTCGCCAACAGAACGTCAAGTTATCGACGGCCGGTTCGATCAAATCAGCGATCTCGTTTATCGAAGAGAACAAACCCCACATGCTGATCGTCGATTTGCAGACGCCTGGACTTGATGTGGAACTGCTTGGAGAAGAGATCAAAGGATTGCCCGACGCAGTGTGCCCGTTGACGATCGCATACGCCCAGCACGTCAACGTAGAGTTACTTGAGCAAGCCAAGTCGGCGGGTTTAGATCAAGTCCTGACTCGTGGGCAATTCAATGCCCAAGTCGGCAAGATCATCGAAGAAGCCGCCTGAGCCAATCTTGCGAGTTTCTCGGCTAACTTGGGATCATGCAACCGCTTTGGTAGTGCCATCGTCGACGCATCCGAATCGTTGATCGCCATTGATCGCGAAGATCGAGATCCCCAGCTTTTGAGCCAAACCGATTGTGGCAATCTGATCGAGAATGATCGTCTTGTCGGCCTCGATCGCAAGCACCTTGCCGCCGGCCTGGCTGATCGTGTTGATCGTCCCGACACCGATTGTCGGCACGTCAAATCGCATGTCTTGGTTGGGCTTGGCGACTTTGACGACGGTGAATCCGCCGTTGCAAAGCTGGCCGGCTCGGCGAATACACTCGTCAGTCCCCTCGATGGCTTCGATCGCCATCACGGCCTGGTCTCGCACGACAACGGTTTGACCGATGTCGAGCCGGCCAATCTCTTTGGCCATCGTCCAACCGAACTCGATGTCTTTCATTTGAGACTTAGTCGGAGGCGTTTTGGTAAGCGTTCCTTCTTTCACAAGTAGCTCCGGTGCAAAATCAGTTGCGGGGGCAAAAGTAACGCCGCCAGCGGCGTACAGATCGACCACCGTACTCAACAATGTGTCATCGCGGCGGTCTTTGGATCTGGAGATGATGATCGGGTAGAAGTGCTTCAAGCACATCAGATCAGGAAGATGTTGAAGTAGTCCCCATTTCCGATTAAACAAAGTCGTTTTGAAAATCTTGCCCGCCATCGTCGCTGAAGTAACTTCGTTGTGGCGCAGGTAGCGGACTTGCTTGCCCATCGAACCGATCCCGAATACCTGGTAGCCGTCGCAGATGTCCTGAAGAACCGGATCTGCGTGGTCTTTGACTGCGATGCAGTAGACCTCGTGGCCAAGTGATTTTAATGCGTGGGCGACCGTAATTGGAAACTCGCCCCAACCGGCAACCAAGCCGATTTTTTGAGGCCCTATCGCTTCGAAGCTAGGTTTTGGCGATAAAATTCCGTTGGCCATCGCTACGCCGCTCGCGAGTCTTCTGAGGACTCATCGGTTGACGGGGAACCCTGGGAGTCGGCTTGTAAATCGGATTGCATTTGCAGGACTTGATCGACTTGCTTGACGAGTCGTTTGATCGTCTTTCGCATCTCGGGCAATTTGGCTCGATTGGCCAACAACTGCATTTCCTCACGAGCTGGACGAGCCGGAATCCCAAAGAACTTTTGGCCCTCCTCGATGTCGTGCATCAATCCGGATTTAGCCCCGATTGAAACGTGGGCTCCAATGTTCAAGTGATCGGCCATCCCGACTTGGCCGCCCATTACGACGTAGTCGCCAGTGGTACAGCTTCCAGCGACACCGACCTGAGAACAAAGCAAATTGTGCTCGCCGACAACACAGTTGTGTCCAATCATGACGAGGTTGTCGAGCTTGGTTCCAGATCCAATTGTCGTCGCGTCGTAGGTTCCGCGATCGATGGTCGAATTGGCTCCGATTTCTACTTCGTCGCCGATGACGACATTGCCCAACTGAGGAGCAAGCACATGCTTGCCCGAATTGGATCGATAGCCAAAACCAAATGCGCCTAAAACCACGCCCGCGTGAATGATCGACCGATCGCCGACTACCGTGTTTTCGTAAAGCACTGAGTTGGGAAAAATGCGAACATGAGCTCCAATAACGCAGTTCTCCATCACGGTCACATTGGGATAGACGACCGATCCATATCCGATCTCAACGTTATCCATAACGACAGCGCCTGGATGGATGCAAACATCGTCTGCGATTCTGGCTGAAGGGCTAACGATCGCCTGACGACTGATTCCGATCTTCTCACGTTCAACTGGTGGTTGGAACAGTTCGACTATTTCTGCAAACGCGGCTTCGACGTCGTCGACCCGGATGCAGGGTTTTTCGGTGATGTCTGTGTCGAAACTGACAATCGCTGCTGCAGCGTCGCTTTCAAGAAAGGCGTCGACGTATTTTGTCGAAGCAACAAATGTGAGTTCGGTGGGACCGGCGCGCGAGATTGACGCGGCTCCAGAAATTTCCAAATCTGGACGCGCAGTAACTTCGCCCTCAACCAATTGTGAGAGCTCACCCAATCGTCTCATGATCCAGGATTCCTTTCCTGACGAACCGGACTTGGCCGCGTTGTAAAATAAACAGAGACCTTCATTTAAGAGAAATTCTCTGATTCCAGCTATATCGATTACTGCCAGCCGAGTGATAGCACGCCCTCAAGCTGCAAGACTTGGAGTAATCGATAAAAAAAGATCGCCGCGAAAACTCCCGGCGATCATTTGGATGTTTTTAAGTCAGCGTTGACCTAATTGATTAGCTGACCAGTTCTTTGATCAATTTACCACTGTTGGCGATCTTCATTGGACGACCACTTTGGCTTGTGAAAGTCGTCTCAAGCGAAATTCCCAACGCGTTACACACGGTCGCCATCATGTCTTCGGATGTGTAAGACATTCCGTCGACGCGAGTTCCGTCTTCGTTGGTTTTTCCAACTGCGATACCGCTATTTAGGCCAGCACCACCGACAACGGCACTCCAACTGCGAGCCCAGTGGTCACGACCACTATTGCCGTTAATTCGAGGGGTTCGGCTGAACTCGCCCATCCAGATCACAGCGACGTCGTCCAGCATTGAACGCTCGGCCAAGTCTTCCATCAAAGCACTCATTCCCTTATCGAGCTCAGGAAGCTTGTTGTCTTGAAGCGTTGGGAAAATGTTCTGGTGATTGTCCCAACCGCCAAGGCTAACTTCAACGAATGGAACACCGGCTTCAACCAATCGGCGAGCCATCAAGCAACCGCGACCGAAATTGTTCTTGCCGTAGCGTTCTTGAATCGGCTCTGGCTCCTGCATGACTTTGAAAGCCCTCATTTGCTCACTGGTCATCAGGCTCAGTGTCTTGCCGATGACTTTGGCGTGCTCAGAAGCCGCGATGCCACGATTGTCATCGATGAATCCAGTCTCCATCATCTTGAGAGCCTGAACTCGCTGAGTCAGTCGATCCGGGGCAATTCCCATGTCGAGGTTTCGAACCTGACCGTTGGAGTTAACCGAAAACGGCGCCCAAGACATTCCCAAGAAGCCTGGTCCTTCACTGTTTCCACCAACCGAAACGAATGGAGGAATCTCAAGATCGGGACGACTGGCCGCCAATTCATGGGCGATCACAGAACCGTAGCTTGGATGCTTGACGTTTGGATTAGGAACGTAGCCGGTGTGCATGTAATAGCGGCCACGCATGTGGTCGGCTTCGCGAGTCGACATCGAGCGAACGATCGACATCTTGTCCATGTTCTTGGCCATCATTGGCATATGCTCACAAATCTGAACATCGCCGTTGGTTGAAATAGGTCGGAATGGTCCGCCGGTCGCAGCACCGGGCTTAAGATCCCAGATATCCATTGTCGAAGGGCCGCCGCCCATCCACAAAAGAATCGCAGCCTTACGATTCTTCTTTAGTGTCGTGGCGTTAGCCTGAAGCGTTTGCCCCATCGCCAAAGCGCTTCCAGCCAAAGCCGAAGCTCCAGCAAGATGACTCATGAAGTGTCGTCGATTCATTCCAGCAGGTGTTCGTAAATTCATGGCTTCTTTCTTTCAAACATAACGCCAAGGCTTGGCCATCCGGCCATCTGAATTGTAGGTCGTGAACCGTCCCCAGTTCACTGAATTTAAGTTGGTCGAAGTCAAATTCTGCGACTTCCCTCAGTTTCATCCTCTAATGTCGGCGTTGACCAAGAGATTATGGGCAGCACCGGCGGTTTAATGGTTAAAAATGAATTCATTTGTGTTCAAAACCACCCACCAAACGTCTTTCAAAGCCTCCCCGGCATTGCCTTTTCGGGCTGCGAGAATGCTTTTGGCGAGGTCTTTCTCTTCGCCTGACGGTTTGCGAGAGAGCCCCTTAACGAACAATTCTTCGACCGATTTATTGTAATTGCCGGACGAAGCAAGCCGATTGATCATCGTGCCCTTGGTGACTGCAGTCGATTTTCGAATCATGTCACCATTGAACATCATCAGAATTTGTGGAATCGTTCCGTTAAACGTTGTTGACTCCTGGCCCTCGTCGGTTCCAAACGCAGTCGTGAATTGACGAAGCCAAGTGTTCTTGTTCTTTTCCTGTTCTTCGTAGCTGCCCTGAGTCTCAGATTCGTTGGCAACCAGCAGTGATTCGTAAAGCTGTTCGGCTTCCATCTGACGAATGTAAAAATGTGTGAACTTCGGTGACTCGCCCAGCAACGGATCATCCTTCTCATTGGCCCGTGTTCGACGGCTCGACAAGGCATACGGTTTACTCAGTGCGATCCACGAAATTAGTTGGCGAACGTCAAACTCAGAACTACGAAACTCCTGCGCTAGGTAGTCCAGCAATTCAGGATTGGATGGAATATTGTGTGGACCAAGATCATCAACTGGCGAAGTGAATCCGTAACCAAGAAAGTGAGCCCACGTCCGGTTGACCATCGACTTGGCAAAGAAAGGCGACTTGATCATCAACTCAGCCAGTTCCTTGCGACGGTTGACAGTGTTGACACCGCCGTGGGGGTTGATCTCTTGTCCATCAACAAATACCGGGTAAGCAACGCTTATCAAGCCATTACGTAACTCGTAGAAAATCTCGGCTTTATCGGGGTCTTTTCCATTCTCGCCCCTGAAGTCCTGATCGGTGAGCTTGGCAATTCCGCCATCACGAGCCCGCATCCCATTGGAGTTAAAGGCTTTGACCTGCCGGAAGAACGCATTCATCTCCCAGTACTTTTGCTGCTTCCAGTCGTTAAACGGATGGTTGTGACACTGGGTGCACTGAACCTGAAGTCCAAGAAACGTTTTGGTTGTAGCGGCCGTAGCAAGCGACGCTTTTTCTTCGTTGACTTTGTCAATCAAAAAGTTGGTCGCGCCATTAAAATTCGGGTCGCCGGGAGTCGTGGTCCCAGTTGCAGTGATCAATTCGTAGACGAACTTGTCATATGGTTTCTCACGAGCAAATGAATCGCGGATGAATTTCTGCATCCCAGCTCGACTGATCATCGAGTCCCGATCGCTTCCGCCGGTCCGACCGATCAAAAGATTCGTCCAAACGGTGGTCCAGTTGCGGGCAAACTCTTCGGTGTATTGGTCGTCGTACAATAAAGTATCAACGAGCTTCTCGCGTTTGTTGACTTCCTTGCTGGCGAGAAAGTCGGTCGTTTCCTTAACCGTTGGAATGCGTCCGATGATGTCGAGATGGACACGGCGACACCATTCTGCGTCGGTCGCATCTCTGGAAGGTCGCAACCCATAGTCATCCCAGACTTTTTTCACCAAAGCATCGACTTGGGTCACTTGAGCATCGACACCATCAGATGCAGTTGCCACTGCAACAGAAACCCGAGAGGTCTGAGAGCAACAATCGCCCGTGAACGCAAAAGAGATAGCGGGAATCACAGTTAGTGTCAGCAACAAATTGAACGGACGCATTGAAATCCCTTTTTGTCATTAAATCATGGCCAAATCGTGGCCAAAACGCCTACTATGATCATCGACCCATTATTACTGAATTTTGTCAGAATTCTCAGCCCTTAGCCTCTCAAAGTCCAATTTGGCATGTTTCAAAAACGAACACATGTATTATTTTGATACAGCAAAATAAAACAGGCTGGTAAGTTCATTTTCGTGATCTTACCAGCCTGAATCGAAAAAAATTCGAATAATTGCGGCCTAAACTGTCCACCGAAGTGGACAGCCTAGGCACTGCCTCGTCTCTATTCCGTTTCTAATTGCTTTCACAACCAGAAACGAACCACTTCCAACTTTAGGTAAAGCAATCCCCATGCCAAACTTTCGAATCGGAGGTTGGGTCGATCAGCGGGGTGGCTGGGGTCGGATCGCGAGGCACGAGCGAGGAGCCCCCAGATCATGAACCGGTTCAAATCCGCCTCAGCGGAATCAATTCAATTTTCTCAATGATCTGGCGACCCGCTCTCGGTTAACTAACTCAAACGCTGACGGAGCGAGTTTGAGAAACTTAACTAACTGGGAACTGGAAATTCCCAGCCGATCAGCTGCCGCCGAAACATCGAAATCGACAACCGTGACGAAGTCGATCGCTTCGCAAAGCAAACACGGAAAGTCTTCATGGGCAGGGTTGATCGAAACCTTCCTGGATTTGACCCGGGAAAGCCACAACGCACTCGGCGTTTGGTTGTCCTCTACGGGAGTTCGAATCGCCAGCGCAAGATTGACTCGCAGCCGCTCTAGGGCGACTTTGTGATTTCGATGTTGGCTGCGTTTCTCACTGGCTTGACCCACCACGCCCGATTCAACATGCGTGATCACGATCGCAGTTTCGACTTTGTTGCGATGCTGCCCACCGGGACCGCTTCCCCGAGTCCGCTTGACTTCGCAGGTCTTTAGCAGATCTTCTATCGGCAACCGAACAGGATGGATTGGTGCGTTCAAGCGATTCTCTGGTTCGAAGAAAGAAGTGAATCAAGGCTCAATATGAGCAGGATGTGAGCGGTCAGCGATTTAGTCACTCCCGCGCAGGCAGGAGTCCATTGAAGCTTTGAGAAACTAGACTCCCGCCTGCGCGGGAATGACTGGACCTCCAGACCTTTGCCAAACTCAGTCGAAAACCTACGAACATCCTGTCGAATGCTGGTTTGCTTTCTGTTTGCATTCTTTAAGTGTAGAATGCCGAGTACTCCCAAAGAAAAAGAAAGCTAATCTCACACGAAAGCCCGTTGCCAATGGCACTCGATTCTATCGGCCCCTACCAATTTAAGGGAATCCTCGGTCGCGGCGGAATGGGAACTGTTTTCCGCGGCGAGCACGAGGAAACGGGTGAGCTTCACGCGATCAAAGTCCTCGCTCCGACTTACGCGCACGATCCGCACTTCCGAGGCAGGTTTGAATCGGAAATCAAAGCACTCATTCAGCTCAACCATTCCAACATCGTCCGCCTACTCAGTTACGGGCAAGAAGACGGTATGCTTTTTTTCTCGATGGAGTTGGTTGAAGGCAACAGTCTCTTCCACATGCGAAAAAAGGGCCATCGATTCGATTGGCGCGAGATCCTCAAGATCGGACGCGACGTTAGCCTTGGCCTCAGGCACGCTCACGACCGAGGCATCATCCATCGTGACCTAAAGCCCGGCAACCTGCTGATGACGGTTCCCTCTGACGGCGAACCGGCACACGTCAAGATCACGGACTTTGGAATTGCAAAGCGATTTGGCACATCGCTTAACACTGGCGAGAACGTTCTGGGAACGATGGACTTCATGAGCCCTGAACAAGCCAAAGGCGAACCGGTCACGTTCAAGAGTGACATCTACAGCCTCGGTACAGTTTTGTTCACACTGCTTTCGGGAAGGCCTCCGTTCACCGCCAACTCGGTCGAAGAATCACTGCGCAATTTGACTCGCGTCCCCGCACCTCGGGTCAGCAGCATGGTGCCCGACGTGCCCAACGAACTGGATGAACTGATTCGTCGAATGATGGCCAAGCAACCTGACAAGCGAATCCATACGGCCCAAGCCTTGCTTCACCAAATCGATGAAGTGGAAGCCAAACTGCGCGACCACAGCGAAGCCAAAACAGTTCACCCAGTCTCAAACACAAACCCACACGACACCTTCGACGTTGGAGCCCCCCGCACCGAGGTCGACACGAAAATCCGCAAATCGGAAAAACTAAGAGACTCAACCGTTGCTGGCCAGCCCAAGACCGTCTCGAATACCGAACACGGAGTCGACGGCTCGACAACTGTCGATTACTACAACACGGTCGACGACCAGGTCCGCAAGCAACAGCCCGACGAGCCATCCGTTGACAAGCAAGGCATATTGCCGATCGCGTTGGCACTGCTTGGCGTGCTACTGCTGGCAACGGCCTTAGTCTATCGAGCTTACAAGCCGCCGAGCGCCGAAACGTTGATGGCTCAAATCGAAGCCAGCGCCGACCGTCCCAACAAAGTACTCAAGGAGATCGGGCAGTTTCTTGAGCTCTACCCAGACGAAGAACGAGCCTCCAAAGTCTCCGAGCTACAAAAGATTGGAGAAGCGGTCAGCCTTTACAATTCGCTTTGCAACACCTTGACCGTCCGAAGCGGAATTCCGGGTGAGGACCGGCTGACTAAAATCGAAAAGCAATTTCTCGAGATCGTTGCGATCTCCGAGGATGACCCAAGCCTGGCTGACACCAAGATGGCGGCTTTCGTGAAGATCCATCAAAATTCGGACCTCGATCCGGCTGATCAAAAATGCGTCGAAGCGGCCCAAAGCTACAAAATCAAACTCCACAACGACGCCCGCTCCAAAATCCTGTTCGACTTGAAACAAATCAAATCTGCAATGCAGGACGCGGGTCAACAAACCGACCCCGAGAGCACGATCTCATTCTATGAGTCGATCCTCGAACTCTACGGCGATATCCAGTGGGGCCAGATTCCAGAATCTGATGAAGGCCGTGCATTGGTCGCCAAAGCACGAGCCGTTCTGGCTGCAAAGATTACCGCTAAAGAAGAAGCGGAGAAGAAAGCCAGAGAAGAAGCCGAAAAAGCCCAACCCAAGACAACTCCACAACCCGGCAAGTTGTAATCTAGTTTGGCTTGCAGAGATTTCAATCCAAGTGATCACGTCACCTCGCGCAGACGAGGACTCGACTGGCATTTTCAATAATGCTATTCAAGTAGCGGAACGGCGCAAGCCGTCCGGTCGAGTTTTCATCTTCAGGGAGTGTATGTGAAAACCGTAGGGCTTGCGCCCAAACGCTATATATTTGGTGCATCAGATAAGCAACAATGTCAAACTCAATGCAGCGTGAGATCGGATTGACGGGCGCGATCCTGATGGGGCTTGGCTCGATCGTCGGCACCGGCGTCTTCGTCAGCATCGGAATCGCAGCTGGAGTTTCGGGACCCAACGTCTTAGTCGCGATCTTTTTCGCCTCGCTATTGGCAATCTGCAACGGACTCAGCAGCGCCCAACTGGCCGCCAATCATCCTGTCAGTGGTGGGACCTACGAATACGGTTACCGCTGGCTCACACCGACCCTCGGATTCACCGCCGGCTGGCTTTTCTTGTGCGCCAAATCGGCCTCTGCCGCCACGGCGCTGCTGGGGTTGGCCGGATACATTTACAGCTCCACACTGGGAGCACAACATTACACCGGCGTATTGATTGGACTTGCGCTGGCCTTTCTGATCCTGCTGACAATCCTGACGCTGGTGGGTATTAAACGGACCAACGTGGTCAACAGCCTGATCGTTGCCACGACGCTGGTTTCACTGATCCTGTTTGTTTGCGTCGCAATGCCGACGGCGTTCTCAAGAGCCGATCTGAACCTCGCAGGAATCTTTGCGCTCGACAAACAATCGTCTTTGAATCTGTTTCACGCCACCGCGCTGATGTTCGTGGCGTATACAGGCTACGGACGGATCGCGACGCTTGGCGAAGAAGTAAAGCAACCGCGCAAGACGATTCCGCAGGCGATGATCATGACGCTCGCTACTACAATGCTGCTTTACTTAACCGTTGGCTTTGTCGCCGTCGCGCTGGTCGGTCCCGAGGAACTCGCCGTTTCGGTCAAGACAAGCGTTGCACCACTTTTGCACGCGGCGGAAAGCCTCAACAAACCCTGGATCAAAGCAGTTCTGCTGATCGGGGCAATCACTGCGATGCTGGGCGTCGTTTTGAATCTGCTTTTAGGTTTGTCGCGCGTTGCACTGGCGATGGCTCGGCGAAAAGATCTCCCCGGCAGCCTCGCAACCGTCAACGAAAAGGGAATTCCCAAGCAGGCAACGATACTAGTGGCCGTCGTGATTGGCGTTTTGGTTTTGCTTGGCGACGTCCGACTCTCATGGTCCTTCAGCGCGTTTACGGTCCTGCTGTACTACTCGTTGACCAACCTCTGCGCAATCACGCTGGAAAAAGAGGCGCGGCTTTATCCCGTTTGGATTTCGTGGCTGGGACTGATCGGTTGCTTTTCGTTGGCTTGCTGGATCACCGCGGAGGTCATCCTCAGTGGCTTGATCGTCTTGGGCATAGGCTTGCTGTTGCGAGTGATTCTTAAGGCCGCAACTCCGGGAATGTAGGAGTGGACTTGTGAATCGCAGATACTTGCTCACAATGAATTGATCAATCATTTGCGTCAGAAAGTAGTTCATTGCCCGACTCGACCAACCCATCATCACAGCAAGTCCACGTCGGACTCGGCCAACGTTCTTACACGATCGAGATTGGAGCAGGTCGGCTGAGCAGCTCTCTGGTTGACGATCTCAAAGACCATCTCTCGGGCGAGCATGTCGTGCTGGTGACCGATGACGTTGTAGCACCGCTTTATCTCGATGACGTAACCACGTCGATCAAACAATTGGCCAGCCGTGTCGATCCGATCATCGTGCCCAGTGGCGAACCATCAAAGTCGGTAACTCAATGCGACGAAGCCTGGCAACAAATGGTGGCTTTCAACACTGACCGGAAATCGGTTGTGGTCGCACTAGGCGGGGGAGTCGTTGGTGACCTCGCCGGTTTTCTGGCCGCGACGTATGGGCGGGGCCTAAAGTTTGTTCAGATCCCAACGACGCTGCTGGCCCAAGTCGACAGTAGCGTTGGCGGAAAAGTCGGAATCAATTTGCCGCAAGCCAAAAACATGGTGGGCGCGTTCTGGCAACCACAATCCGTCTTGATCGATCCGCTGGTTCTTAACACGCTCGACGAAGCCAACTATCGCGCCGGGCTGGCAGAAGTCATCAAGTACGGGTTGATCATGGACCTGCCACTTTTGGAATACCTCGAATCATCAGTCGGCGCACTCAACCAGCGTGACCCCGATACGCTGACCAAGACGATCGCCTGGTGCTGTCAATGCAAAGCGACGGTGGTTGAGGAAGACGAAAAGGAAACCTCCGGTCGACGAGCGATCTTGAACTACGGACACACTTTTGGGCACGCCATCGAAGCCGTGTTTGGCTACGGTCGGTTTTTACACGGACAGGCAATCTCCATCGGGATGACGTGTGCCGGTCGGCTTGGTCGCAACCTAGGCATGGTTGATCAAGCATTTCTGGACCGGCAAACAAAATTGTTCCAATCGGTCGGGCTTCCCACTGATTGCCCCGACGAGAAACATCAAGAGCTTGTCGACGCGATGAAGCATGACAAAAAGGTTTCGCGCGGAAAGCTGATTTTGATTTTGCCCACCGAGCTTGGAAACGTCAAAGAAGTCCCCAGCCCCGACGATGGCGAGCTTTTGAAGTCGTTGCAAAACGATTAATGCCTGCAACATAAGCAACTTGCAACGGCCCCACTTTGTTTTTGTCACCGCGTATCGGATACTTAAGACGCACTGAAATACGTTTCTCAAAAGGCGTCTCGATGAACGAACCATCAACCGAATCGGACCATACCGCTCGGGATGCGACCAACCAGTCGAACCAGCTTTTCGAAACACCTCGACTTGATGAAACGACTGCGGCACTTTGCCTGAACCTCGTCCCTGGAGTCGGTCCGCGAATCTACGCCGATTTGATTGAAACATTTGGCTCTGCCGCAGGCGCTTTGGCTGCCGCACCCGCCGATCTGCGTAACGTCAACGGTGTTGGCTCCAAACTTGTCAGCGCGATCGTCAGCGCACCAGAAACGATCAACGTTGCCCAACAGCTTGCCATTTGCAAAGAAAACCAGATTGAGATTCTTGACCGCGATTCGGAAAAGTATCCCGTGCCATTGTCAGAGATCTACGACCCGCCCTCGATTCTGTTCTCTCGCGGCACGTTGCTCCCGGCCGACAACCTTGCCATCGCTATCGTTGGTTCTCGGCATGCCACAAACTACGGAATCAAAACCGCATCCAGATTGGCTCGTGGTTTGGCGATGGCTGGATTCACAATCGTTTCTGGACTGGCCCGTGGAATCGACGCGGCGGCTCACCACGGAGCCATGGAAGCCGGCGGGCGCACGTTGGCGGTTCTGGGCGGCGGTCACCTACGTCTTTATCCCGCAGAGCACGCCGAGCTGGCCAAACGAATCTCCTCCCAAGGCGCCGTTTTGACGGAGTCGCTTCCCGAGTCCGCACCGAAAAACGGATCCTTTCCACGCCGCAACCGAATCGTTAGCGGACTGAGTCTGGGCGTGATCGTCGTTGAAGCCGCCCAGCGTAGCGGCGCATTGATCTCGGCACGCCTGGCGATGGAGCAGGGCAGGGAAGTGTTCGCCGTTCCGGGCCGAATCGACAATCGGATGTCACGCGGTTGCCACCAGTTGCTTAAAGACGGAGCCAAGCTCGTCGAAAGCATCGACGACGTCTTAGAGGAGCTTGGTCCACTGGCAACGCCAACCCAAATCGATTCCGAAACAGAGATACGTCATCCGGCTGAACTTAAATTGAGTGACCAAGAATCATTGGTTCTCAACGCGATCAAAATCGACGCCACGGAGTTCGACTTGATCATGGAGCAAACCGGTCTGCCCGCCTCGCGTGTCCTTTCGACAATCAGTGTTTTGGAAATGCGGCGGCTGGTCAAGCGAGTCAGCGGAACGGCGCTGGTGAGAGTTTGACAAGCATGAAAATCGTTTCATACAACGTTAACGGGGTTCGGTCTGCACTGGAAAAGGGATTGGCAGAATGGATCGACGAGAATCAATTCGATGTCGTCTGTTTGCAGGAAACGAAAGCCCACTCGGGCAGTGTTCCACTGCTGTTGATTGAAAGCCTCGGCTACAAACATCACTGGCATTCAGCCAAGCGTAAAGGTTACAGCGGAGTCGCCACGTTCACCAAGCAGAAACCAACCAAGGTCTACAAAGGCCTCGGGATTGAGAGGTACGATGATGAAGGGCGAGTGATCCGCACCGATCTGGGCGACCTGACGATTTTGAATTGCTATTTTCCCAACGGCGGATCGGGCCCCGAACGTCAACAGTACAAGATGAGATTCTTGGATGACTTTCTCAACTGGGTGGAGAACCTTCGCGAAGAGCGTCCCAATATTATCGTTGTTGGGGACTACAACATTGCTCACGCAAAAATCGACATCAACGATCCGGTCCGCAACAAGAATTCGTCTGGATTTAAACCTGAAGAGCGTGCGTGGATGACTCAGTGGTTTGAATCAGGTTTTGTGGATGCGTTTCGGAAACTTCATCCCGATGAAGTCAGCTACACATGGTGGCGAACAACTCAGTTCGCGCGAAAGACGAACAAAGGCTGGCGTCTGGACTACATGTCAGTCAGCGACACGATCGAGCATGGAATTGAATCGGTCACTCACAGGCACGACGCGTTTCATTCCGACCATTGCCCGGTGGAGTTGGAGATCAAGCTCGACTAACACACAGTGGTAACCCGACGCGTCAGCGAGGGACAGCGGCACAGTAGTAACCTGGCGCTTCAGCGAGGGCGAAGCTGAGTTTTAGTCCTTCGCTTACGCTTCGGGTTACCAATCATCAGGTCAAACATCTGTGAGTTGGCGGACGGCACATTCCGCACTCCACATTCAAAATTCAAAATTCAAAATTCAAAATTCAAAATTCAAAATTCAAAATTCAAAATTCAAAATTCCACATTCCACATTCCACATTCCACATTCCACATTCCGCATTCCGCATTCCACATCACTGCGTCCTCGACTTCTTCAGCTCAACTGAATTGCCTTTTTCGTTGTAGGCAATTTCATCAACAAAGTTTTTCATCAGCAAAACTCCGCGCCCCGAAGTCCTACCAATGTTCTCATCGGATGTTGGATCGGGAACGGCATCGGGATCAAACCCGCAGCCCTGGTCTGTAATTTTTGCGTAGAACTGATCAGCAGAAATCGCGATCAACACGTGGACCTTTTTGTCGGCTGCGCATTGATTGCCGTGGCGGATCGCATTCATGATGGCTTCTTCCATCGCCATGTGAATTCCGAAAACATCTTTGCTGGTCCAGCCTGCGACTTCGAGCTGACCCAACAAGATCTCGATGATCTTTGAGCACACGTCCGGTTCACTGGGGACGTGCTTGTCGTATTTCCAGTCTTTGGCCGTTTCTGTCATTGCCGTCGAAAAAATGCCGGGAGGAATTCAAGTCGATAACTGGGAAGATCCAAACTTGCCCGCTACTTGAGGAGACAAAATTCTAGTGGTTAGCGACCGGTGGGCCAACTCGACTAATTCTCAAACGACTCGATAGCATCGGTTTGCTTGTCTTTAATCTGGAACATTGAGTCGAGATTCGCATAGCTAAAGAGATCCCGAACTTCCGGGCGAAGATTGCTAAGTCGAATTTGACCGCCGCGAGCACGCACTCGTTTCTCAAGCACGATCAGTTTGTTAATCGCTGCACTGGAAAAAAAACTGACGTTCTCAAAATTGACCAGGACATTGCCTGAATCTTCATCGTCATCGACCAATGTCAGAAGTTCCTTGCCCATCTGTTCGATACGACTTGGATCCATGACTTTATGGTCTTTGAATTTAACAACCGAGACCTCTTCGAGGTTATTCAACTCAATACACTCGAACTCAGACATAGCATTTCTCGTTTCACTGACGTTATCGATCGCGACCCCAACGGTAACTTGAGGCACCACGATTCTATTAAATCATAGCCAGTGCACTGCTTCTCGTCGAGCAAGCCAATCCCCCAACGTTTGCTGAACGCGTAAGATTTCGAAGCCTTGTGACGTCCAGTTCGAGTTCAGAAATGCCGTGTACTTGTCGCTTAAATCAGCGCAATAAAAAACACTAGTCGTAACGTTTCGAATGAGCTGACCAGAGCCCCACCGTCTACGTTTCGAACTAGTGTTTTTTTGAAAGTCCTAAGTTCAACCTTGATGGAATCGAAGAAACCAAATTCGTCTTTTATAGAACTTCGCTTGCAGGAACTTGCACCTTGCGGCACAACGGGATGTTCCTGCTATGTACATCGCACAAAACAACGGACCGGGTTGAAACGATTTCCGTTATTTCGCATTTTTTTTCGTAAGGAAATTTTGTCAGTTCTCAACAAGGTTTTCGCCTAATAATCACGTCGCATCGAGAACCCATGCAGGAACACAACGGTTCCCAAAAACAGAACTGGCCAGCAAATCCAGCTGGGTGGCCGGATCACTTTTGGGGCTCCGTAGGCGGG
>CALJOA010000033.1 GCA_937981585.1 uncultured Pirellulaceae bacterium | reverse complement strand
GGTCGGTTCGTGAGGGACCGACTGAGCCGCGTCAATCAGGACTTTTGCCTCAGCAGCATGAGACAGTTCAACCAACTCCGCGACCGGCGGCATCGAGCCAAGCACATTGGAAACCGCAGCGACCGCAACCATCTTCGTTTTCGAATTCAACTGCCGGCGAAAATCCTCCAGGTCCAGATTTCCTTGATCATCGATCGAAACGAATCGAACCACAGCCCCTTTTCGCTGGGCCAGCTGCTGCCAGGGAACGATGTTGGAATGATGTTCGAAAATCGTCAGCAGGATCTCATCTGATTCACCGATGTTCTGGTTACCCCAGGCATGCGCCACGAGGTTGATCGACGCGGTCGTCCCGGAGGTGAAAATCACTTCGTTGTTGTGCTGCGCCTTGATGAACTTCTGCACCGAAGACCGGGCTTCTTCGTATTGAGCCGAAGCCTGTTCGCTGAGCCAATGAATCCCGCGGTGAACATTGGCGTAGGTTCGACCATAGCAATCACTCATCGCGTCGATAACTGATTGGGGACGCTGCGTAGAAGCCCCGTTGTCGAGGTAGACCAACGGCCGGTCGCGATGAATCCTCTGATCGAGAATTGGAAAATCGCGACGGAGAATCGTCGGATCAAATTTGGTCGGATTGGTCGGAGCGTTCATAGTCTGAGTCTAACAACGAGGCCTCAAGTGACAATGACCGAAAAAGCCAAGCCGTAGTTCACGAGATTCACGCAACCTGATCCTCTGATGCTCGAGAAAAGAACCGGTTCCGCAGCAATCCGAAGATCGTAGGAATCAGGAACAGCAACGAGAGAAAATGGACTGGCCAGCGCCAAAATTGTGAAACACTTCGGGGACTGGCCGGTTGATGGGATGTTTCACCTAACCAACAACGGGCATTTTGCGAGTAGGTAACCATGATATCCCCGACCGGCAGTACGCCGCCGACATATCTTTTTTCGTTGCCGCTCGTCCACGGCAGCCCGACGACTTCTCCGGTCGTTGAGATCGCGTCGGCAACTTCCTGATCTCCATAGATTTGAGCTAATCCGATCGTAAATACCGTTCCTGAAAGACAACGTTCAAAAATCAGCGGCCCACTGTCGACATCTCCTGAGCCGGAAACACCGGTCGGATATTCTCGGACGCAAGGCAATCCAATCAACGTGTTGAGGTAGCGGTTGCGGAATATCTCATACTGCTTGGCCGAGAACTCAGGATCCACATCGGAGAGCAACCGTAGCAAGATCACTTGAGACGTTGCGCGGGCACCATCGAGTGGTTGTCCATCGTTGACGTTGGCGGTGTGCGGAATCAAGCCGGTTTCAGGATCGAGCCGTTTGGCAACATCGTCCAACCAATTCGAGATCACGTCCTTGTAACGTTCTTCTTTGGTCACGTGATCGTAAATCTTCATCGCGTGAATCGCGGGAATGGTATCGCAAGGCCAAACGCAGCCTCGGTAAGAAGCCAAAAATGGAGTCTCAGCCTCAGACAGAGAAACTTCGATTGCATCACATTGAGTTCGAAGGGAGTCGAGATTTTCTTCGACTTGTCCTTGTTGAAGCAAAACCACGCCGGCTTGCAAATGCACTTTCCAAGCCGAATAGAACATGCCGTGATCGGGAGGCAACTCGGGTGGAAACGATGACTTGCACTCAGCGGAATCAAGATGCAGCAGCGCCTGTTTCGCTTCGTCGATCGCTTGCGGAACCAAAGCCGGATCGCGCAAACTGGCTTCTACCCACGTCAGTCCATGCAACACGTAGCAAAAGTAAGCGCCTTCGGGAAAGAGCTGCTGCATTCTCGCGGGCGCACCGTTATCGATGGCACTACGATTGGCCCGCAGCTGATTGAGCAACTCTGGAGCAATCGCCTGGTTAGAACTGGGAAGCGGCGAAGCAGTGTATAACCGCACGTTGAAGAACAGAACCGCAGCTAGAACCAACCGCCAACTCCATCGACAAATGAATTTTATGATTTTCATTTGATCCTTGAGAGTAGTTTTTAGACTGAGAAACTTGGGCTGATCGCTTTAACACCATTCGCAACGCTAGGGCATGCCGGACGATCTTGTGGCGCTCCGCTGAGTTAATCAATTCAGCGGTTTGGGCGGTGCGGTGGTGAACTCGTTCGAATAGGTTCTTCACAAGATCTCTTCGACCGTCGTGAGCGTTTCAAGTGCGTCGCTTTTTACGAGGAAAGTGATTCCAATACTTGTTCAACTTTGATCTCATATGTCTTACCGGATGGCATTTCAGCACCGCTTCCGAACGATTGTACAAAATCGGAAATCTTGATTGAGAGTTTTCTAATCAAATCAAGATCACGATGCGTACCAGCTCTTCTGGGTTTTCCAAGCGAGTAAGTTCTAATGCTTAAAATACCGGGCCCTGGCTTCGGTTGCTTTGGAACCTTCGAACCGATAATTTTTTCGAACTGATCGTAAACACGATCAGGAGTTATGAAGAACAAACCCTTAGTGCATCTCTTTGAGTCGTTTGCGACAGCACCCTTAAGAATCAGCTGCGGAATTTGCCTTTTCCAAACGTTTGCCCAATTCATATTGTGTTTTGATATCGGGATCTCGTCGCGTTCTTCGCTATATGCCCTCCAACAGTCACGGTAATTTCCAGTGGTATCAATGCTCTGTATTTCAACCGGAATGATCTCCTCAAGCTTGCCGCTTGCGAGATGTGCGATCGTCCAATCAATTGACAGCTTTACAACACCTTTACGTTGAACAATGACTTCCTTGCCTGACTTCTGGCCGAGCAAAACACAGCAATTTTTTGGCAGCCGTTTTTTCTTTGACTTGGTGCGGTATTCGTCTGCTGTTAACAGCTTCGATTTTGGAAAAGAATCTTGAATCACATCGCGGAAAATCTGATAGTCGTTCGCATAAAGACGATTTGCGCACGTTATCACCTCCTCAATGCCCTCCCGTGTCTTATTTAGAACGCTGCAAGTGCCATATACAACAAAGTTTCCCGCACTGTCCGGATGACTGTGTTTGATACAAGTGCCACCCACAAATGGACAAGCTTGCGTTTTCCATTGCTTCCTTGATTTTGTAGACCTATCGTCCGGAGAAAATCCGAATATCTCAGCTAAATCCCTACCCGGCGCTCTAGGCATCTCCCGCCTCCAAATTCACTAGAGATTTTTTGATCTCTTGCGCAATTGCCTTCGCAAGCAACGGGGGAACAGCATTTCCAACTTGCTTGTATTTATGAGTTTTCGATCCACAGAAGCGAAACCAATCTGGAAAGGACTGGATTCTTGCAGCTTCTCGCACCGAGATAATACGGTCATCACAATAGTGAAAAAATGAACCCCAATGCGGATCACATCGTGTCAAGATAGTTCCACTTGGTTCCTCGGGATGAAGTCGACCATACCTGCGAGTGTGATCGCTCTTCCGAGCCTTTTTCATGCCTTCGGGAAGTAGATCATGAGGAATTTCTCTCCAAGATCCGCCCGGAGAAATGTATTGAAGTCGTTCTACATTTACGGGGCCAACTGAGTTGCATTGATGGTCGAAGAGTTTCTTGCTACCCCTCCTCATGGCAATCTGGAATTCGCTCGCTGGCTCGCGTTCATAGGATGTTTCTTCGTCACCACCTCCATTTGAAATGCTCTGCAAATCAGAAATCGCATCAAATGTTGAAGTGGGGTTAAGCAATTGAGCAGGAAAAAGAGTTCCTTGATTCGGGTGCCCGTTTCGATTTCCAATGGCAAAGCGGAAAGTCAAATCGCGACCGCCAGTGAAATTTGGCGTTCTTATGCTGAAAAACTTTGGCTCAGGGAAATCAATTTCGACATCCAGTCTGGTCGCAAGAAAAAACAACCTCCAACGTTCTTCTGGCACCCCGTAGTGGGCTGAGTTTAGTATTTTGTGTTTGACTTTGTAGCCCGCAGCACCAAAAGACTCGATTACGTCATTTAGTGTTTGGCCAGAGTCCAGCGAAACCAAGCCTGGAACATTCTCCATCAAAATAAATTTCGGCTTAAGTCCGTCGAGAACAAGCCGAATGTAATGACGAAAGAGATGGTTTCTCTGATCATCCGCTGATCTTTTGGGCGCGTAGATGCTGAACCCCTGACAAGGCGGCCCGCCAATAATACAATCGAGTTCACCTTCCTCGAGGCCACATTGCGACATTATTTCTTTCGCGTCCAATTCCTGTACCGGACCAATAAACGGCAGCGAACTTGGGAAATTTGACGCAAATGTTTTCGCAAAACCTTGGTCTATCTCGTTGAAGAAAACAGATTCGAAACCAACTGAATGAAAGCCAACGGACAGTCCTCCTGCGCCGGAAAACAAGTCTGCACACTTGAACTTGTACTTTGGTTTCTTTGCCAGAGAAAATACGGATGATTTCGGTGCGGCTACTGCTTGGCTCAAGCGATACTCCATCAAAAATAAACTTCGGCTCCAACCAGCTCAAGTATATCGCAGGAAAACCGATATACGAAGGATCACCAATGGTGCGTTCTTTAGCCAAAGGACACGATGTGAGGGGCAAGGCGCTCAGAATTATCAAAAGCAGCGCCGAACCTTGCGTTTCTAAAACTGAGGTCGTTTGAGAATCTCGGCGAGAATAATCGCCTTGCCAACCATCTTTGGATTCTCAAGCATCTGCCGAAGCTCACTAGCAAAAGCATCGGATTTGGCGCCAAAGATCTTGGGAGGCGGAAGCTCGGTGATGCTCTGGGTATCGTCAAGCTCGGTCAAATCATGATCGAGATGCTGGTGAACCTCGGCTTCGACTTGATTGTGAATATCTTCGATCCGGTCACCAAGGGTGTCAGCTCTGGCTGAAACGTCCGAAACATCGATGTGGGTTCGGACGTGCTCGGCGACGCTTTGCTCGCGCAGCGACTTCTTCTTGGGCTGCTGCCGTTTTTTCGGTTGTTGCCGACGACGATTAACTGGTACCGCATCAACAATCTCGGCTTCAATGGGTGGAGGTTGCCGTCGCTGCGGCGGTTTACGCTGCGGTGGCTGCTGACGAGGTGGTTGTTGACGCGGGGGCTGTTGGCGCTGCTGACGCGGCGGAGGTTTGGGCGCACCGCCCTGCTTTTGCTGCTGCCGTCGCTCGGCGGCGCGTCTCAAAAACTCTTCAATGTCTCGAGCCATAACTAACCTTTGTCGCCGGTTGCCCCGAAGCTTTGCCACAACGCAATGTCGAACTAAATCTTCAAATGTGAGCGGCAAGGCGCTCTAGTCCAATGGAATCGTCTAAGCTCCGGTGCTCGTGCCTCCAGAAATCGACTTACGCATATCCGTGTCTGCTTGGACGTTACGCAATTTATAGTAGTCGAGAATGCCGAGTTTACCGGAGCGGAAACTATCGGCCATCGCTTTGGGAACTTCTGATTCTGCTGCAACCAACTTGGCTCGGCTCTCTTCGATAGAAGCCGTATTCTCCTGTTCCTGGGCAACGGCCATTGCACGCTTACCTTCGGCGCGGGCACGGGCAACGCGCGTGTCCGCCTCAGCTTGGTCGGCTTTCAATCGAGCGCCAATGTTGTCACCAACGTCGATGTCAGCAATATCAATTGAAACGATTTCAAAAGCGGTCTGAGAGTCAAGTCGTCGAGCCAATACCGCTTTGGAGATCATATCAGGATTCTCCAGAACCTTGTTGTGTGTATCTGCCGAACCGATCGCACTGACGATGCCTTCACCAACACGCGCGATAATTGTCTCTTCGGTCGCACCACCGATCAATTGTTGAAGGTTGGAGCGAACGGTCACACGGGCACGAACCTTCAACTGAATTCCGTCTTTGGCAACCGCATCAAGCGAACGACGGGCCGAACCACGAGCCGGACAATCGATGACTCGGGGGTAAACGCTGGTCTGGACGGCTTCGAGAACATTTCGACCGGCTAGGTCGATCGCAGTGGCTTCGCGGAAACTCAGGTTAATCGTTTTAGCTTTGTTGGCCGCAATCAAAGCCCGCACGACCATTGGAACATTTCCGCCGGCAAGGTAGTGGGCCTCAAGAGCCTTGGTCGTCATTTCGGGCTCCTGCAAGCGAGCTTGGACCGCCATGATTTTCGCTGGAACAATCACGCTGGGTTTGACTTTTCGAAACGACATTCCAACCAGATCCCAAAACGTGATTTTGGCTCCAGTGAAGAACGACTGAATCCACCAGCGGAAATAGGAAAGGAAGATCGCGAACACCACGAACATGGCGAACAAGACCACAAGAATGATCGCGATCAAAATCATCTGGCCCGTTGAGATTGGGTCACCCTGAGCGAGTAAATTCATTGCGCTTTTCTTTGCTTAAAATTAGGTGCAGGTTCCGGCAAGAATTATTCTAGGACATTCCCGATGGCCGTGAACTAGAGGGGCGCAAATATTTGAGAATTCATCGCCGCCTTGGATCGCGATATTCGAGTGTTTTGGCGTATCGAGGTGAAAGCGAACACTCGCCAACGACCGATTCGCATAGCCTTTTTCACTACCCTTTTATGGCTCTTCAGGGATTTCGATTTTGTCTGGCAACTCACGATAGTGGGCCGGCGCTCGGAGCATGACGACTTTGGTACCAGCGATCTCATCATGCCAACACTTATGGTTGCCACGGAAAATCGCCAAGCTATCCCCCAGAGACAACAAACCACCGACTGCAGGAATCATGCTGATAAACCAAAATGCCAAGTACCGAAGCAGAAAGATCCGGGGCCAGGGAACTAGTTCATTCTTGTCCGAAACGATCTGCGTTTTGAGAATGTACTTGCCGATCGTTTGACCTCGATTGGCCAGCAAGTAACCGTTGAGCGCAAGAAAGACCGCCGACATCACCACCAAGGCAATTCCCTGTTCAATGATCTCAGCCATTGGCGAAGGATCTTCACCGAAAAAATAGTCGGGATGGACTAGACCCAAAACGAATCCCGTAGGCATCATAACCACGATCAAGCCGACTATTAAAAGAGCATAGTCAATCAGGTATCCGCCCAATCGTTGCCATCGTGTGGCCAGTGGTCGCTTGCCACTGACCCGGGTCGACGCCGTCTGGGTGCGAATTTCAGTTTGCGGCGCCGCGTAAGGATTGTCGCTCATCTCTTGTTGGCCTCGAGCCGTTATCTTTCGGTGGTCCAACCGATCGAGCTAGAAGCCCGTCATTCCCGCGCAAGCGGGAATCCACGCTTAACGCCTGGTCGACTGATCAGTCGCTACGCGACGAGTGTGTTTTACGTATCATTCAATAACCATTGGTTGAAACCTGTGGCTACCCGTAACCGGTCGCTAGGCGACGAAGTTTGGCCCAACAAATTGAGTACTAAAGGTCAAGCTTGGTCCAAGCCGTGTTGTTCTGTGACGACTTCACAGCCGCTTCGATGAACGCCATCCCCTCGACACCGTCGGCAACGGTTGGGAAATCATAAGCATCGGAGCCTTTGTAGTTGCCCTCAACCTCGTCTTCGATGGCTTCGGCGGCCGCCAAATAGACGTTGGCAAACGCTTCAATAAACGCCTCGGGATGACCGAACGGCAAGCGAGTGTACTTGGTGCAGGCTTCACCGTTGTAAGTGTTTCCACGACGATGAATCTGACGTGGAGCTTCGGCAAATTTGAGAATCAACTCATTGGGGTGCTCTTGGTGCCATTCTAATGAAGCCTCGGTGCCGTAAATTCGGATGTTCAAATTGTTCTCGTCACCCGTCGAAATTTGCGACGCGTACAATACGCCTTTGGCACCACCTTTGTAGCGAATCAGAATGTTGCCATCATCGTCCAGCGGACGCCCTGGAATGAAGGTTGTCAACTCGGCAGCCAGCTCGTCAATTTCAAGTCCCGTGATGTACTTGGCGAGATTCTCAGCATGCGAGCCGATGTCACCGATACAGTTAGAAACACCTGAGACGCTGGGGTCCATTCGCCAGTTCGAAATCGCACCGTCTTCCTGATCGTGCATTGCGGTGATCGCGTAACCCTGTGGATACTCGGCCACGATCTTGAGGATTCGGCCAAGCTTGCCATCTGCGACCATGGCCTTGGCTTCTTTGACCATCGGATAGCCGGTGTAGTTGTGGGTCAAAGCGAAAACTTTGCCCGAGGCTTCAACGACCTTCTGCAGTTCTTTGCCTTGCTCAAGCGAAAACGCAAGCGGCTTTTCACAGACGACATTGATACCGGCCTCGAGAAATGTCTTGGCAACTTCGTAGTGCAAGTCGTTACGCGCAACGATCGAAACGAAGTCGATCCGCTCGTCATCTGAAAGCGCCGCTTCTTTTTCCGCCATCTCCTGATAGCTGGCATAAACACGCGACGGATCGAGATTGAAGTCCTCGCCGGAGGCTTTACTCTTTTCCGGGTTGGACGAAAAAGCACCAGCGACCAAGGAGATCTTTCCATCGAGAGCCGCCGCCATTCGGTGAACCGAGCCGATAAACGCACCGCGTCCACCACCAACCATTCCCATCCGAATTTTTCGATCAAGTGCCATCTTTATTTCCTTCGTTTCGTTTGTTCCAAAACAAATCTCAACCCAAAAGCGTGAGCCAGAGACGGTCTCTGACTTCCAATCGGAATTGGATCGCAGTTTGAATGACTAAACTGCGACCGGTTTGCCCGATGATGCAGATTCGTAGAGCGCATCAATAATTTTCATCAGGACCAGCGATTGGTCAGGCGTGTTGAGCGGTTCTTCGGTGCCTTGGATCGCAGCGATGAAGTTCGCCGCAGAGCGTTTCCGCCCCATGTCTTCGCACTCGGGAACTTCGATCGTCTTGTCGACTGATTTACCGTCTTGTTGAACGTAAATTTCGCAAGTGTCGATTGCAGTGTCGTCGAGACCATCGGAACCGAAAAGCCGTTCGACTTTTCCGCCGCCTTTGGTCCCCTGAAAGACAACTGAAACCTCTTCGCGCTTGATCATCTCAGCCCAGGAAACCTGCAGCGTCAACACCTGGCCTGTTTTGAACGTAACAAACGCGTGCGCTGCAGCTTCGACATCGTTGACGCCATCGGCTTTGTCAGGAATTCCCCAAGGCCCCTTGAACTGGGGATCGGTGATAAAATCATCGAACGTGTTACCCAGAACATAGGCTGGATCTGGGTAGCCCATGAAGTACATCGCCAGATCAACCATGTGGAGCAGATCGATCACTGGACCGCCACCCGATAGTGCTTTGGTAGTAAACCATCCACCAAAGCCTGGGATCCCGGTACGACGGATCCACTTGGACTGAGCCGAGTTGATCGTGCCAATTGTGCCATCGGCCAACAGCTCCATCATCTTGTACGACTCGGGGCGAGCACGATTGTTGAAGTTGAACATCAAACGCTTGCCAGCAGCATCGGCAGCCGCGATCATTGATTCGACTTGGCTCGCATTGAGCGCCGGAGGCTTTTCACAGAATACGTGTTTGCCAGCGTTAAGGCATTGGATCGACAACGGAGCGTGAAACTTATTGGGAACAATAATGCTGACGGCGTCGGCGTCCGTCTCGGCCAACATTTTGTCCACATCTGAATAGACGTTGGGAATCTTCCATTCTTTGGCGGCGGCCTCTGCCGCGGTTGAATTCATATCGGCCAAGGCGACGATTTCGGCACCCGCTTCTACAAAACCACCGGCATGATATTGAAGCATTCCACCGGCGCCGATGATTGCGACTTTGGTCGACATAGATCTAGCTCTTTCTATTACTGGCCAAGCATCTCCAATTCGACACTCGGATTTCAAACAATCTCGAACGAGAATTTGTAACAGATTCCCGCTTGAATTTCATCAACTCAAAGAGATCTTAGTTGCAGACCGAGGCTGCCTCGATCACCTGACTGGAAATTTCGCTAAAAGTCAGGTCCGATTGGTGAGTTTTTGGCGCGCTAGTTAATCAGAGTAGCTCGGCTCTCCGAGGTTGCGATTTTATTAGCCGTTTGGGCGATAGCCCCGGTTGAACTGCCTTTAATCGTGGCTATCGCCAAAACGGCTGATGTTGTTAAGCAATGTTTTGAAAAAATCACAGCCTCTCCGAGCCGAGACCAGAAGAAATTACAGCTTTTGCTACGAGCTCGACGAAGTGATCGAAACAGCCACTTCACGGCTGGGACAGCCGTGCTACTAATCTTAGACGGGCGCCAGTTCGGCAAGCTGCTTCAGCGCGTCCAACAAACCGACAACGTCGTCCTGTGAGATCTCTTCCCACTCTTGAGCCTTATGGCTGATGATCGCGACTTTGAACGCATTGGCGGCCTGCTCAAAATCGTCGGGAAGATCGTTGAACGATTCGAAAGGACGAATTGAATGTGGCTTGGCCGACTGCTGCTCGTCTTCATCCGAATCCTCGGCACTGTCTTTTTTGGCAGATGAGCTGCCGCTGGGCTTGTCTTCGTCTCCCCAGTCAGGCCCCTCGTGAACCGGGCCCTCGATGTAGTCGCGATCATTGCTGCGGGCGTTTTCCGAAAGCGCCATCGACTGAGTTTCTTCGGCTTGTTCAGTTGAAACGATGTCGCCAGCGTCAGGGGCATCTCCAAGTTTGCCAAGCGTTTCCCAACGCTGTTGCCGCATGCCCGAGACAGACCATTTGTTTTGAACGGATCCCTCAAGCCACATTTCGGCGTCTTCCCAATCTAACGCCGCATAAAAATGGCTCCAATAAACGCCATCGTACTCTTGGTAAGTGTGACCGAACCGCTCATACGTTCGGCGCAAGCGACCGACGTGCTGCGGAGTCACACCACCGACCAGTTGACTCCAGGCTTCGTCAGATGACTCAGAGGCCGACGCTTTTTCAGCCTTCAAGGATTCTCGCCACTGGCAGATAATCTCGCCTTTGTCCCAGTTAGTCGTTGAAACAAGATTGTTCCATTGGCCAATGAATGGCTTGGACTGGGATACTGCTTCTTGGCTGAGCTCGATTTCCGAATTTGATTTGTTGTCCTTTTTGTTCGCAACGGCGACCGACTCGTTTGAATCTTGTTTTGGCATAGTCTCAATTTTTGGTTAGCTGTTTTTCATCCATGTCGGCATCGGGCCGAACCAACAAAGTTAACGTTGCGTTTGCGACTGAGAACCCAAAAAGTTTTTTTAAGACGACGAAGCAGTCAGGCGCCCAGCCGCTCAAGAACGACTGCGTTTAATGCGGAAGAAACCAGCGCGAAGAAGCGAGGAATTCCGCCTCGGTGATAAGGAAAAACGGATCTGCCGATTGCAACGGATTCCGTTTTCGGTGGAAAACTTGTTGAAGATCGGCGGGATCAGAGCAATTCGATACCGAACTCAGGTTGTGGCGGGGTCACGCGTCTCCGAATGCGTGGTCGGCTTCGCTTTGAGCGCTAACGCTTCAGCAAAATCAAAAACCGAATCGACCCAGAATCATCACCAGCCGATAGCCCGAACCACTCATTGAGCTGGACAATTTCGGGGTCAGTGGACTCACTGTTGAAACGTCGCGACTCTAATCGCGTTGCGCTACCCGCGTTGATCGCAGTCGCGGGAACCGGGACGATCGTTACTTTGGCCGAAAACTCATCTGCCATCTGCTCGGCCGCACGGTGCATTTGATCAAGCGAAGCAACAACGCAGATCGCTTCGACATCCGACAGCTCCTTGTCCGTAGACGATTCTCGTACCCCAACGGTTTTGATCGAATTGTTTGTCAAAACCTTTTCGATGTCAAAGTGTTCGTTGTCGCTTCCAAGTTCGACATACAACATCTGTTCAACATTTTGTCTGGGCTCAGAAACTGTCAACGCTGCCACCTCGCCCCCGCTATCCTGTGTGTTCTTCAGCACCATGCCTCGCGGGACTCGCTGGATTGGCCCTTCAAAAAGAGCCGAAGGCAGGTCGTTGGAAATTGTTTCGACTACGGGAAGTGTGTCTGAATCCGTTATTGTTGACCCAACGTCTGGCGCCTCAGCAGGTATTTTTGCAGTTGCTGGCTGGGCAACTTTGGCTGCGATCGAAGCTTCTGGCTGCGGCTTAAAAAGCGCCGGAAGCGCAAACAATGTCAATAACAACCATGCGCACAACACACCGATGGCAACCAGCGCCAATCGCGACCTTGTTTGCTCCGAGGACTTGGCAACAGGCGTCGCAGAACCGACGTTGCTGTTGGCTTCTCGAACGGCTTCAACATTTTGATGCGGCTGCGAGCTGAGCTTTGACTGATGCTTGAGTTGCTCGACTTTTTCGACTTCATCGAGAACGCGATCGGTAAACTCGTGACCAAGGCTGTACTTGGGCAGAGCTCGCAGATCAATTCCGCTTTCGCGCCACTGCTCGACCAACTGTGCGTAATGCGGATTTTTACGGATCAGGCTTTCTGCCAGCGCGCGGTCAGCGGCCCCCAACTCCCCATCCAGATACGCTGAAAGGAGTTGCTGGTTTTTGAATTCGAGCTTGTTTTGATCCGCCATCCGCGTCGCTATCAGTACATTGTTGCCAGACGAAAACGTCTGGTTTTAGTTTGATGCGCCAACGGGAAATAAGTTTCCAGCTAGTCAACATTTGTTTGAAGAAGTTCCCAAAGACGCCCCCGCGCACGGTGCAAGCGGCTTCTGACGGTCCCAACTGGCAGATCCAGAATCTCGGAAATCGCATCGTATTCCAACTCTTCCATCTCCCGGAGGACCAGAATGGCGCGGTGCTCTTGGGACAACCGGTCCAAAGCCGCATGAAGCAACGCCGCGTCTTCGTCTCGCCGAAGCCCTGCATCAGGAGCCGGGCCCAGATCGGGAAAATCCAGACGCGACTGCTCATCTGCACCCTGGAGTGATATCGTTGGACGTCGACGCCGGATTCGCGTGATCGCAACGTTGTAAGCAATTCGATAGAGCCAAGTGAAAAAAGCACTGCTACCTTTGAACGAATGAAGCTTGCTGAACGCCAGCACAAACGCGTCTTGGACCACGTCCTCGGCTTCGGGTTCGCTTCTGGTGATCTGAACCATGCTGCTGTAGAGCCGGTTTTGATACTTGTGAACCAACTGCCCAAACATCTCCGAATCGCCCCTGAGCGTACAGCAGATGATCTGATGATCCGTTTGGCTGGTCTTTGACTGGTTCATTTAGTTACAACGATGATCAGGCCAAAAGAGTTCGGTTGGCTCCAATGACCCAATCGAAAGTGTGGAGAGATTCTGTGGAGAGATTCGTAACGACAGCCACTAATTATAGCGCTTGAAGTAATATCAACCATTGAAAAAATTGTGGTCGTTTCTTGAATCGACACCCGAGAAATCGAGAGCTCAGTTTTCGGGACTGAAAAAATTGCGATTCGAACGGAACAATTAAACGATTGCAGGGTTCGTTTCTGGATTGCTCCCTCGATTGCGTGCGAAAGCAAAAAGTCCAAATCCGACCACGATTGCCAAGACACTTACCAGTTGGGAAATCGTAAATGCGGTTCCAAATTGCCCCAGTTCGTCTTGCCGAATCAGCTCCATCAAGAATCGCCCTATCGAATAGAAAATCAACATCAAGGCGAATACCTCTCCATCGTTCTTTTTCACTGTCCAGAAAAAAAACAGCACCAAACACAACAGCCCAGCATTGATCGAACTATAAATCTGCGTCGGTTGCGTATGCCGAGAACGAGCCGGCAATTGATCCACGGGCAAGACCATTTTGCCGTTTTGCTTGCTCTCGATAAAAATCGCCAGCTGCTTACCCGGCTCGAATTCGATATCCGGATGGGAAAGCTGAAATTCAATTCGGCGTGAATCGGGAAAGCCAAACGCGATTTTGTCACCGGCTTCCAAACCCAGTCCAGCCGCAATCGAACCCGGATCGACCGATTCGATTTCAATGTCAAACTCTGAATCAGGATCGGCGATCACAGGCTTGATCCCAATCAACTCGCCCTTGCTTAGCTGCTGCATGTACGGAGCCGATCCGGGCGGAAACGTGACACTCGGCAACGACGCATCGCAAACGCCGCCGAAGCAACACCCGTTCATCAAACAACCAAGCCGCCCAATCGCCAGCCCTAGCACCATTCCAGGTGCGATCAAATCGGCGACCTTGAGGATCGGTAACTTGTTGAGCTTGAGATAAATCAGTCCGGCGATCGAACCACCAATCAGACTTCCATAAACAACAAGACCGCCCTTGGTCATATTGACCATCGCAGTGATCGTCTCCAACAACGGCGCTCCGTTGAAAAACTCTTCTCTCTTTTGAATTACGTAGAACAGTCTGGCACCAGCGATACCGGCAACCATCATCCAAAAACCCAGCCCGATAATATCGTCCGCTGAAACTCCGATATGCCTTGAGCGTATCAACGTGATTGCGACGCCGGAAATGATGCCCAACAACAGAAACATACCGTAGCCCCGAATGGCGACGCCAAGCAAAATATCCGGGCCGGCCGGGTCGGCTGGATTGACACCAGCGACCGCAAGTTGCGGAGGAAGAAAATGAATTCCTAACGCAACGGTGGCAAACACGGGAAGAAAACTCCAGACATCATTCGAATTGCCGTGCTTCAGGTAGAGATAAGCAAATATCGCCAGACCGATGACCAGCCAAGCAATCAGCAGCGGACCTTCAAAGACCCATTGAGGAATAAAAAACAGAGTTTGACGCATGTCAGGCCGTTTGCCGCTGGGCAATCGATGTTAATTGAATGTTGAAACCGGCAGGGAGAACCTGCATCGTTATTAGACACAAAACTTGCGTTTGGACGTACAGCAAAAAGTCCCCGGGGCGATGAACTGCCGTGGTCGTCAGGCCACCGTTGACCGTCATTCCTGCGCAGGCAGGAATATAGTCGCCAGTCTCGCCTGTTAACTCTTCAATGGACTCCCGCCTGCGCGGGAGTGACAAAATAATGGACACCCCAGTCGAGAGCCACTCGATCCATTGCTCCCCTTGCCAAAGGTACTTTTCACGCAAGCCTGCGTCAGCAAACTTATTGTTTCGACGATGGGTCTAAAACCCTCGCCTTCAGGCGACCCCCTCGGGATTTTGTTATGCTGATCTGATGGAAAACTATCGGACAGGTTCGCATACGCGTTATAGCATAGAGTACCACTTCGTCTGGATAACGAA
>CALJOA010000032.1 GCA_937981585.1 uncultured Pirellulaceae bacterium | reverse complement strand
CAGTACGGGTACGATTGAACGTAGCTTTCAACATCAGGAAACTGATCGTTGAGGTTGACCGATTGTCCCCGAAACCAGAACTTGCCTTCGCGGCTTTTCCCCTTGGCAAAAAAGTACATCGAGACAGCGAGGTCAAATGGATCTCGCAAAATCGTAAAATACTGATCCAGCTCTGGATAGAAATAAGGAAGCCCATATCCACGACCGTGATTGAAGTGACCATGAATGCACTTAACGTTGGGCAACCATTTGCCTTTCTTGTCCTGCGTCTCGACACGCGGCAGCACAATGTCTCGACGCTCGTCCTGATTGAGCTTGTGGTACTGATCGCCAAACCAGCTTCGCAACAATCGAACGACGCTGCTACCGGCGCATTTTGGGACGTGGGTGTAGATAAGTGGTTTGGAGGGATCGTATTGCTTCATGATTGACGCCTTTCAATCCTCTATTTGAACCAAACCGAGAATTAGAGAAAAGGGCATTTGCAAGTTGCATTCGTTTGAGCTTGATAAACGTAAGCCAATGGAGTATTTCCAAAGTCATCTGTACCAAGTTCTTAACCCCAGGGCACTCCGGAATCCCCGATGTTCGATGGACTCCCGCCTGCGCGGGAGTGACTACAGGGCATTTCAACTAGCGGCTCAATCTCGTGTTCTTGCGTCGGATCCAAAGCGAAATCAATGTCGCGACCGTGATTCCAAAAATATCGGCGGCTGCGTCAGCCAGGTCCATCGTTCGTTGAGGAAAGAAGTACTGTGTCAGTTCTTCACCCAGCGCAAACACTAACACGGCCAATGACCCCAACTGAATTGCCGGGTGCTTGAGATACCGAAGCCCAAAACCAAGATTGGCCAACAGAGCCAGAACGCCGAACAGCCCGGCATGTCCGAGCTTATCTCCCAGCGGCAGTTGCTCAACGAATGTGAAAAAGACGCTTTCTCGACCACTATCGGCCAAAAAAATGATCCAACAAATGAATCCGAAGAACACAACGGCATACGACGCCGGATGTCGCAACACCTGAAGAGGATGGAAGCATTTCACGGTTCGTCTTTTTCCAAAGGCTCGATGCCGAACCGTTTGCGAATCGCAACAACCCGGTCATGCATTTCGTCGACCCGCGCTCGGGCTCGATCGAGCTTTGCATTGAGCTGAGTGATATGGCGGTTCAAATGGGCAATGTGGTGGTTCTTTTCAACCAGCTCAGCCGGCAGTTGTTCAAGCCGGTTGATTGCAGCAGCCAACTCGATCTTTAGTTGGTCAACTTCCTGATTTGCGAAAGCCGCATTGTTCGGATAAAGCGACTGAAGATCGAAGCTTTTTGGAACCGAAGCAAAACCGAAATCCGGATCGGGCAACATTCGCGCAGGCAACTTGATTGGGTTTCCGGTTCGCCGTGCTTCGACTCCACTGGCAACCATCTGTCGTATCAACTCCAGCATTCTCGGTTTAGCTGGCGTTCGACACGCCAACTGATCATGCAGCACGAACTCCTGAAACATCATCTTGTGACTGGATGGCGTAGCGAGCTCGCCGATCGTAAAACCAATTTGCTCGGCTGTCTTGATCGTCCACGGTGTTGAAAAATAGCTCGGCGAAAAGTGAAAATCTAACACGGCCGTTGGCCGCGAGCGCAACATGCTTTCCAAAATCATCGTCGAAGCCGTCGTGATCACCGCGTCGACCGATTCAATCGCATCTCCGATCGGAGGTCGCTCATCTGGATCGTCTTTTTCCGAGTCTACTTCCAATCCGATATCTGATTCCAACCCATCGCTAAGTCGCCAGATGACTTCGATCGGTCGCGGGTTCCCTTCGCCGCTCGTCCCGATTGGCACTACCGGATTCTTGTTGAACCAGTCTTTCAACTGCCGCAATGATTCAACAACTGTCCGTCGCTGTGCTTGAGTAAAGGCTGGCGTGTTGGCCGTCGCCACCAACACACGAAAAGGCCCCGAATCATCTGACATTGTTTCGCAGCTCGCGCCGATCTCATCCAACCGTGGAAGCCCGACCACTTCACAGCGTCCCACGTTGCCCCACGATTCGATCACCCGCGCTTGCCCACGACCTATACAAGCCAGCTTGTGACCCAACACGGGTTGGAACATCGAGCCGTCGGCCAAGTCCGGATGTTCCCAGGCATTTCGATATTCAACGATCCCGTCTGACAGAATCAAAACTGGAACGCGATCTTGCTGGAGGACTTTTCGCAATAGCGTTAGTTCTTCCCAACGATAGTGCATGTGCGTGATGATGATCCCAGCGTCCGAGGGGATTTCCCAATCGGGAAGAAACTCATCAACAACGACCGTCGGAATCGGAGAGTCACCCGACCAACTGGTGTAGACACCGCTGTTGTGGGCGAACCGACAAAGAAGATAGGCTTTCAATTCCGACATTTGTTTTCGTTGTTTTGAACTAACCGCTCTTATATTTTCTTTACAAGCTCGAAGGGCAAGCGAGTGAAGATTGGTTGCGGCGCCGTTGAACAGCGCCAGTTTGGTCACCAATTACCGGGGCATAGTAGCACGGCTCTCCGAGCCGTGAAATGAATTTTCTGGTCTCGGCTCGGAGAGCCGAGCTACTTTGTACCAGCGGTCAAACCCGATAGTCGGCGCCCGGCTCGCGAAACATTTTCAGCTTCAGCTCAAGCCCCTTCACCCAATCACTGTTTGGCTCGTATCCCATTTCAGCCATCTGCTCACCCGCCAACGCATCAAACAACTCGCCGTCGGCCAACGTGAAAAAATTCTTCCAATCGCCTGCGATTCCTTTGCGAGCCTTGGCGGTTGGATCCTCCTGTCCAGGAGGACGACCGGACATCCGCTCAAACGTTGACTCCTCAGTACACTTTTCGGCGATAGATTCGGCGGATTCGACGCCCAGCGTTTCAAACACTTTCATCAACACTTCGGGCATATCCTCTTTCATCTCTTCGTACTTCACCCGTAGCGCTGGCGGATGGTCGGCAAAAATGTCGATGGTTTCACACCAGTTGGCAGCCCACTTCTTGATCACTTTGGCATCAAAGAATCGTTCCAGCCGCATTCCGGGAATTGGTTTGAAATAAAACTCGTGACGATCGGTTCCTTCGGCGTCTTTGAGCAACCAATCAAACGTCCCGCTGGTCAACACGTCACGACCATCACGAACCAGATGGATGATTTTCGCATCGGGAAACATCCGATTGATCTCGTTAATGACAAACTGAGCCGTACCCGGGTAAGGCGTGATCTTGTCGACGATAACTTTCTTGCCCGTCCGGCCACTGGCAAAGTGGCAAAGAAAATTGACAAACGATTTCTGAAAGTCCTCGACAAATGTCCCGTAGTCCCGGTTCATGAACTGGTAGAAGTAGTGCATCCCAAACGATTTGGCATACTTGTCGAACGTAATTCGAGGCGCCGTCGAACCGTCGTTGTTCTGCCAGACTTCGCAAAAGTCACCAAAGAGACGCTGCTCGGTCCCGAAAATTTCCGGGTGCCCGTTAAGCGCCGTCGTCAGCCAAGTCGATCCAGACCTAGGCGCAGAGATGATGAAATGAATTTGAGGTTTGTCCATCTAGCTTACGTTCCAACCATGTTCTATTGAGGTGATTCCATTTAAGCCGTACCCATTGGCATCAACTGGCGGCCCAACAATTCGAAACACACCGCGCAAAGAACTGCGATGATAAAAATCGGTTCGACTGGGTCCGAGCAAGGAAATATTGAAATGGTACGCCCCGATCAACAGAGGAATCCGGGGGAGTTTAAGTGTAACAACGCGACCCTTTTCGTCCACGTCGAAACGAAAATCCTGATAAGCCGACGATACCGAGCTAAGCACTCCGTGGACTGGGGAGCAAAGCGCGACGACTAACCGGGCATCTTTAATTGTAGTTTGAGCATTGAGTTCGATCCGCAGGTTAATCGTCTCGCCGGTTTCGAAATCGCGCTGTGGCGTTCCGGCTTCATCGCAGGTTTCAACCGAGCCGACCGAAGCGACCAGAGCCTTCTTTTCTTTTCGCTTGGCCTGAACACGGTCGCTGGCCCCCATCATCTCTTCATAAATTGTGCATCCGGTTTCGAGATCGCCGTTGTGGACGATCTTGCCTTGGCCAAACACAACCGCTCGAGTCGCGACGCGCTGCAACATCCCGACCGCGTGCGTGACCAGGATGATCGAGACGCCAGATTTGACCAACTTGTTCAGATGCGCAAAACACTTCATCCGAAAACCTACATCGCCGACCGCGAGCACTTCGTCCATTAATAAAAGCTGCGGTCTGAGGTTGGCGGCGATCGAAAACCCCAGCCGAACCCGCATCCCTGAGCTGTACGTCTTAATCGGATCATTGATCACATGCCCCAGCTCGGCGAACTCAACGATCTCATCGAACAGCAGATCAACCTCTGACTTTTTCATTCCCAAAACAGCGGCATTGATGTAGATGTTCTCGCGACCAGAGAGAATCGGATTGAACCCGGTACCCAGCTCAATCAAAGCCCCGATATGCCCGCGCAGTTCAATCTTGCCCGAGTCAGGTTTGATCAAGCCGTTGATCATCTTGAGCATCGTGCTCTTGCCGGCACCGTTGGGACCGATCATTGCAACACACTCGCCGCGATTGACTTGAAAGCTCGCATCGCGAACGGCAAAGAACTCGCCAGTTCGAAGGTCATGCTGCGTGCGGTCTTTGCCTGCCCCGATGACTTCGCGGCCAAGATCCTTTACCCCGTACCACATCGCGCGTTTGAGATTGCGACAGTATATTTTCCAGACGTTCTCCACGTCGAGAATGATGTCATTGTTTTGTTGATGCATCGAATTTCCGAATGACTTACGCGTTCATTCGCTCCACGAGGACTGGAATGGAAATTCGATAAACGATCAAGCCGATCAAAACGATGGGAATTGTGCCAATCCCAAAGATCAATCCGGCGGTCAAATGCTCGGTCCCGCCCAGCAGCAACCAATCCCGCGATAGCAGCAACAGCGGACTGGCCGGATTGAGCCAGTTGAGCAACGAACCGGGAAATGTACTAAACGGAACGTAAATGATCGGCGTGAGTATCATCCAAAACGGCATCGCCATTCCAATGAAACGACCAACGTCCTGATAAAGCGAACCAAGCGGCATGATCAAAAGTCCCAGCGACATCCCAAACAGGATTAAGCCGAGGATCGCGATCGGAGCAAACAGCATCGAAGAATGAAACGCGACACCGAAAATCAAAAACGCAGGAATCAACAACAGCAAACGAATCAAGAGATCGAAAATGACTTCTCCGACGCCGACCAAGAGGAGCGACTCGCGTGGGAAATTGAGCTTGCTGATCATGTTGCGGTTTTTGTTCAGCATGTTCAACGGCATTTGAAACGCATCGATGAACGCTTGCCAAAGAATCATCCCGGCAAGAATGTAGACCGTTGAATTGACTGCCATCTCTCCGGTATCGAAAATTTTGGCTTCTCGGAGAAAAATCCAAATCGCCGTATTGGCAATCGGCGGCAGGAACGCCCAGAACAAACCTAGAAGAGTCTGTCGATACAGCCCGCGAATGTTGCGCAGAAATAATCGCCAAGCAAGTTCTCGGCCAGCCCAGAAACTGGATAAGATGCCAATCAGCATCTTCAGCGGAGAGCGAATGTCAGACTGTGCGCTATAAACGGTTACCTTGTCCGACGTTTTGATTGGAGAAAACTCGACTTCCTCACCCGCGCCATCGACGAGCTCGGGAAGCCCGTCGGCACCGCGACGACGCACCGGGACTGGCGTCTGACTGTTGAGGTCGTTCGGGTCGAGGTCGTTTGAATTGTCGGATTCGATACTCATATTGCTCGTCGAGAGTATTCCGCCAGAGTGAAATACGAGTTAAGCCAATCCGGCTCGAATCAAATCGTGTAAGTGAATTACGCCGACCAACTGTTTCTCGTTGACGACTGGCAAAACGGTAATCCCACTGTCTTGCATCAATCGCAATGCCTCCGCTGCTAGTGCATCGACGGCTATCGACTTTGGCTCAGACGTCATGTGGTTACTGATTGGATCGGAAAGCACATTTGACTGGCCTCCGATCGTTTGCTGAATCAGGCGACGAAGATCACCGTCAGTCAAAACTCCAAGCACTTCATTGGAATCGGAAACGACAAAGACCGAACCAAGTCCCTTTGCCGAAATCGTATCGATTCCCGTTTGCAGTGATTCACTGGCCAGCGCTGTCGGAACTTCGTCACCCACGTGCATCAAGTCAGCAACCTGGATCAGCAACTTGCCTCCGAGATGGCCACCGGGATGGAAAATTGCAAATTGCTCTTTAGTAAATCCTCTTGAGTGCATCAACGCGATCGCGAGTGCATCGGCCATCGCAAGGGCAACTGTTGTGCTGCTGGTAGGAGCCAGGGAAATCGGATCGGCTTCGGATTCAACCCCTGTATCGATCACGACATTGCAACGCGCCGCCAGCGAGCTGTTCAGGTTTCCGATCAAACCGATCGCCGGCACGCCCAGCCGTACGACATGCGGAAGCAATTCGCAAAGCTCTCGAGTCTCGCCACTATTGGAAAGCACCACCAAAACGTCGTTGGCGGTTACGATGCCAAGATCACCATGAATCGCTTCCCCGGGATGCAGAAAGATCGCGGGGGTGCCGGTGCTGCAGAACGTTGCAGCGGCTTTTCTGGCACTGCATCCCATCTTTCCCATTCCGGTGACGATGACGCGTCCCTGACAATTGATAAGCAGTTCGATTGCCTGGGTCGTCGAAGGTCCGATTCGCTCGGCAGCCGCCATGATTGCGGCGGCTTCGTGGTGAAGAACGGCCGATACTTGGTCGGGTCGCTCGTCAGTAGGATGGTCGTCTTTTGAGCCGTCGCACATCGGCGAGTTCCGAACCGAGCCTAGATCGGCTGGAGTTTTTGTTTTGTCGACCGAATGGGACATGGCTCAGGTTTGTCGTCAGCGATAGGAACGGCATTGAAGCGATGGCTTGGCGGCCAATCTACAACGATTCATTATATCAGCAGAAGGTTCAATAAGGCCGCGAAATCCCACGACAGGCGGAGGGGCTGGAGGGCTTACATCGTTTTTATGGCCTCGGAGCGCGCAAAAAAACACGACCGGCTTTTTGGTGCCGGTCGTGTTTGAAAGTGCACTCCGTAACTTTGTCTGACCTTTCATCGTCGAGCAACGAATTGCTTCAGACGGATTGAGCCAGTCAAATTATGTCACGACTCTGCACGAACCTAACTCTTGCTCTTGAATGATCTTCTAATTTGGGACATTGAGGATCGTTTCACCTCGAACCGATGCGGATTCCAACGCCTCGATCTGTTGATCTGTAACACGACGCCCGGAACCGATTGCCGGATTCTTTGGTTGGTAAGTCTGCTTGGGAGCAAATTGGTTACCGCTTGATTCGATCACAGAATGCATGTTGTTACTCGCAGGAGCAATCTGATACTGGTTGAGGTTGGCACTGCGTCGTGCTGCTCCCGTTCCCACAGCGTTGCTGGGCGAAGTCCCGTTTGATTGGGCGACTTCCTTAGGAGTCATATCGGGCGCTTCGCCAAATAGGATTAGCTTTTTGTCTTTCTTTCCGCTACGACTGACGACAAACTCAAGCTGATCACCAGACCGGAGGACATCCGTAATCTCGTTGAACTCCAGCATTGACCCCAGCTCCAACCCGCCGGCACCGAGAATCATATCGCCTTTGCGAATTCCGGCTTTGTTGGCGTTTCCATTGGGATCAATATTGGTCACGACCAGATTTTCGCCGCGGGTCTCAAGCAGCATGCCGAACGCAAGCGTTTGTTTTTTGCCCGAACGTGTAACGCTCTCGATCACCTGAGGGCTGAGAGTTGAGTTTTGAGTTGGTCGAGCCTGTGGTTTGTTTCTGATAGTCGTTGGCTTTTGATACTGAGCCGATTTACTGTTGGCTGCCAACGATCGCTTGGCCTGTGATTGCGGGGATCGGTGTTGATAAGTCGACTTAGAGTCGATCGCTGCTGGCCGCTGACCGTCTGATGGCAGGGCCGGGGTTGGGACGTTTCCTTTCCCTTTCACTGAAAGAGAGAGTGGGTTTCGTTTAGGAGTTGAGTTGCGTGACTGATACGGAGCCGGAGAGTCTTTTTTCGGCTTGGTGCCAAAAATGTCGTCTCGCATTTTCTTCAAAAAGCGTCCGTTGCCAAACATCCGCTTGTCCGAATCCTGGGCGTAAGTGTCGCCAACTAAAACTGATAGAGACAAAGTTGCCACGATCAGAGCTTGGTGCAGTTTCATTTCTTCCGAGTTCCTTCTTCATGTCATCGTGCCCGAATCGAATACGACTGGAGTATTCCGAGTTAACGTGTCAGGCCGCACGATATTCTTCGTCGGGATGATTCGGACAAATCAGAAATCTGGTTTTGCCGTGTCAGGTTTCGAGAATTGAAACAACAGGTTCAACCCTGTTTATCGTTCCAACTGGAATCCGATGTCAAACTGTGCTGGTTCTACTACGATCAAAACGTGCGTATTGCGACGTAACTCTAATAGAGACGTCCCGCAACGACGGATTCGGAACAATCGTTAGATTTTGCCCAATGATTGTGGGCGGAAGTGTGGGCTGCGAAGCATCCACGGACTGGAACTGGAATTGAATTCGACAGCCAGGGCGCACGCCCTGTTACCAGCGATGGTAGGCGGGATGGTCAGGTTTGACGGACACGAACGTCCCCTTGCAGCGGGCTGTGATTTCGTTGCCGACACCCAACGTCGCTGCAACGACGGCTTTGCGTTTAGAAGCCTCGATGACCCGCGCTTCAATCGTCAGCTCGACGTCAGAGGGCGTTGGGCTTTCAAAACTGACTTCATACTTGGCCGTCACACAACAAGGCGGAATCGTCAGTTCGTTTTCCTTCATCAGATGCCAAGCCGCGGCCCAGTTTGAATGGCAGTCCAGCAATGCCCCCAAAATGCCACCGTTCATCATGCCTTCAAATGATTGATGATGATCCTGAGGCATGAACTTGGCGACCACTTTGTCGCCTTGGACAAAGCTCTTGATCTGCAATCCGTTTGAATTGGCCGGACCACAACCAAAACAAATGAGGTTGGGGGCAAACTGATCCTGAAGGCTTTTGGAGAGATCCATGAGGACGTTGCTCTAGCTTTTTCGAAGAACCAAAACGGTTTGCCTGACATGATGAAGTGGCAGAATCTCTTCGATTTTGAAGAACCGACCCCAAACTTGTTGCAGATAGTTGTTCGAATGGAATACCTGGGCTCGATAGGGACCCGATTGTGAGAAACGATAAACCGTTTTTGTGTCCGGTAGATCACGCCCGAGTTTCTCATGAAAGTCCGGATCAATTTTCAGAATCGACTGAACCAAACGGTTACTCGGATCATCGACTCGTTCTCGGATCGCGTTCCAGGTGTCTTCATTGTGAACCGTCAGATACGCCAGTCCGTCGTCGGACATGATTCGTCTCAATTCGGCTAGCCAGCAGGTCTCAAAGGTATCGATGTGCGTAAAAACCGAAAACGCCGAAATGACATCAACCGATTTATCAGGAATCGGAATCGACGGAATGCAATGGTTGAAAATTGGCTTCACCGTGTGGGGTAAATGTTCGTAAAGCCAACGAATGTGCCGTCGATTGATATCGCTTCCCCAAATCTCTTTGATATCTGTTTGGGCGGCAAAGTGACGAACGACTCGCCCTGAAGCACAACCAAAATCAAATACGCTTTTGGGTTCAACGCCATAACGTTTCGCGGCGTCCATGATTTTCAAGTGGTCCTCGAGACCGCCAAGCCAATAAACTCCGTCGTACCCGGGTGAGTAGCCTTCCCGATCATCGGGGCAGGGAATCGGAAAGCCGTCTGCCGCGATCGCTTCTTCGATCGTACGCTCCCCAAGCAACGGCTCAATCACATCCAGCCGATTCCGATTCTTGAACTGGGAAGGATCCAGTTGGTTGGGCGGTGCA
>CALJOA010000031.1 GCA_937981585.1 uncultured Pirellulaceae bacterium | reverse complement strand
ATTAACCGTGGCTAGCGCCAAAACGGCTGATGTTCGGGGCATGTCTCCAAAAAATCACAGCCTGGGGGCGTCAGCGAGGGCGGACTCAACTGCAGCTGCGACGCGCCCGACGACCGTATCAGAGTTTAGTCGGCTTGCCCGGTCGGATTGCTCTGGGAACTTTAGCAACACGGAGTAGTCAAACGGCTTGGGCTAATCTCCCGCCGGATATAAAAACGCCAAATTCGTTGATAACAAATTGACAAGCTGACCATCAATTGATTGAATAATGTCGTTATCGGTCAGAAACCTGTTCCAAAAAGCCCTCGAGGCCCAGTTAAAAATTGAAATCAGAACCATGAAAAGTAAAAACCTATTGATCAACGCGGCTGCTGTAGCAGCGATTACTATCGCAATGTCTTGCGTCTCGAACGCTCAAGTGATTTACAATCAGGGCGTTCCGGTCCGAGGTGCAGTTCAAGGCCAAATCATCCAGACGCCTCGGCCCTATCCTGTTCCAGCAGGGGTTCCTCAAGGAATGTCCCAGCAGGCCTATCAGAGTCCGGCGCCAACGTACTACAACGTTGAGTTGAATGACGAGCAGAAAGCCAAGCCAAGCCTTGGTGCCTCTTTCGCTGACGCCGTTACAGGCGTTACAGTCCGATCGGTCTTCACCAATGGACCGGCTCAAAAAGCGGGTTTGAGCTCTGGTGATGTCGTCACCAAAGCCAACGGTCAAGCGATCCAGAGTTCTGCAGCTTTCGAAGCCATGATTGGCGGAATGAAGGCAGGAGATTCAATCAAGTTGACAAAGCTTGATGACGGTAAAGAGAAGGAAGTTCAATGTAGCTTGATGACAATGGGTCAGATTATCGAAGCCAGCACCGTCCCAGAGGCTGGTCCTTTCGATCAAGCTGTTGCACAGGGTCAGCAAGGATTGGCCAGTTTGAAGCAGAAGATCAAAAACGCCACAGTGGAACTGGAAAGCATGAAGAAGTCTCTGGCCGCTGAAGAAAAGCGAGTTGCTGATTTGAAAGTCAAAGCCGACGAAGCGCGTAAGAAGGCTGAAGAGATGAAAAAGATGGAAGAAGAAAATCGCAAGAAGCGAATGGAGGCTTTGAAGAAACAACGCGAAGAAGCTGCCAAGGGCTAGGTTCCAAAGCAGTTCTGCTAACAAGCAGAACAAATGGGAAAATTAAGAGCCCGCAGGTTTCGATCTGCGGGCTTTTTTATTGTTTCGGCTAGACGTCGTTCCCGCGCAGGCGGAATCCAGTCTCATAGCGCTTCAATGGGGCGCCCGTCCTACGGGCAGTGACTAAACAACAAGCCCAGCCAGCCGGGCCCGTCGTGCTTGCAGAAAGTCAAATCATTGAGCCTGACGAGGCCACGTTCCAAGTGGTATGATAGATCGCTTTGAGTGAAACCTGTCCAGTTTCGTGATGACGTGTTAATTGCCGACTACCCACCATTTCGCCCCCTGCCGACGTTGGGATCATCACATCTCCAAACCCTTGGAGCATATTTCTTTCGTGGTCCCCAGCCTGAGTATGGAGCTCGCAAGCATGCGGTAGATCTTTTCGATGGTGATCGGCTGGTACTGCATGATGATCAGCCCGAGAGTTGGATTACTGGCGATCGAGTTGCGATTCTGTTTCACGGGCTTTGTGGTTGTCATCAATCGCCTTATGTAGCACGAGCTGCTGACAAGCTTAACCGACGCGGAATCAGAACCTTTCGAGTTGATATGCGCGGGTTTGGCGATAGCGCTCTGATTTCGCGCTCGCATCTGCACGGCGGCTGTTACCAGGATGCTCAGTCCGTGATCAATTTTGTGCACCGGCTGACCCCGCTTTCGAAAGTGAGCCTGGTCGGGTTTTCGATCGGCGGCAACGTGATTCTAAAGACGCTGGGTCGCTGGGGCGAGTCAACTCCCGACCACGTCGATTCCGCAATCGCGGTGTCACCGCCGATCGACTTGATCCATGCTTCGTGGAACCTTCGGCAACGTGGGAATCGTATTTACGAATCGTATTTTATGAGCCGATTAAAGACTCAGCTAACGATGCGGCGAAAACGAGTCAAGAACCTTGTTGACAACGGTATCAATCCATTGCCAACACGTTTGATTCACTGGGACGATCAGTTCACTGCTCCGTGTTGGGGCTATTCCGGGGCTCGAGAGTATTATGAGGACGCAAGCTCGTGTGAGCAGCTCCACCAAGTCTCTGTTCCAACCATCATTTTGGCGGCGCAGGATGATCCAGTCGTTCCGTATGCGATGTTCAACGAGTACCCGATGTCTCAGGAGATCGAGTTTGTTTCAACCCAAAAGGGTGGCCACCTTGGCTTCATAGCCGCCAACAATCGGGATTTGGATCGCTACTGGATGGATTGGCGGATATGCCATTGGATCATGTCGATGGAAGATAAGGTCATCCCCACAGCCAAGAAGACCAACAGTAGTCGAGTACGAAGGCCACGGCATCAAAGATTGCGGTCCCAGAGATCGCTGTAGAAGTCGCTGTAAAAGGTCTTTGTAAGATTGATTAACGGGCTGGGAGTCGTGATACAATCATTCGCTGACGTATTGCCGTGGATAGAACACTGACTCAATCGAGGTTGCCATGCGTAGAGGTGCTTTAGCGGAAGCTCTTTTTTCTGTTTCCGTTGTAACGATGAGATTGAACCATGTTGCCTTGGTCGTCATCTTCTTGTGTTCCATGAGTTTTTGTGTCTGCGCAACGGCTCAGGAGAATTGGACTCGTTTCCACGGTCCCAATGGAACCGGATTGGCACTTAAAGCTGACCTGCCATCCCAGATTTCAGAGAAGAATTTTCTCTGGACTGTTGATCTGGCTGGAACTGGTTCGAGTTCGCCTGTTGTCTGGGGAGAGCGGATTTTCGTGAACAGCGCCAACTCGAAAACTGGCGAGTTGAAGATCCAATGCCTCGATCTAAAAACGGGCGAGCAGATATGGGTCAAGTCGTTTGAGTCAACAGTCTACAAACTCCACCGCCGCAATAGTTTTGCGTCTGGGACTCCAGTCGTCGACAAAGACCATGTCTATTTGAGCTACGCCAGTCCAAACCATACGTTTGTGGTCGCGCTAACTCATGATGGTGAAAAGAAATGGAGCCGGGATTTTGGCACTTGGATTTCTTCGCACGGCTTTGGTGCTTCCCTGATGACCTATCAGGACAAACTCATTTTTTTCAATTCCCAGCAAGCCAACAAGCTTCCCGCAGGTGCCAAGCCTGGGACCAGCAGGATGATCGCCCTTGATTGCAAAGATGGCTCCGACGCTTGGGAGACACCGTTGAAGGTAACACGCACCTGCTACAGCGTGCCGGGAGTCTTTACAGGCAAGGATGGTAAGGACCAGTTGATAGGCTGCAATACCGGCAATGGCTTTTTCAGCCTTGATCCTGAAAACGGAAAGATGAACTGGTCGACATTGCCGTTTCGAATGCGAACGGTGGCTTCGACTTTGATTGCTGACGGAATGATCGTCGGCAGCAACGGTTCTGGTGGGGGCGGGAACTATTTGGTCGCGATTCGCCCTGACGAAAAGGGAGCCAATCCCGAAAAAGCGTACGAACTTCAGGGAGCCAACTATGTGCCAAGCCCGGTTGCCGTTGGCGGGAAGCTGTTCTTTTTCAACGATAAAGGGATTGGCCAATGCGTAGATTTGCAAACGGGCCAACAGCATTGGAAAGAAAGGATCTCAGCTGGGTTCTCCGGGTCACCAATTGCGACAAAAGATCACATCTACATCATGGACGAGTCAGGTAAACTCCACGTCATCGCAGCCAAACCCGAATATGAATTGGTGTCATCACTGCTGCTTGGTGAGGACTCCCGAGCAACTCCAGCGGTTGCTGGCAACCGCATGTTGTTGCGGACAGATTCACGTCTAATTTGCGTCGGAAATTAAGTAGCCACGCATTCATTGGCGGGCGGTGCTGCTTGAACGCTGGAGTCTCTAAGTGAGTCGAACATCACTCATTGGCATTGTGGCGTCGACGGCGAAATTGGGTCGCAAAAAGGGCAATACCAATAGGTAGTAGGAAACTTGGTTCGGGAACTGCCTGTGGTGCAGCAATGAAAATGTCGAAATCTGTGAAGAAATTGTTCGTCGAATCGTCGAAATTCCCAGTCCCTTGCCACACAATCGATCCATCTTCAAGCACGGTCGCCCATTCGTCAATGTAATCATCATCTGTCAACTGAGTGAGATTACCAGTGTTGGCGTCATAAACAAAAATTTCTTTGTCATCGAGACCTGACTGAGAGCCAGGCAATCCTCCAAAGGCCTCAAAAGCCAAAATGCCGGAACCATTAAGGTCAGCTCGCCCAGCCCAAACATCACTACTGAAAATGTTTTGTAGGTCTGTCCCATCCCAATAAAGTATGTCTCGCGGACCTTGTTGATCAGGGTGAAGACCACCACTGACCGTCCCCGCATCAGCTTCAATCACAACATTATCGGAATGACCTATTTCGCCACGTCGAAAATCACGGTAGCCAGCTTCTTGGGCAGAAGGAATACCAAAGATGTCGCCTATCAAGTCTCCCGAAGGTTGCTCGATTCTTAGAGCTCCAGAAGCTTCAATCACTTCATTATTGCTTATGTGAGGCCTGTAGCCTCGAGTAGAAGTAAAGTTTGAAGTACCGGATTCGATATCGTGGGTAGCTAAAGTCCATCTCGTCGTAGATGTTCGTCGAGCCCAAACAACTGATCCGTTGTCATTGATATCTGGATATCTCTCTTCATGCAAGCTACTGCCAGAATCATTCGTTATCTGAGTCGTGACTCCGTCGCTTTGAACAAGGATTTCGCTGTCAAACCCCAAACCTTGTTGCCACGCTATGTCGCCGTTTGCATTGACAACAGGACGAAGGTCTTGAACTGAGTTATCGGTGATTTGTTTGAGCGTATTGCCATCATGGAGAAAAATCTCCCAATCGCCCATGCCATCCCAACCTTCCCAGGTGACATATCCGTTTGTTGAGACGCGGGGCAAACGATCTTGCTGAGTTCGATTGGAAAGCTGCCTAAACGAGTAGCCATCGATATTCGAATTTTTTAGTTCTTGGGCAAAAGAGTAAGTTGTAAACCCATAAAAAACGAGGAAGGCAAGGGAGAATTTAATGAAGTTCATGTTGTTGCTCTCTACGAAACTTAACGAATGCAGCAACATCGTACTTTCGGCAAACTCAATGACAAGCGAGTTGTAATAAAATCATGGAAAAAACAGCTTGAGAGTAAGCGAACTGGGGCAACCTCACGATTAAGCGTGGCCTATCCTACATTTAGTTTCCTCGAAGCTGCCGAATCGGTTAAAGGAGGATTCCACATACGGAGCGATCTCTCCAGAATTTCGTTCAGCCAATGACCAGTTTGGATAGTCGGTAAAACAAACATCAGCATCGCTGATTCAATCGGTAAGGAAAATTGAGTTTAGGCTACCGGATTCAATCGGATGTCACGCTGGTGGTCGTAGAGCGCATTGATTGATTGATTGACTGACTTAACGGTTCTTGGCGTCTGTCTTCGCGAGGAACTGGCCGCGTATATGTTGTCTGATTTTTAAATGAGTTGCAGCGAGTTCGGCTTTTAGCTCATCATCGAATTTATTGAATGACGTGGAGAACAATTGGGTTTGATAGGCTTCACCTTGATACAGCTGGGCGCGGATGCGATGTGAAAGCCGGTTTTGGGCGGCCAAAATAAACCACTCGACATTTCCATACTGACGCGGAGCTTCAACACCGTCACCAAATGAGTTGAACAGACTAAATACCAGAAATCCTTTTTCGCCGGTGTCCCTTTCAAACATCGCCTGGATGTAAGGCCAAGGTTCCTCGTCTCCAGCGGTCTCCGGAGTAACTCGAGTTCGTTTGACCATTTTCCAGCCTTGATTTCGGTAGCAGATCGTAAGTTCATGCCAACCGGGAAACGGCTGATCCAGAGAGCAGATGGCTGAGCAGGAATGTGCCGGCGAGCGAAATTGCCAAACATCAGATCGTTGTCCATGATCAGCACCGTGGTGGCGATTTTCGGGTTTATACCCGACCTGTTTCCAACCCCCAATAGTTTCCAGCATGTCTTGCTTCTCAAAATCTACAATCATATCATCGTTGAAAAACCGCGTGACAAGATCTGGATGGCTCCACGATCTGAAAGCGTCAACACTTTGGAACAGACCGAAAACTCCAATCAAACCGGTGATGATCAAGATAAACCGGTATCCATTGGAAGATATAGGCTTGCGCTGAAGACGGAGCTTTCCCGTCTTCTCAAGAACTTCCTCGGTAGAGCCTCCTGAAATGATGTTGTTCCAAAACTTGCTGATGCCGCTGCCCATTTGGCTTGTTTCATCGGAGCTTTCCACAGGGCCGAAAAGGAACTGAAGAAACTGATCTGTACTTAGAATCAGGAGGATACCTAACGCCAGTACACAGTATCCCAGGATGTCATGGCTCATTCCTTTGGAGAGATCGTATTCCAAGAATTGGTTAGCAAGAGGTATCGTTAGGATACGCAAGGTGTTCATGAATACTGCCCAGAAGATCGCAGACAGCAGCAAAGCGGTTGATTGAAATCCAATTAAAGAAAACAGGACAAGGCCTGCCATTAACATTGTTGTTAGGTCTATCAGGAAAGGCGACTCAAGCCATCCAGCGGAGGTCAGAGATACGCGGATCATGAATGCTGTTAAAGCAGCCAGCAGAGCGATGACGCCAAATCCCATTTTGGGAACTCGAATTCTTCGCGTGGCAACTAAGAAGATCGTTGCCACGAGCATCAGAGTGAAGAACGATTGTATTCCGCTACAAGCTTCTTCGATGCCGTAGTCTTGCATGCCCGGAATCTTGATGACAACGCCGTCCATGTGATGCCCAAGTCCCGCAAGATCAAGCAGGCGACTGGTATATATCGCGCTATATTGCTGAAGTTTGGTTATTAACTGGTAATCGAAATTGCAAGGGAGCTTAAGGAATACAAAAAGCGGTAGCGCACAAGGCCAGAGATTGGTAAGCGATTCCTTGTCGAGAGTCCTTACAAACAAACTCGCAACAATCGTCATCACACTGAAAGCGACAAACCACGGCTCAACAAAAATCGCTCCCAGAAACGCAGCACCAAGTCCGACGATATACAGAAGATCACTTGGAACGCTTCGGTGGAACGGTTGCTTGGCATCAAATGGCCACCGGTAGAGTGCGAGTCCGACGGCAGCAATCACGGCAACAATAAAAGTCTGATAGTGAGGGCGATTCCAAAGCCCTTTGAAGTAAAGCAACAACATCGGGATTTGAACCGCGATTGCGATCAGATATGGCCAAAGAACCTTAAGTCCATCTGTTGAATTATCGCTTGTTCGAGTTTCAGCTGTCTCAATGGAAGTCATTTTTCGGAACCGAATAGAGTTTTGAAACGAGTAGGAACTTAGTGGAAATGTCGTATTTTAAAGTGCGAGCGAAAAAGCAGTCAAACCAACCATTGCCAAGCTCGAGTATGACGCACTAGGGCAGCGTAATGTTCCCCGACCATGGTTGATTTTCTTGATGCCAGCGAACGCATTGCTCCAAACCATCGTCGAGCGATATTTCCGGTTTCCAGTTCAGAATCTTGTCCGCTTTGGAAATATCAGCCCAAGTCGTCTTAATATCGGCAATGTGGAATGGCTTGTTGGAAATTTTGGCCTTTTTACCGAGCAGGTTTTCCAGTTTTTCGATAATCGTGTTGAGCGAGACGGGTTGGTTGCCTCCGCCGAGATTAATGACCTCGAAGCCAACGGGTTTGATCGCTGCGATCGTGCCTTTTGCGATATCATCGACAAACGTGAAATCGCGAGACTGAGTTCCATCTCCAAACAAAGTTAGCGGCGTTCCTTCGTCTATCCACTTGATAAAACGAAAGATGCACATGTCAGGCCGTCCGGCTGGACCATAGACCGTGAAATATCGAACGACTGAAATATCGAGACCATAGAGGTGGTGATGAGCGTGAGCCATCATCTCGGCCGCTTTCTTCGAAGCCGCGTAGGGCGAAATGGGGGTATTTACCGCCAAGGTTTCAACAAATGGCATCTCCTGCCCAGCATACAGCGAAGAAGTCGAAGCTAGAACGTACTTTTTGATTCCCCGCAAACGCATTTCTTCCAGAAGATACAAGCTGGCCATCGCATTGGTCGTCATGTAGACGGTGGGGTTCTCCATGCTATACCGAACCCCTGCTCTGGCAGCCAGATTGATCACTGCGTCAAACGTATGTGCGTCGAGAATTTTCGCAACCGCTTCCCGGTCCTCAAGGTCCTGATGAAAGAACTCAAACGAGTCGAAACCATTGAGCTTGGCCAACCGATGTTCTTTAAGGCTTACGTCGTAATAGTCGTTCATGTTGTCGATGCCGACAACTTTGTGACCCTGCTCAAGCAGCAAGTGAGCGACTCGATTGGCGATGAATCCAGCGCAACCTGTTACAAAGTAGGTTTGTTTGTCTGATGTCATCAAAACTTGGCTTTCATGGATCTTAAAAAACGAATTTGGGTGCAACTCTCATCGAATCGATGCGGACTATGCCTTGCAGATTTTCTCGCGCCCGTTCACTAGGTCTTTGGTTGCATTGCGAGTATCAACCACCAGCGAAGCGTGCTTGACGATTTCGTCCCACTTAAACGCGGTGTGATCAGTCGCAATCAAGACACAGTCCAGTGAGGATATGTACTCGGGCGTTGGTTCCTCTGAGCAGAGATCGGGGACAACGAAATGTCGCATCTTGGGCAGTTTGGGAATGTGCGGGTCAACGTAGCTCAGTTCAGCTCCTCGCTCTTCAAGTAATTCCATCAATTTGAAAGACGGGCTTTCGCGAGGATCGTCGACATCCTTTTTGTATGCGACTCCAAAGACGCCGATTTTGCTTCCCTTGATCGGCTTCCCATTTTGGTTGAGTGCTTCAGCGAGTTTGTGAATAACGTACAGCGGCATGCTGGTGTTAATCTCACCCGCCAACTCAATAAACTTGGTCGGGATGCCATGCTTTCGCGCGACCCAACTCAGATAAAACGGATCGATAGGAATGCAGTGTCCACCTAGTCCTGGCCCGGGATAGAACGCTTGAAAGCCAAATGGCTTTGTCTTGGCCGCTTCGATCACTTCCCAGACATCAATTCCGATTCTCTGAAACAGAACCTTGAGTTCGTTGACCATCGCGATATTTACACTTCGATAAGTGTTCTCCAGAATCTTGCAAGCCTCAGCGACTTCACAAGAATCAACCGGAATGACCTGCGTGATCGCTTTCTCATAAAACTCGGTTGCCAGTTTCAGGCTGTGAGGTTCAAGCCCTCCCACAACTTTTGGAATCGTTCCCGCAGTAAAGTCTGGGTTGCCGGGGTCTTCCCTTTCAGGGCTGTAAGCCAGAAAGAAGTCTTTACCCGGCTCAAGTCCAGTCTTGGTGAGGATCGGCAAAAGTACATCTTTGGTGGTTCCTGGATAAGTGGTGCTCTCGAGAATCACCATCTGGCCCGGGCGAAGACGTTTTGCAATCGCTTCTGTCGTCATCTCGACATACTTCAAGTCGGGATCGCGGCTATCCGAAAGCGGTGTTGGAACGCAGATCAGAATCACGTCGGCTTCATCAAGCCGTTCCATGACCGTCGTGGCCTCGAACTTGTCCTTGTCCAGCCAAGCCTGAATCTTAGAGCCCTCGATATGAGCGATGTAGCTTTCGCCTTTATTGAGCGTTTCGGTTTTCTTGGCGTCAACGTCGTATCCGATCGCCGAATATCCGGCTGAAATGTATGCGTCAAGAAGTGGGAGTCCGACGTATCCTAAACCCACCACACCGACTTTGGCAGTCTGCTGGGCAATTGCTTGGCTAAGGTTGTTGACGATCGTAGTTGCTGTTTCGGTCATTTTTCTAATTGCGGCTTTGCCGCATTTCTGTTTGGAATGAACCAACTTGAAGGTTGCTCAAAAGAGCCACTTTGGCGGGGAAATAGAAAGTTTCATTCTAATTGGGCGAAATCGAATCGGCTATGTCAAACTATAGGGAGCTACGATTTGAGCAATACCTCAACGATCCGCTGAGCAGCATTTCCATCCCATAGCTGGGGGCATTCCCCTTTTTTATAGGTTCCCCCAAGCACCTCGTTGAGGTGAAGCTGAAGTTTATCAGCGTCACTTCCAACCAGTGTGCTAGTACCACTTGTAACGGTTATTGGGCGCTCGGTGTTAGGGCGCATCGTCAAGCAAGGTACATCGAGCGCTGTTGACTCTTCCTGCAATCCACCAGAATCGGTAACGATCACCTTGGCTTGGGAGGTCAAGCAGAGAAAATCGTTGTATCCCAGTGGCCCCAAACAGACGATGTTCGGATTCGACTGAAGGACATTCTCAAGCCCGTGTTCCTTCAACCGCGCGCTGGTTCGCGGATGAATCGGAAACACAAGTTTCATATGTTTTGAGACGTCAATCAGCACATCTAGTAACGCCCCAAGCACTTTCTTGTCATCAACGTTGGCGGGACGATGCAGCGTGACAACCCCATAGTTGCGCGGTTCGACGCCATGCTCTTTTAGTACGCCACTGGTCTTGGCGATCTTTACCTGATGCAACAGCGTGTCGATCATTACATTGCCTACCAAGTGAATCTTGCTGTCCGCGTGCCCTTCGTTCTTGAGATTCACAACACCTTCGGGTTCGGATACCAGCAACATGTCACAAATCGAATCGGTCAAGAGCCGATTGATCTCCTCTGGCATAGCACGATCAAAGCTGCGCAAACCGGCCTCTACGTGAGCCACTGGGATATGCAGTTTTACCGCAGCGATCGCCGCCGCTACCGTTGAATTGACGTCACCAACGACGACCATTCTGTCGAACGGTTCGCCTCGATCAGCGGCTTCGACGAGAATACCTTCAATCCCTACGAGGATCTCAGCCGTCTGCTTGCCGTGGGAACCCGAACCGATTCCCATTGAAATATCGGGGCGGGAAATCCCGAGCTCTTCAAAGAATACGTCAGAGAGATTCTTGTCGTAATGCTGACCAGTATGGATCAAAGTCGGCTTCAGCTCCGGCGTGGACTTCATCGCGCGCAGGATTGGAGCGATTTTCATAAAGTTTGGTCTGGCACCGACGATGCAAGCGATCCGTTTCATCAATAACTCATTTTTCTATTTTTCGGCCAGGACTTTCTCGATCAAATCGCAGAAATCTCGAGCGTCATTTTCACGATTGAAATTCTCAGCCACGTACTGGCAGCCCGAGATTCCCATCTGCGTAGCTTCGTCCTGGTGCTCGTACATCCAAACTACCGCATCGGCCAGTTGCTTGTCATCACCCGGTTCAACAAAGATTCCTCCGTTGCCGTCCTCGACGACTTTTCGAATCACGCCATCGATGCCCAAAACGATTGGTTTTCGGGCAGCCATATAATCGAAAATTTTGTTGGGATAGGTCATCTTGAACATCGGAATGTTCTGCAACGTCGCGACGCAAGCATTTGATGCAGCAAGGACATCCGCCATTTCTGACTTTTGACGCACTCCGGTGATCGTCACGTTGGTGAGGTTCTTTTCCTTAACCAGCTCTCGGACTTCCTCAAGTGCTTTGCCACCACCGACTAACAGAAAGTGAATGTCGGTTGTGTCCTTCAGTCGCTCTGCTCCACGGACGATAGTTGGAATGTCGTTGGCGGGTCCGATCGCGCCGGCATAGGTAACGATGTACTTTTGCGTCAGATCGAACTCGTTTCTAATCCGGGTCGGGTCGGCATCGCCCTCGAACATCTTGGGATCGACACCATTAGGGATCAACGAAATCTTGTCAGGACTGATGCCCTTCTCAACCAAGTAGTCAACGTAAGCGGGCGAGTTGACCAAAATGTGTGAGGCGCGCCAGTAAATGAACTTCTCTACAAGCTTGGCAAAAAAGATCAGCACCTTCGAATTTAGTACCCCCATTTCGATCGCAAAGTCCGGCCATAGATCCCTGATCTCCAACAAAAATGGACGGCGTTTGAGTAGCGCTACCCAAGCCGCCGAGAGCCCTTGAAACAGCGACGGCGACGTGCCCATGACCAGATCGACTTTGGGTTCCCGAAACGCTGACCAAAACGAGCTGAACATGTAAACGATGAAGGCCACGATTCGCCAAGCGAATCCTTTATGGATATACCTTGGAGTGCTGGCCCGAATGATTTTGATGTCGTCGATCACTTCAACGGATCGCGATTTGTCCATCTTTTTGGCGTCCAGATAACTTACGTCACTGGCGACGACGACGAACTCGTGACCGCGCTCAATGCAATGCTGGGCAAACTCGTAGTGTCGAGTACCGCCGGCGCCTTGAAGCGACTGGAAAGCCTGGTGAATGAGCAGAATTTTCATCGAGTGTTTGCTTTGAGAACTTCCTGAACGCAGTCAGCATCCAACAGACAGTACGGGTTGGTAGATTCGGGAAAGGGTAATATTGTTTGATCGACCATCGGGTGTCCACCGGGGCCAAACGAAGTCTGAAAAATCAGATTCTTCGCAGTCGAGTTTGCTTTCAAGGAGATCGCCGGTTTAAGCTCCAGATACCGAGGCGAGAACCAGCCGCGAGCCGAAACAGTGTCCCCAACAACATGGTCGGAACTTAATTCCTGATTCGCAGTGACTTCAACCCAATACGACTGATCCTCTAATGCAATTATCACTCTATTTGTGGACTCTTCAAAAGAATCCAGTTTCCCTCCCAGCAACCAGTTTACCGTGTAATCATGAGGGCTTTGAGACCACAATGCGTCCCAGACTACAACGATGTTTTCGGGAAGCACAACCAAGGCACGATGGTGAGCCACCGGAGTCGATAGCCGATGGGAAATCGTCCGCTTCCACTCCATGCCCAGCACGTTGTCAGATTGATACTCTGATACTAATTCCGCTTCGTTCCAAGGCAACAACATAAACTTCGAGACGCTTGTTTCCGGCTCAGATGAGTCCACAATTATCGAGTTGTGCTGTTGATTCCGCATGAAGGGAATATTCTTCCAAAGCTTTTGGCCATTATAGGAATACGTCCCAGGGTCGATCGCAACGTTGTGCCCCCGCCACCAAACATCAACATGCATCATGTCAGATTGGGTCGGGCGATGTTGAAAGGAACCGGCTCGGATTACGGCGGTCGTTTGATCGACGGAAAGTCGATGGATTCCGCCTTGCGGGAAACTCTTTTTCGAGACTGTCTTTGCACTTGAATCAGTTTTCAAACTGTCATCGTTGGTTTTAGAAATCGGCAATCCGAACCAAAACAGATCTTCGTTCCAAGGCCCATCGGCAAAGCGGCTTGGCCGCTCGTTTAATGCACTGCAAAGTCGGACCAATGGTCGAAAGTCAAAATAATCACAGTGGTTGAGAGCCAGTATCATCGCGCCATCATCGTTACCGTATCTTGGAACGGTGCCACTGAAATCGTCAAGCAATGACTCAATAAAGTTCGAAGCAAGTTTGAATTTCTCCAACACCTGAGGATCAAGCCGTACTTCGTTGACCTCAGCCAGCCGAACCGCCCACGACAGTAGGTGCAACATCAGACGATGGTAGTTGGCTGAATGTTGCGAGAACGCTCCGTCTTCATAGATCAACTCAAGGCAAAGCTGTTTCAGGACAGCGAGTCCTCGGGAACGCCAACTCCCGGATTGCTTCAAATCAGGAAACAAAACTCCGATCGTCCAGAGTGCGACGGCTTCTGAAATTCCGTGATTGTTCTTTTGGCTGATCGCGTAGCCAATATGTTTCTCGATTCGGTTTCCAGTGGCGGCCGCAAACCGATTGAACCGTTCGATTCGCTCGGCAGTTGTCGCGGGACATCGGGAGAAAACGTGAAAGCCGAAAACAGCAGCGAGGAAGCGAAGCCCAGATTCCTGACCACATTTCCAATTGATACCTTCGTACGGCGGATTGGACTCCATCCAGTGTTCAAGCAATCGCCAATACGTTTCGGCGCATTGCTGATTGTCAGTCCGTGCAAAGCTTCGGGCGAGGAGAAACACAAAACCGAAACGACTGGCTTCCCAGATCGTTTTAACATCACCGAACCCAAACTCGTTAATCTCACTGAAGTGTTGACCACTGGGGGCGGATTGTTGGTCGTACGGGTTGAGAAACCAATCGGGTTGCTCGCCAATATTAATCCACCGAGCAGAGAAATAGAGAAACTCACCCTTGTCGATTCGCTTGACGGTTTCTTCAGCCCACTGATCGTTTGGATCAAACGACTTCAGCCAATCTCGCGACTGGCTCAGGCTGTTGGGGTCAAAGAAGAACTTGACCCCCGCGTTGTCCCGCTGTTCAAAAAACTCATCTGGAGTCTGCCAGGTTTTTGCGGGGTTGAACTTTTCAGAACCGAAGTACTCCCATGGCTTGGAGGGCAGTTTGAATTTCCAATACCCAAGTTTCTCGCTTACCGATTTCCAGCCGCGATAGACAACCCAGCCGACACCGAAATGACGGATCATCAATTTGAGCGTTGAAAGGTTCAAGCGGAGTTAATTCTCTTTGCCGAGATTTCGAATTCGTTCGATCTCCCCGCCTTGCGGAGGATTGGGTAGGTCGGGAAACATCCGCTGATAAACGTTGGAGTTGGGTAAGAGAATTACCAACGCCGTGCACACGATGACTTTCATGTCCATCCAGAAGCTCTGACGTTTTTGATACCAGAGCTCAAGTTCGCCTTTGTAGGGCGAGATGTCGTTCTGGTAACAGTCGCGAGGCTCCTTGGTCGTCTTTTCAATAATGTATTCTTCATCGCGAAAAACGATCGAGCCGATTCCAGTCAGTCCCGGTTTCGTTTTTACAATCTGCTCCTTGACCTCGTCGCTGTAGAGTGCAAACCCCGCTGGCACCAACGGTCGCCAGCCAACCACGCTCATGTCGCCTTTGAAGATATTGATTAGTTGCGGAAGCTCATTGATTTTCGTTTTCCGTAGCACCCGTCCGACCGCCGTGACCCGAGGATCGTTGCGGACGGTGATGTCTTTGTTGCCCATCTTTTCGCTACCGACCAACATCGTGGCGAACTTGAACACCTGGAAGTGCTTACCCAGAAACCCAACGCGTGGTTGGAAGTAGAACACTTCCCCTTCGCCAGTGAGCTTGAGCAAAAACATAATGATCAAGCCGGGGATCAGCAGGACCAGAAGTACGGATCCTGAAACGAGAATATCAAACAGTCGCTTTATCATTACATTTTGTTATCAAGGTTTTTGTTCTTCTCTTCGTGCTCAAAGTTGGGCACCAGTTTCAGAAACTCTTTGACCAACTCGGCTTTGTCCCATTTTTGCTCGGCCAAGCCCTTTTGGATCATTGCCTCGAATGCTTCCAACGCCGCGCCATCGAACTCCTGATCGTTTTTGACAATTCCGATATCGCTGAATCGCTCCCAATTCACGTTTTCGGTATCCGTGAAGAACTCCTCAAACGCTTTTTCGCCTGTCGTATCGCTGGTGAAGAAGCAACAGGGCCATTTGCCTTGGGCGGAAAGTTCTTCAACCGATCCTCGGGCCACATCTTCAGACTCGCAGTCGACGGCCTCGTATCCGTTCTCTTTAAGAAAGCGGATGGCGATTTTGTCGAATGTCTCCAAATGCAAGTCCGCCGTGAGCTTTGGAAAGAAAATGTCTTTGTCTTCTCCGAAGAAAATCGAAAACAGGCAAAGCATCGCGCCTTCTGGCGCGGTGACGAAGTAGCGTTTTACATCGTTGGGAGCCGCCAGCGGTTGACGTTTGGCAAGCCGATTGCGATAGCTGTGCAGCAGGCTGCCGTCGGAGAACGCGACGTTGGCAAACCTGGCGCTGGAGACAGGAACCTTTCCGTACTTCAACAGAAACAGCTCCATGATTCGTTTCGAGCAGCCCATCATGTTGACCGGATTAGATGCTTTATCGGTCGAGACGCAGAAGTACTTCTTCGCGCCACAGGTGGCGGCAAACTCAAGCGACTTTTTGGTCAAAAAGATATTCGTGCGAATCATCCGCATCAACGTGAATGGATCCTTTTCGCTGCGAACATGCTTGAGCGCAGAAAAATTCAACACATAGTCATATTGCTTGTTCGCCGCCGCAAACGCGTCGAACTCGTCGGACATGACGTCCAGACAGAAGGTGCGGAAGTCTCCTGAGATGTATCCAAGTGAGCTTCTAAGTGTGCGCACCAGTTCTGCGAGATTGTTTTCGCTAATGTCGACGACGTGAAGACACTGAGGGTTTCGCTTGAAGATCTCCTCGACCACGGCGCTTCCGATCGATCCGGCACCGCCAATAACAAGAAATTTTGACTCTGAGATCTTCTTGGCGATCTCTGCTTCGTGAGCTCTGAGATCCTCTGTAAAAAGATTGCTCGTTCGCCCGATCATCTTGAGAATGTTAGATGAGTTCATTTGTGTGTTTGCTTTGGGAATCGCGATTTGTGATCTTGAATCAAGGTGTGCTCAAAAGATAGTTTAATCGAAACCGATTCCAGTATTCTCAATATCGCTACCACCGTAGCAGAACGGCGCAAGCCGTCGGGTCCAGGTTCTGCCTATCGGAAAATTGGTTCGATTGCGCCCCCAAACCGCAATTGACTTGGTGCAGAATCACTTTGGACATACTCTAGATCAGGTTCGGAATCATTTTACCTGGGGTTCCAAGCACCGTCGTTGCTGGAGGTACGTTGGAGACGACCAGAGAATTAGCGCTAATTCTCGATTTTGCGCCGACGGTCTTTGAAAGCGTGACCGTTGAGTGGGTCCCCATGTAAACTTCGTCATCCAAGCGAGCAAAGCCGTTAAGTGTTGAGTAGGGCGAAAGGAGGCAGAAGTCTCCAATCACAGCGTCGTGCCCCGCAGATGAATAGATGTTCATTGTCGAAAAGCGTCCAATGCTGACGTCGGAACTCACCAAAACAAATGGACATATAATGGTGCCATCGCCCAGCGTTGCCGACGAAGCAACTTTCGCAGTTGGGTGTACCAGTGTAAAAAATCGGGCGTTTTGTTGAATCAGTTTTTCCGCCGCTACCTTTCTTCGATCGATGCGCCCAATGCCCATGACAAATCTGTCATTTGGTTGGATCTGGTATGTTTCTTCGTGCCCCAGAATTCCAACAGGAAACGAAAAGTCGTCGAGGATATTTTCGTCGAAAGAGAAGAAACCCTTAATCTGAAATTCTTGGCTACGGTTGCGATCAGCATCGAGCCAATCCTGAAGCCAATGAAACACCTCTCGCCCAAATCCACCGGCACCGACAATGATTAGATCCTTCATGCCGATCCACTCCACTTAATTACCGTTGCTGCCCATGAGTAGCCAACACCAAAACCAACCGTCATGACTTTGTGGCCTGCCTTGATCCGTCCATCATCAACTGCTGTCTTGAGCGCGATTGGAATGGAGCTGGATACGGTGTTGCCACAGTCTTCCAAATGAACCACAAATTTCTCAGGCGGAATCTCAAGTTTCTTGCGGAGATGTTCAATCATAAACTGGTTGGCTTGATGGAAAACGAACCAGTCGATCTCTCCAATTTCGATCGATGCTTTTTCAAGCGTTTGATGAACCAGATTTGGAACGGATTTCAAGGTGAAGACAAATATCTCGCTTCCATTCATCCGCAAGTAGGGATCGGCTAAGTTATCTGCATCGCGCATCGCGCCACCCTCGACGATCAGATTCTCGGCCCCCGAACCATCAGTTCCATAGACAAACGGGCCTATTTCGCAAACATCGGCTTCCTTGGATGAGAGGACTGTTGCAGCAGCGGCATCACCGAATATCGTCCGGACGCTACGATCTGAAGGATCAAGAAACTTGCTGTAAGTTTCGGCCGTCAGCAGAAGTAAACGATTCGCTTGTCCTGATTCGATCAAGCCCTTTGCCAACCCAAGTCCATAAACATATCCGGAGCAGCCGAGGTTAAAGTCGAGTGCACCAGCGGTTGTAGGTATCCCAAGTTTGTGTTGTACGATGCATGCCGTAGTTGGCAAAAAGTAGTCGGGCGATTGAGTGCAGAGTACAACGAAGTCAATTTCGGACCTGTCGATGCCACTTTCGAAAAGTCTTTCGGCTGCTGCGATCGCCAAGTCGGATGAACATTCTTTGGGGGAAACGATTGCCCTCGAGTGAATCCCGGTTTTCTCGGCAATCTTCTCAACTGACCAATCGGGAAACTGAGCGACGAGATCGTCGTTGTGCAGTTTCTGTTTGGGTAGGTAGTATTCGATTCCGACGATTGAGGCGATCTTCATTGTGCCGAGTAGCCTCCATCGACAACCAGATTGCTGCCGGTGATCCAGCGAGCCGAATCAGACAGCAGAAAAACAACCAAAGCAGCGACGTCATTGGGCTCACCCAAACCCAAAGGATGACGGGCTTCGATTTCCTGAATTTGCTCAGGAGTAAATGACTCGTGGAACTTTTCCGTCATCTCCGTTTTGACGATCGATGGCGAAACACAGTTGACGCGAATTTTTTCTCGGGCAAGCTCGATGGCAAGTGCTCTGGTCAGGGAAACGATCGCTCCTTTGGTTGCCGAGTAAGCTGAAATTCCGGCTTCACCAACCAACGCGGCAACAGAAGCAGCAAATACGACGCTGGAACTTTCGCCACGAACTTTCTTGTGACGAAAACCACGAGCCAACGCAATTGCCGACCCAACATTGACGCTCAAGAGTTCTTCCACGAACTCGGGATCGGAAACCTTCAGTGGCTTGGCTCTATGAATTCCCGCCATATGAACCAAGCCATCGAGCTTGCCGTGCTCTTTGGCTAGGTCAAGCATCCACTGTCCGGTCGCGTCGGCATCACTCAAATCAAACGATGCACCATGATGCCCATCGCCCTCGAGGTTTGAAAGAGTTTGATTAATTCGATCTGGATTACGACCTGTTGCGATGATTTTTCCACCACAACGACTGATCAAGATCGCACAGGCTCGTCCTATACCCGAAGACGCTCCGGTGACGATTATCTGTTTTCCAGTTAGCTCAGTGAGATTGATCATCAGTCGGTAACTTTGTCGCCAGCCAGTTTGACGAGATCGCCAACTGTTTCACATTCGGCAATCACGGTTGGGGCAAGAGTAACCCCAAGCTTTGAATCGACCGTTGAAATAAAGCTCATGAATGCAATTGAGTCCCATCCAACATCTTTGAGTGATTCGGATCCATCGAATGTTCCGTGATCTTCTTCGAGTACATCTTCAATAAGGTTGATGAATTCGGCTTTGTTCATTGCTTTTTCTTTCGGCTTGACGAAACAGGTTTGGCTGGGGTTCCTACTGCAATTGTATCATCTGGCAAGTCGCTCACTAAAGTAGCGCCGGCGCCTAAAACACAACCGTTTCCAACGCATATACTCTGAATTATGCTGGCGCCGGTACCAATGTGCGAGCTATCGCCAACGGTTACTTCACCGCTAAGTGCGACACGCGGGGCGATATGACAGTGGGAGCCGACGCGACACTCGTGATCGATAGAGGTTCCCGAGTTAATTATTGTGTTGCAACCAATCGTCGCATCGGCCTGAATCAATGCCCCTGCCATGATCTGGACTCCGTCAGCGATCTTAGCAGACGTGGCTATCACTGCGGAGGGGTGAATCACCGTCGCGAATTCGAAACCTTGATCACTGAAACACTCATAGATCTGCTGTCTGCGAACCGGTTTGCCTATCGAACCGATTCCGTTAACAAGTTGAAAACTATCGGGCTCCAAGTTTAGGATTAGCTCGTCTGACCCCTTAATCTCGACTCCATCAACAGTTCGACCGACGTGCTTTGGGTCAATTTCGGTGCAAAATAAAATCTCACGCCCAATTGAACGAAGGCAATCAATCAAGACCCGAGCGTGACCGCCAAATCCCATGATGATTACAGGCGGAAAATTGGAATAGTTGTTACTACTCAAAGAATTCGTGGGGTGCTAGGCAAGTTAATAATTCTATTTGCAAGATTCATCGTAACGCCCAGCTCCATTTTCGGGGCATCACAATACATCGGAAGTGTATGAAGCGGTTCCCAAATGGGCCGCACTATTATACCGGCTTGATTAAGCTGTTGGATGACAGCGTCATGGTGTTTTGCATTTAAATCCGACAGGACAAGCGCGTTAAGCCAATAATTGCTTTGGCAATTTTCTGGTTCGGCAAGAATCTCAAAGTCTGAATTGTCGGCGAAAGTGCTTATGTAACCTGCCGCGATCTTTCGTTTTGATTCAAGAATGGCCGGCAAGTCTTCCAGTTGTGAGCAACCCAATGCCGCATTCAAATTCGGCATTCGGTAGTTATGCGCGACCATATCGTGAAAGTACCGATAGGGGTGCGGCTTCTTGCCGGTCGTGGTCAGGTGTTTTGCCAGATCGGCAAGCGAGTCATCGTTGGTGATGATCGCTCCTCCGCCACCGGTCGTAATTGTTTTGTTTCCGTTGAAACTGAGAGTTCCGACGCGTCCGAAAAGCCCGGTGTGTTGTTGCTTGTAGTAGGATCCGATCGATTCGGCTGCGTCTTCGACAAGATTGAGCCCGAAATCCTCGCATAGTTCCAAAACGCTCTCGAGTTCAAACGGATGCCCAAACGCGTGCATTCCAATCAAGCAGCGGATTGTGTTGCCAGTTTTCCGATTGGTGCAGCTCCCGTTTTTGACTTCGGCGATTTCGCCTAGGTAGTCACGGATAGCTTTGGCGTCAATTCCCAGAGTACGTGATTCGACTTCAACAAAGTGTGGTGTGGCGTGGCAATAGCTGACTGCGTTGGCGGTGGCAACAAAGGTCAGTGAAGGTAACAAGACTTCATCGCCTGGCTCAACACCGCACAGCTTTAGTGCAATATGCAAGGCCGCAGTTCCATTGACCATAGCGACCGCTCTTTTGGCGCCCGTGAACTTCGCTAAATCGGCTTCGAACCGGTCGACAAATTTACCCACTGAAGAAACCCAGCCGGTGGTAATACACTCATTGACGTAGCCAGCCGCGTTTTCGCCAAACACCGGTATGTGTAATGGAACGTTCCCAGTTGGAGCGTCCATGATTTCTCGCGTTCCGGCGACAATGCGAGCAACGATTGACTGAGTGTTATCCATTATCACTGACGGCTTGATAGAGAGTCGGCTCGAAACAAGGGGGATTGTCGGTCTGCGTTGAAACTTTAGCCGCACCGACTAGCAGCTGTTTTTTATAAAGTTGACTAAACAAGTTAAATGGTTTCAGGTTGAACAGAAAAACAGTATCCCTAGAGATACAAACTTATTGACTGACTGCTACTGGTTTTCGGCGAGCATAGTTTGAACTTGTTGGTCAAGCTCGATAGTTGTTCTGGAGACTTCAATGAGTTCTTCAGCCGAAATGGGCCAACTACCGCCTTTCTTAATCGCGTCAAAAAACACCGTGAGTTCTTTCTGGTGCCCTTTGTTCTGGCTTGAGGTCTTGAGTTTTCTGCTTCCACCAATCTCCTTCGAGACCCGAAAGTTATCACAAGTCAGAACCTTGCCACCACCGAAGACCTCTACTCGTTCTTTGGGAAAGTCCTTTGACCCATTGGCTAAGTAACAGATCGACGCAATCGAACCATCAGCAAATGAAAGTTGCATCGATACGCAGTCCCCAAGTTGTCCTTCGCTTCCCTTGAGGGGAAACGCCGAGGCTTTTTCAATTCGATCGCCCGCGAGAAATCTTGCCAAGTCAATAAAATGGCATCCCTCGCCAATGATTCGGCCACCACCTACGTCGCGTAGCTGTGTCCAGTGGTCAGCTGGTATCGCTCCGGCATTGACAGTAATCAATATCGCAACTGGCCCGGGTGTCGATTTTAGCCACTTTTTGATTTCAATCATGTGTGGTGAGAATCGACGATTAAAACCGATCATTACGCATGACTCAGGGTTTGCAGACATCGCAACTTCGATCGATTCAATTTCCTCAAAAGTCATCGCCATTGGTTTTTCAACAAAGACGTGTTTCCCAGCTTCGATGGCTTGGCAAACAAGTCGACAATGGCTGCTATGTGGAGTTGTTATGAATACCGCATCAATTTCCGGATCATTCATGACTAAGTCAGAGTCACTCGAGATTTCCTGAAACCCAAACTTGTTGCCGGCAAATGATGCGGAAACGCCAGTGCCGCTAACAATCGTCTTTTTGAAAACACCCTTCTTGGGGAAAACTGGAAGTAGAGTCCGTGTTGTAAAGTTTCCAGCGCCTATGCAACCAATCACAGTATCTCCGGCAGACTTTCCTTTAATTGGTGCCGATGAGACTATTTTTCGAGTCAATTTCCTTTCCTGGTCTGGCGACTCGGACGCATAGTCCAGCACAATGCCCATTGCTCCTTTTTCGTTTACAGCTTGATAGCCAGCTAGCGCATCGTCAAACGGAAATCGATGGGTGATCAGAGGCTCGACAACGATTTTACCTTCGGCCATAAGATTCAGGACCGCTTGGAAATTTCGTTGTTGAGTCCAACGGACAAACCCGATGGGATAGTCCATCCCACGATCCTCGTAGTTGGTCTCATAGCGTCCGGGGCCGTAGGAGCAAGATACCTGAAACGAGATTTCTTTTTCGTAAAAGTCAGATCTATTTATATTGAGGCCAACGACACCTACCAAAACGATTCTTCCACGTTTCCGGCACATCGTTGCCGCCTGATGAATCAATTCGTCGCTCTTGGTCGAGGCGGTGATGAGCACGCCGTCGACACCTTCCCCTTGGGTCCAGTTCCGTGCGACATGAACGGGGTCTTGTCCTGCCCCGAGATTGATTGTTTCGGCTCCAAATTGACGTGCTAGTTCCAACTTAGTTTCGTCAAAGTCGATTCCAAGTACCTGACACCCTTGGGCCTTTAACATTTGAACGCAAAGCAACCCAATCAAGCCGAGTCCACTGACAACAATTCGCTCACCAAGAGTAGGCTGCAACAGTCGAATCCCTTGAAGCCCAATCGCCCCCACGACCGTAAATGCGGCGGTCTCGTCCGAAACCGTGTCTGGGATTTTTGCCGTCAAATTTTCTTTCGCAGAAACCATTTCAGCATGGTGTCCATTGCTAATAACCCGATCACCAATCGCATAACGACCTGGGTCTACCTCAACGACAACACCCGCGTTGCAATATCCAAGAGCAATGGGTGTGCCGAGCTTTGTGCGAACCGCATCGACGGTAGTCCAGAGTCCATCAGTCTTAATCTTTTGTAAGACCTTTTTTACCTTGTCGGGCTGTGCTCGGGCTTTCGCAATCAGGCCGCTCTGGCCAAATTGAATCAACATTTTTTCGGTTCCCAGCGAAACCAGTGTTTTGGAAGTCTGGATAAGCACGGAGCCTGTGCTTCGCCTGGGGCAAGGCACTTCGGCAAGAATCGTTTCGCCGTTACCTAGATTTTGAAGAATCTGTTTCATGAACTAGCTGTACGTGGTTTTTACGTTATGTTCGAGAATCTGAATCAGCCTGTTTTCGAATCCATCTGCCGTTGTCAGTGCTGATGGTTTCGCTGAGCTATTGAGCGCTTCGATCGTCAATTTGAGCATCGCGTCAAAGTCTCGGTTGGGAAAAATATGACATCCTTTGGGCCGCTTAACTGCGTCGCTCGCCACCACTGGCGTGTCTAGAAATAGGCATTCGCGAATACTAACGGAATCGCCATCGGTGATGGTAGGCCGAATAAAAACGTCAGTTTTCTTGTAAAGCGCTGCGGCTACAAACTGACTCTCGATAATCATCCAATTGTCTTCAAGCTGGGCTGCCTTACGAAGCTCAAATATTTGGTCGCGATGACTCTCTTCGTAAGTGCCACTGATGATGGTGTAAAGCCCGACGTCGGGGTGGTTTGCCTTGAGATGCTTTGCCAATTCGACAACGTGATCGAAGCTGTACACGTGAACACCGTCGATAAAGTACCCAAACCATCCATGGGTTCCAACCGTTTTGTTGTAGCGTTCCAAAAACCGATTCACTTCCTCGGGAATGTTGGTCGGACAGGTCTCTTTTTCTGTAGGAGGTAGGAACGCAGGGATAACGGCAGTCCTTGATTGGGGGACGCCGATACTCAGCATGAATTCTTCGATTGTTGAGCTGACGCAGATGATATGGCTCGCATTGCGAAGGCAGTTCTTGTAGGCCAATCGCGTGATGACGTTAGCGCCTCTAATAACGCGCAAGGGTTGCTCGCTATGAATTGTGAATATGTAATTTTTCCGTCGAAAACGAAGCACCCAAGCGGCAACAGCAAGAACGGGCAGTCTGTTGGTATGAAAGTGAACGAGTCGTTCAGGCATACGCCACAGCAGCTTCAAAAATGAAAACACCGATGGTTTAAAAGGCACAATGTTTCGGTTCGGATCGTCTTTGCAGGATTGTTCGTAAACCGTAAATCCAATGTTTGCCCGTTCCAGCAATGCTAATTTTCGCTCGATATGGATGCTAACACCCCCAAAGGGTGGAGGAATCGTTCCAATGATTGCAATACGATTGGAGTTTTGACTTGGTCGATTCATCGGCTTGGCAGGCTCATGATTTTCAGACGGGAAGGCTGGCCGATTCAAGAACATCAATGTACTTTTGGGCCATCGTTTGAATTCTAAAATTCTCTTCAGCGAATCGAGCAGCTGCACGGGACATGTGCGCGGCTTCATCTGATGAGAGCTTGGTTAGTTTTACGATGGCATCCGATAGTTCTTCGCTGGAGTTAGGGTCGAATAGAAATCCCCTCTCGTTGCCCGTCAAAATTTTTGCGTCGGATATATCCCCGATGGCAACCGGAAGCCCGATTGTCATCGCTTCGCAAACGACGTTTGGCAGGCCTTCGCGCAGGGATGGATGAATTAGTCCATGGACTTCATTTAACATTTTGGGGACGTCATCGACACTACCAAGAAAGATCAGGGAATTTGAAAGCCCTGAATCCATAATCAATGCCTTTTGTTCCTCAAAATAGGCTTCAGAGCCTTCGCCAACTCTGCCAGCCCACTTTATTACCGGCATCATGGGAAGCTTTTCTTTGCATTGAATCATTGCCTGGACAAGACCATGCAGATTTTTTCCATGATTGATTTGTCCAACAACGGCATATACTTTTTGGTCAGCATGCGCCAAAGTTTCAGGAACAATCCGACTTTGAAAAAAACGATCATCCACACAATTCAAAATTGCATGAACACGGTTTGCAATTGTTGGAAATGAACGTTGCAGTGTGTCGGCTTGGTAATTGGAGTTCGCCACAACTGCGTCAGCAATCCGATAGAGCTGCCGCCTCCATTTCTCTTTCCCGTAAAGTTTTCCGTCAGCCGTAGATGAACGATCTGAAACACATACCTTGATCTGAACTCCTTTCAGTGACGCGTAGACTTTTGCCCCCAAAGAGTAGATGTTTGGCCCATCTAAATAAGATATTACCCAAGAGAACCCATGCTCATTAATGGCTTTGTAGATGTGGCCAATGGTCTGGGTTTTTGATTTCCGGGAGGCATGGATAATGTCGATACCGCGTTCGTTGAGATACGGTTCAAAAAAATCGAATTCAGTATGGTAAACAAACACTGTCACTTTGTACCCAAGTAATTGCAGTCCATGGGCAAGGTAGCAAAGTTGACGTTGGGCGCCTCCACAATGAAGGCTGTCGATAACCAGAAGAATCTTCTGCTTTGAAATATCTGAGTTCATTAACGAAATATTCAAATCACTCTCTTACAGCAGTTTTGGTTTTGGGTTCTGCAGGAAAGTGAGAGGTTGCAAGAACAGGTATTCAATAAGAATCTTGGCCGATTGGAGCAGCAATTGTTTATAGAAACTGCCGGTTTTGCTGCGGATGATTACCGGAGAAGCCATTCGTTGCTTCTTGCGGGAAGGTATTTTTGAACCAGAAGACCTGTCGCCGTCCCATAGGCGTTTCGATCAAACGTTGAATTTTCGGATCGAGGAAAACGATCATAACTGCGAACTGAAAGACGATGAATCGTCTAGTCCATCCTGAATGCGAGGACATCATGTTGAAACCTACTGCCAACATGATCCCCAGCAAGCCTACTTTGAGCCATCGGATTTTGCATTGTAGCGCTGAGAAACAAAACTGAATTCCAAAAATCCCAATGATGAAACAGCCGATGATTCCTGAATCCCCCAACATTTTTAGAATCATATTGTGAGGCCCATAGTGAGATTTGGGCATGTTGTTCATGTAGCCCAGTCCATGGCCCACGATAGGCTGTTTGGCAATGAGCCCAATCGCCTCCGTGGCTAGTGTCGTGCGAGAACCTGTTGTTCTGTCATCGATATCACCTTGAAAAAGCCTAAACATGAGTTTTGTTCTTTTTTCGATCGCTAAACTGGAGCTGTTTTGGCTGATAAACTTTAGGTACTGCATGCCACTGAAGACAACAACGCCTATGAAAACCAGCGCAAAGGCTGAGCGAATGACATGTTTCGCAGGGAACACAATGAATGACAGAGTTGTGATCAGAGCAGCCATGCCGACAACGCCAGATCGCGAATGCGACAAAAGAACCGCCGGAACACAGACCCCTACGCAAATCATCAAGTACTTAAGACGAAGAGTTTTTGCCGCAACGCAAAATCCGATGGCGGTAGCAATCAAAGCCTGAGTGGCAACTTCATTGGGGTTGCCAAACGTCCCTGAAAACCGGCCATCAACATGAGAGTCGGTGATCGTTGCATTAATTGTTGGGAACATATAGCTGATGAAAACTGTTGAAACCGAAGCGATGCTAAGCCAAAAGAAGAAATTCATGGTCCTGGCTGTGTGACCTTTTTCAGCTAATCGACTCACCATCAGGATTGCAGCGATGGCAACTCCCAGAGAAGCTGTAAATTTGATAGCTTCAGAAAACACAGTAGACTCACGGCCGTGTACAAATGCTGAGACAATCCCTACGAAAACAAATGCGGTAAGTCCTGCCACGAACAAACCGCCGAGTTTGCCGAGCTCAAAAATAGGGTTTTTGCCCGATGCGATGATCCCACAGATTGCGAACAGAAGAATAAACGGTGAAAAGAACTGATCTATTCCCAAGAACCTGTTTGTAATGCAGTTCAAATTCAGAACACAGGGTATTCCCAAGAGGCAAAACATCCAATAAAGAAACTTGTCTCGGTTTTTCAATCTTTGGAATTTCATTTCGAATCCAGCTCAAGGGGCTTTTGCACAGTCTCCAAACGTTCTTACGTCTTGACGAAGATCTTGGGCTCATTAACGATCAGCAATTTACCTCGAGCAGTCGAGTAACGTATCAACAACCGTCCTCAGCCGAAGTGATCTCGCGGATCATTTTTACTTGATCCAGAGAAAGGTGTTCGTGGTACTTGTAGTTCATGTTCCGGTAGCGGTTTGGAGAACCAACATAAACCGATACGTTTGGCGACGGCCCTAGGTTGGCCCACTGTATCGCAGTGTCCATTGTCTCGGCGGGGTTCTCTACGAACTGTTGATAAGATAACTCAAGATAACGTTTTTGTCCGATCTTGCGTACCTCTTGATCGCAAATCTTCATGATGGTGCGGTACTGAATCGCGATCAAGGCAAGTGGCGATCGGTCATGATTTTCCCATTCGCTCTCCCAGTCATCAGGAAGTGCATTTTGCCACCTTGGTTTGTCGATAGACGACTGCCAGAAGGAGGTTCGCATGAGTGAACTGGCTACCGCGCAAGGGTCGCGCACGACATGAATGAACTTAGCATCTGGAAAAATACTGTTTAAGAAGTGAATCCTGGTTGGACCTGTAACTTTGATAAGAAGTCTGGATTTTCCCTGTTTCCGTAGAACAGTTTGAAAAAAAGCCCTAACTTCGCGGACTGCCTGTGGTGAAGCAGTTTGATTCATCAAGTAATCTTTGCCAAATTCGCGGCCGCAGAGTAGGTTCCATTTTGCGTACCCTTCTTCGGGTCGAATCAGGAATTTTTCTCCAAATCGCCACTTGGATCTGTTTTGAAGTTTCTCGGTCACTAGCCATTGGTCCAACAGACTTGACCGTCGAACATAATGGGTCAGTTGCGCGAGGTTCGACTTGGGAAACACCGTATCGTAGTTGGTTAACCAACCGAGGTTTTCATGGTGCGACAACGCTTCAAAAAAAATCGTACTTCCGCATCTACCAGTACCAATGATAATGATTGGTTGCAAACTAGCGCATTGACTATCTCTCATTGATGCGGTTGGACGTTCGAATGTTTTAGTCGGTTCATTCATTTGTAGACAATCTATCGAGTTTGAAAAGAAAAGGATGCCAAAAAAGAGAATGCAAGTTCTTACGCGGAAAGTAAAAACGTATCACTGAGGGGGGTAATCGAAAATAATTTTCAGTGTGTTGCCTTTTCGAAAACTGCTTCAACCATGCTCCGATTAGAGGTATTCACGAAACGCATGCCTTTGGGTTCTACGAATTGCCGAAGTCGCTCCAACGAAGTGTATTCGTAAGGGTACCCACCGATCCAATCAATCCAATCGTGCCATCGATTCATGCCTCGATTTTTTTTGCGTTCTCGATACCTCTGCAGCGGATTTTTCAATCTCAGTACATCTTCGAAAAATCCCCGTAAAATATAGTAAGGAATGAAGACTCCAATTACCGCCCAGCGACCTATCAAAGATGAGCAATACGTTTTTTTGACGAAATGCCATACTTTGGATTTTATCCCGAGATCCCGATATAGCCCCACAGCCAATCGCCCGTTCTCGTTGAGGGGAATCAGCGCATTCTCAATCGCTTCCCACATGCTGCCGGTGTGATGCAATACTCCCCAAGAGTAGACAAGATCGAATTTCCCCAATGACTTCAAAAACGATTGGTCCAAAACCGACCCTTCAAGGACGTTCCAATTTGGATCATTGGGAAAGTGATGATCTTTTAAACTTTTGGTACATAGCACGCTGTTTGGGTCGAAATCGAAGGAGGTCACAGTCGCACCCATCCGCCTGAAGCCTAGTGAAAAAAGGCCACTTCCACTGCCGATGTCTAAAATCGTTAAACCGTCGAAGCTACTTTGACTCAATAGTTCTTTTAAAGATTGTTCAGCGATTGCGATTCGGTTTTCGTCGATGGACGCAGAGTATTTCTTCCAGTTTTTTCCGAACTCAAATCTTTCTCCGCTTTCAACTTCACTTGCGTGTTCACTCATTCATTTTTCCTGTTTTGCTAGGCCTAGGACAGTGCCGATCCAACGCCGCGCCCAAAGGTTGTTGAGCCGATAGGATT